>JBDSRZ010000233.1:0-2645 GCA_039929025.1 Usitatibacter sp. | reverse complement strand
CGATCGCGGCGGCGCTCGACCTCTACGGCCCGCATGCGCTCTACGGCCGCTACTGGGGTGCGACCGAGTACGTTCCGGGCCTGCACTTCGAGGCGTGCTACTACCAGGCGATCGAGTTCTGCATCGAACGCGGCATCGCGCTCTTCGAAGGCGGCGCCCAGGGCGAGCACAAGCACGCGCGCGGCTTCCTGCCCGAGGCGACGCGCTCCTTCCACTGGCTCGCCCACCCGGCGTTCAACAAGACGGTGGATGAATACCTCGAGCGGGAGGGCGCGCAGATCGCCGGCTACCTCGACGAGCTGAACGACCGCTCACCGTTCAGGAAATGAGCGCGACGGTGGCGATCTTACTTCCACGCGGCGGCGAATTCCTTCCAGTGGGGCGCCTGCTGCTCGGCGAGGAACGCGCGGAATAGCGCCACTTCCTTCTCGTAAGCCGCGGCATCGAGCGCCCCGCGGATCAGCTGGAAGCGCTGGAAGAGAAGGTAGGTGTTGGCGACATCCGTCTCGCAATAGTCGCGGATCGCCGCGACCTCGCCGCGCTTGAACGCGTCGTAGACCTGCGAGCCGTCCATGCCGAGCTTGCCGGGCAGCCCGCAGAGCTGGGCCACCTCGTGGAGCGGCGCCCAGGCGCGATTCTGGTAGCCGGCGATGACATCCATCAAATCGGTGTGGCGCGCGTGGAAGCGGCTCAGGTAGTTGTTGAACTTGAACTCGCGGTCGTTCTCGCCCTGGTCCCAATAGCAGCAGCCCGGGATGCCATGGATCAGCGCGCGGTAGTGCAGCACCGGCAGGTCGAAGCCGCTGCCGTTCCACGACACCAGCTGGGGGGTGTATTTCTCGATGCCGTCGAAGAACCGCTGGATGATCTGCGGCTCGGCATCCTGCGCCGAACCGAGCGACCAGACGCGGATCCCCTCGTTGCTTCGCAGCACGCACGACACCGCGACCACCCGCTGCTGGTGCGGCGGCAGGAAGTCATTGCCGGTCGCCTGGCGGCGCCGCTGGGAGACCAGGTCGACCACGCCCGTCTCGCTCACCTCGGGCCCCAGCGCCCAGAGCTTGCGCAGCCCCTCGACGTCGGGGACCGTCTCGATGTCGAACACCAGGATCGGGTCCATTCGCGGTCAGCCGGGGAAGACGCCGGTGGAGAGATAGCGGTCGCCGCGATCGCACACGATGTGCACGATCACCGCGTCCCGCACCTCCGCGCTCACCTTCATCGCCGCGGCGAGCCCCCCACCCGACGAGATGCCGGCGAAAATCCCCTCCTCGCGCGCGAGGCGCCGCGCCATCTCCTCGCTTTCCGGCTGCGTGACCTCGATCACGCGGTCGATGCGCGAGCGCTCGAAGATCTTCGGCAGGTACTCCTCGGGCCACTTGCGGATGCCGGGTACCTGGGCTCCCGGCGCGGGCTGCACGCCGATGACCTGGACCGTCGGGTTCTTCTCCTTGAGATATCGAGAGCATCCCATGATCGTGCCCGTGGTCCCCATGGTGGCCACGAAGTGGGTGATGCGACCCTCGGTGTCGCGCCAGATCTCCGGGCCTGTGCCGGTGTAGTGTGCGAGCGGGTTGTCGGGATTGGCGAACTGATCGAGGATCACGCCCTCGCCCGCGTCGCGCATGCGCTCGGCGGTGTCGCGGGCGAGCTCCATGCCGCCCTTCTCCGGCGTGAGGACGAATTGCGCACCGAACGCCGCCATCGTTTGGCGGCGCTCCACCGACAGATGCTCCGGCATCACCAGAACCATCCGGTAGCCGCGCATCGCGGCGACCATGGCGAGCGCGATGCCGGTGTTGCCGCTGGTCGCCTCGATCAGCGTGTCGCCCGCCTTGATCTCGCCGCGGCGCTCGGCGCCGAGGATCATCGACAGCGCCGGCCGGTCCTTCACCGAGCCCGCCGGGTTGTTGCCCTCGAGCTTCGCGAGCAACACGTTGGAGCCGGCCCCCGGAATGCGCTGCAGGCGCACGAGCGGGGTGTTGCCGACGAATTCCTCGAGAGTCTTCTTCATCTTCCGTGGCTAAACGAAAGGCCCCGCGCGCGGCGGGGCCCTGGGCGCAGTGGCAATCCGAAGCTTACTTCTTCTTCTCCTCGTCCTTCTTCGCGTCTTTCTTGTCGGCGGCGGCTTTCTTGTCCGCGGCGGCTTTCTTGTCCGCGGCGGCTTTCTTGTCCGCGGCCTTCTTCTCGGCGGCCGCTTTCGCGTCCTCGTTCTTCTTGTCCGCGGCTTTCTTCTCGGCGGCCTTGGATGCGGGCTCGGACTTGGGGGCGGGCGTCGGCGTAGCCTTGGGAGCCGGCGCTGCCTTCGGCGCGCTCTGCGTCTTGGGCACTACGGTCGTGCCGGAAAGGGCGATGTCGCCGCGGATCTTGTCGAAGGTGGCGTCCCCGACGCCGTCCACCTTCTTGATGTCCTCGAGTGCCTTGAAGCTGCCGTTCTTCTTGCGGTAATCGATGATGGCCTGGGCCTTCACCGGACCGATACCGTTGAGGGCCTCGAGCTGTTCCCGCGTGGCGGAATTGATGTTCACGGCGGCCAGCGCCATGCCGGCATAAGCCAGCAGCGCGGCGAAAAGCAATGCGATCTTCTTCATGTTGTCTCCCCTGAAATGCGTTGGTCGTAACGCGCATGCAAAACGGGCTCGATT
>JBDSRZ010000232.1:0-3771 GCA_039929025.1 Usitatibacter sp. | reverse complement strand
CCGCCTTCACGGGGACGACAGCGTTCAAGCGTGAGTTACATTTCGATTCACCTTCCGCAGCAACCAGGTCGGAAAAGTCTGCTCCAATGATGGATTCCAAGAAGAAGACTGAATGAGCGTCCCTCCTCCCGACCCCCATCCGAGCGAAATCGCCCACCCCCGGCGGCGCTGGGTGTATCCCGCCGTCATCGCCGTGATGATCGCGCTGATGGCGGCCGGCGCCTGGTGGATCTGGGGACCGAGCGATCCCGCGGCCACCCCGGCGAGCGCTGGCAAGGATGGCAAGGCCGGCAAGGGCGGCCGGCGCGGCGGGCCCGCAGGCTTCGATCCGAACCGCGCGCAGCCCGTGCAAGCGGTTGCCGCACGCCCCGCCGACATCAATATCGTGCAGACCGCGCTCGGCACCGCCACGGCGCTTCGCACGGTGACGGTGAAGCCGCGCGTCGACGGCCAGCTGCAGAGCGTGCTCTTCACCGAGGGGCAGCTGGTGAAGCAGGGCGACGTGCTCGCGCAGATCGATCCGGTACCGTTGCAGGTGGCGCTCGCGCAGACCGAAGGCCAGCTCGCCCGCGATGCGGCACAGCTCAACAACGCGCGCCTCGACCTCGAGCGCTACAGGAAGCTCCTCGAGCAGGACTCGATCGCGACCCAGCAGGTCGACCAGCAGGCGGCGCTGGTGCGCCAGCTCGAAGGTACGGTGAAGGTCGGGCAGGCGCAGGTGGACAACGCCAAGCTGCAGCTCTCGTATACGCGCATCACGGCCCCCATCGCCGGGCGCACGGGCCTGCGGCAGGTCGACGCCGGCAACATGGTGCGCGGCTCCGATGCCACCGGCATCGCCGTCATCACGCAGGTCGATCCAATGGGCCTGGTCTTCACCATTCCGCAGGACAGCCTGCCGCGCGTGCTCGCGCGCCTCGGCGCCGGCGACAAACCTGTGGTCGAAGCCTGGGACCGCGAGCAGAAGGCGGTGCTCGCCAAGGGCACGCTCATCACCACCGACAACCAGATCGACGTGACCACCGGCACCGTGCGCCTCAAGGCCGAGATCCCCAACAAGGAAGGCAAGCTCTTCCCCAACCAGTTCGTGAACGTGCGCATGCTGGTGGACGTGAGGAAGGCCGTGATCGCCGTGCCCTCGGCCGCGATCCAGCGCGCCGCGCAAGGCACGATCGTCTACGTCGTGAAGGACGACAACACCGTCACCATCCGGCCAGTGGTGACGGGGCCCGCCGAAGGCGCGCTGATCGCCATCGAGTCCGGGCTGCAGGCGGGCGAGCGCGTGATCACCGATGGCGTCGATCGCATCCGCGAGGGCGCGAAGGTCGAGGTGACGCAACCCGGCGCGGGCCAGCGGCCCGGAGGAGCCTCAGGTGCGGGCGGCCGCGGTGGCGAGGGCAAACGCGAATCGCGCAAGCAGCGCGAGGGCGGCGAGCCCGCGACAGGTGCGACGCAAACCTCTCCCCAGCCCTCTCCCAAGGCAGAGGGAGCACCTGCCGCGCCTGCGTCGGGAGCACCTGCCGCGCCTGCGGGCAAAGGCCCGCCGCAACAGCGGCCTTCCGCCGCACCCACCGACGCACCGCCCGCAGCCGGCGAGGATGGCAAGCGCGAGGAGATACGCAGGAAGCTCCAGGGCATGTCGCCGGAGGAGCGCAAGGAGTTCATGCGCAAGCGCCTGGAGAGCATGACGCCCGAGCAGCGCGAGGAATTCCGCAAGCGCCGCGAGGCGCGCGAAAGCGGTATGCCGCAGCGGTGAACCCGTCACGCCTCTTCATCCTGCGGCCGGTCGCCACAGCGCTGCTCATGGTCGCGATCCTGCTGGCGGGCTGGGTGGCCTACCGCCAGCTGCCGCTCTCGGCGCTGCCGCAGGTCGATTACCCGACCATCCAGGTCGTCACGCTCTACCCGGGCGCGAGCCCGGACGTGGTGACCTCCGGCATCACCGCGCCGCTCGAACGCCAGTTCGGCCAGATGCCGGGCTTGAAGCAGATGTCTTCCACCAGCTCCGGCGGTGCCTCGGTGATCACGCTGCAGTTCGATCTGCAGATCGCTCTCGATAGCGCCGAGCAGGAGGTTCAGGCGGCGATCAACGCCGGCTCCAATTTCCTGCCGAGCGACCTGCCCTCGCCACCGATCTACAGCAAGGTGAATCCCGCCGACGCGCCGATCCTGTCGCTCGCAATCACCTCGAAGACGATGCCGATGACGCAGGTGCAGAACCTGGTCGATACGCGACTCGCGCAGAAGATCTCGCAGGTCCCGGGCGTGGGCCTGGTGACGCTGTCCGGCGGGCAGCGCCCCGCGGTGCGCGTGCAGGTGAATCCGCGTGCCGCCGCCTCGGCCGGACTCTCGATGGAAGAGATCCGTAGCGCGGTGAGCGCGGCCAACGTGAACCAGGCAAAGGGCAGCTTCGACGGCCCGGCGCGCGCCTTCACCATCGACGCCAACGACCAACTGAGGAGCCCCGAGGAGTACAAGCGGATCGTTCTGGCGTACAAGAACGGCGCGCCCATCTTCCTCGCCGACATCGCCGACGTGGTGGAGGACGCCGAGAACGCGCGGCTGGCCGCGTGGATGAACGACATCCCCGCCATCATCGTCAACGTGCAGCGCCAGCCCGGGGCCAACGTGATCGAGGTGGTGGATCGCGTGAAGGGGCTCTTGCCGGCACTCACCGCGGCGCTGCCCGGCGCCATCGAGACGCAGCTCCTCACCGACCGCACGGTCACGATCCGCGCCTCGGTGCGCGACACCCAATTCGAGCTGATGCTCGCCGTGGTGCTGGTGGTGGCGGTGATCTTCGTGTTCCTGAGGAGCGCCAGCGCCACGCTGATCCCGGCCGCCGCGGTGCCGCTCTCGCTCATCGGCACCTTCGGCATCATGTATTTCATGGGGTTCAGCATCAACAACCTCACCCTCATGGCGCTCACCATCGCCACCGGTTTCGTGGTCGACGACGCGATCGTGGTGATCGAGAACATCGCCCGCTACGTGGAGGAAGGCGAGAGCCCGATGGAGGCGGCGCTCAAGGGCTCCAGGCAGATCGCCTTCACCATCATCTCGCTCACCTTCTCGCTGGTGGCGGTGCTGATCCCGCTCCTCTTCATGGGCGAGGTGGTCGGGCGCCTGTTCCGCGAGTTCGCGGTGACGCTCGCGGTCGCGATCCTCATCTCCGCCTTCGTGTCGCTCACGCTGACCCCGATGATGGCGGCGCGGCTCCTCAAGCACACGCCGCCGGAAAAGCAGGGCCGCTTCTTCAGGAAGAGCGGCGAGATGTTCGATCGCCTGGTGAAGAAATACGACGAGGCCCTCATCTGGGTGCTCGCCCGCCAGGCGCTCACGATGATCGTCTTCCTCGTGACCGTCGTGCTCACGGCGCTGCTCTACCTCCTGATCCCGAAGGGCTTCTTCCCGTTGCAGGACACCGGCCTCATCCAGGCGGTGTCGGAAGCGCCCCACGCGACCTCGTTCAGCTCGATGTCGGAGCGCAGCCGTTCGCTCGCCGGCCTGATCCTGGAGGACCCGGCGGTCGAGAACGTCTCGTCCTTCATCGGGGTGGACGGCACCAACATCACGCCCAACGCGGGACGCCTGCTGATCCAGCTGAAACCCCACGGCAAGCGCGACCGCATGAGCGTGGTGATCGACCGGCTGAAAGAGCGCGTGGCGCGGCAGGATTCGATCCAGCTCTTCATGCAGCCGGTGCAGGACCTCACCATCGAGGACCGCGTGAGCCGCACCCAGTACCAGCTCACGCTCGAGGGCGCCAAC
>JBDSRZ010000231.1:0-3860 GCA_039929025.1 Usitatibacter sp. | reverse complement strand
GTCGCCTTGTCGACGTCGGCGATGAACTGGATGATGTTCTCGGTGTGGAAGTTCGTGGGCGCATACGCGGTGGGCATGTCCCATTTGGTCTGGGCATAGGCCGCGGTGGCGGCGAGGGCGAAGGCGGCTGCCAAAGCCTGGGAAAGCTTCATGGTTTTCTCCTTGGGTGTGGACCGAAGCTAACAAACGCGATAGCGCGTGTCAAAATTGACCATGGCAGCCAATCGCTGGCAATTCTGGATCGACCGCGGCGGGACCTTCACCGACATCGTCGCGCGCAAGCCCGATGGCTCGCTCGTCGCCCACAAACTGCTGTCGGAAAACCCCGAGCAATACCGTGACGCAGCCATTGCCGGCATCCGCCACCTGCTCGAGGTGCCCGAGGGGCACCCCATCCCGGTCGCGGAGATCGAGGCGGTGAAGATGGGCACGACGGTGGCCACCAATGCGCTCCTCGAGCGCAAGGGCGAGCCCACGGTGCTCTTCATCACGCGCGGCTTCCGCGACCAGTTGCGTATCGCCTACCAGAATCGACCGCGGATCTTCGACCGCAACATCCGGCTTCCGGAGCTGCTCTATCGCAAGGTGGTCGAGGTGGACGAGCGCGTCGCCGCCCGCGGCGAGGTGGTGACGCCGCTCGACGAGAAATCCGTGGCGCGCGACCTCGCGGCCGCCCGGGCCGAGGGCTTCCGGTCCATCGCCATCGTCTTCATGCACGGCTACCGCTTCCCGGCGCACGAGGCGCGGGTCGCGGAGCTTGCGCGCCGTACCGGCTTCGAGCAGGTCTCCGCCTCCCACGAGGTGAGCCCGCTGATGAAGATCGTCTCGCGCGGCGACACGACGGTGGTGGACGCCTATCTCTCGCCGATATTGCGGCGCTACGTTGACCAGGTCTCGTCGGAGCTGACCCTCTCTCAAAGGGGAGGTAGACAACACATTTCTCCCTCTCCCTCTCCCTCTCCCTCTCCCTCTCCCTCTCCCTTGGGACAGGGCCGGGGAGAGGGTCCGCGTCTGATGTTCATGCAGTCCAACGGGGGCTTGACCGACGCGCACCGCTTCCAGGGCAAGGACTCGATCCTGTCCGGGCCCGCGGGTGGCATCGTCGGCATGGTGCGCACGGCCGAGGGCGCCGGCTTCGGCAAGGTGATTGGCTTCGACATGGGCGGCACCTCGACCGATGTCTCCCACTACGCGGGCGAGCTCGAGCGCGAGTTCGAGACCCAGGTAGCGGGCGTGCGGATGCGCGCGCCGATGATGTCGATCCACACCATCGCCGCGGGCGGCGGCTCGATCCTTTCCTTCGACGGGCAGCGCCAGCGCGTCGGCCCCGCCTCCGCGGGCGCGAACCCGGGTCCGGCCTGCTATCGGCGCGGTGGCCCGCTCACGGTCACCGATTGCAACGTGATGCTGGGGAAGATCCAGCCGCGCTACTTTCCGAAGGTGTTCGGCCCCAACGGCGACGAGGCGCTCGACGACGAGGTGGTGCGCCACAAGTTCGCCGGCCTGGCGGCGCAGATCGCCGTGGGCACCGGCATGCCGCAGTCGCCCGAGGCGGTCGCGGAAGGCTATCTGCGTATCGCGGTTGCGAACATGGCCAACGCGATCAAGTTCATATCGGTGCAGCGCGGCCACGACGTGACCGAGTACACCCTTGCCTGCTTCGGTGGCGCGGGTGGCCAGCACGCCTGCCTGGTGGCCGACGAGCTCGGCATGAAGCGGGTCTACATCCATCCGCTCGCCGGCGTGCTCTCGGCCTACGGCATGGGGCTCGCCCAGGTACGCGCGATGCACGAGACCGCCATCGAGCGGCGCCTCGACGAGGGCATCGACCTGCTGGTCGAGACCGCCGAGCGGCTGGCGCGGCAGTGCGTGGCCGAGATCGAGGAGCAGGGGGCAGAGCTCGAGCGGGTCGAGCGCCGCGTGCATCTCAAGTATGACGGCACCGACACGGCGCTCATCGTGCCGCTCACATCCGTGGCGGAAATGCGCGCCGAGTTCGAGCACCTCTACGGCAGCCGCTTCAGCTTCCTCATGCCCGGCCGCGCCCTGATTGCCGAGGCGGTATCGGCTGAGGCGGTCGGGAAAGCGACGGCGGAGACCGACGTGGCGCCGACGGCCGCGGTGGCCGTAGCCCCGGCGAAGGCCGGGGCCCAAGCATTCGTCCCGATGATCTCCGGCGGCGCCAGCCACGATACGCCCGTCTACCTGCGCGACGCTCTCGCACCCGGGCAGCTGATCCCGGGCCCAGCGATCATCGCCGAGCGCAACGCCACCACCGTCGTCGAGCCCGAGTGGCAAGCACGGGTGACGGACCAGGACCACCTGGTCCTGGAGCGCACGGTCGCTCGCGCCGCGCGCTATGCGCTGGGCACGCGCGCCGATCCGGTGATGCTCGAGGTATTCAACAACCTCTTCATGTCGATCGCCGAGCAGATGGGCGTGCGCCTTGCGCAGACCGCGTACTCGGTGAACATCAAGGAACGCCTCGATTTCTCGTGCGCGCTCTTCGACGCCGAAGGCAACCTGATCGCCAATGCGCCGCACATGCCGGTCCACCTCGGCTCCATGGGCGAGAGCATCAAGACGGTGATCCGCAAGAACGCCGGGAAGATGAAGCCGGGAGACGTGTATGTCCTGAACGACCCCTACAATGGCGGCACCCATCTGCCGGATGTAACGGTCATCACGCCGGTGTTCGACGAGGGTCGTGTCTTGTTCTACGTGGGGTCTAGAGGCCACCACGCCGACATCGGCGGCATCACCCCGGGCTCGATGCCGCCCTTCTCGAAGACGATCGAGGAGGAGGGCGTGCTCCTCGACAACGTGAAGCTGGTGGAGGGCGGGCGCATGCTCGAGCCCGAGATGCGCGCGCTGCTCGGAGCGGCGCGCTATCCGGCGCGCAATCCCGACCAGAACATCGCCGACCTGCGTGCGCAGATCGCGGCCAACGAAAAGGGCGTGCAGGAGCTGCGGCGGATGGTGGCGCACTTCGGGCTCGACGTCGTGCACGCGTACATGGGCCACGTGCAGGACAACGCCGAGGAGTGTGTGCGCCGCGTGATCGGCGTGCTGAAGGACGGCGCTTTCGCCTACGAGATGGACAACGGCGCGGTGATCCGCGTGAAGATCACCATCGGAGGCGACCGGCGCAGCGCTACCATCGATTTCACCGGCACCAGCGCGCAACTGGAGAGCAACTTCAACGCTCCTTCGGCGGTCGTCTTCGCCGCGGTGCTCTATGTCTTCCGCACCCTGGTCGATGACGACATTCCGTTGAACGCCGGATGCCTCAAGCCGCTGAAGGTCATCATTCCCGAAGGCTCGATGCTCAATCCGCGCTCGCCCGCCGCCACCGTAGCCGGAAACGTGGAGACGTCGCAGTGCCTAACCGACGCTCTGTATGGCGCGCTGGGCCTGATGGCCGCCTCCTACGGCACGATGAACAACTTCACCTTCGGCAACGACCGCTACCAGTACTACGAGACGATTTCCGGCGGCACCGGCGCGGGCGACGGCTTCCACGGGACCGATACGGTGCAGGCCCACATGACCAACTCGCGCCTTACCGATCCCGAGGTGCTCGAATGGCGCTACCCGGTGCGCATCGACGCGCACTCGATCAGCCCCGGAAGCGGCGGCGCGGGCCGTTGGCACGGGGGCAATGGAGCGACTCGCCGCGTGCGGTTCCTGGAGCCGATGACGGCCGCGATCCTCGCCGGCCACCGGCGCATTGCGCCCTACGGCATGGCCGGTGGGGAACCGGGAGACGTCGGGCGCAACTGGGTAGAGCGCGCGGACGGATCGCGCACCGAACTCGGATTCGCCGACGAGACGCAGGTGGGCGCCGGAGATGTATTCGT
>JBDSRZ010000230.1:0-35442 GCA_039929025.1 Usitatibacter sp. | reverse complement strand
GATTCCTCGCGGCAGCCCTGCTGGGGCTCGCGTTGGTGACGCCCGCGGCGGTCGCGAAGGAGGCCCCGGCGCTCGGGGTGATCCATATCGCGGAGCTGCCGCGCGAGGCGCGCGCGACCCTCGCCCTCATCCGCAAGGGCGGGCCCTACCCCTACGCGCGCGACGGTGTCGTCTTCGGCAACCGCGAGGCGATATTGCCGCAGAAGAAACGCGGCTACTATCGGGAATACACTGTGAAGACGCCCGGGGAACGCACGCGAGGCGCGCGACGGATCATTTCAGGCGCTCCCGGCGAGTTCTACTACACCGCGGACCACTACAACCACTTCAGCCGCATCGTCGAATAGGAGCTTCCATGCCGGTCGGGGCGATCGAGTCGTTGCTCGAGGAAGGACGCGCAGGCGTCTGGTTCACGCCGAAGCACGCGCAGGCCAAGGCACTGCAGGCGGCGGCCAAGCGCGCCGGCTTCGCCTTCTTCCACATCGACGGCAAGAACATCGCGCGCAAGGAGCAGCTCCTCAACCACGTGGCCCTGGCGCTCAAGTTCCCCAAGGACTTCGGCCACAACTGGGACGCGCTCGAGGAGTGCCTCACCGACCTCGAATGGGTGGACGGCGACGGCTACCTCATCTACTACGACCACATCGACGGGCTCCTCGAGGCGCATCCCGACCAGTTCGAGACCTTCGTCGAGATCGTGCGCGACGCAGTCTCCTCGTGGAAGGAAGACGGCGAGGCGATGATGGTGCTGTTGTCGGGCTCGAAGGCGCCGAAGGGTGTGGCGAAGCTGAAGGAAAAGGCGCCGGACTAGGCGCTCAGGGGCACACCACCGCAATGCGCTCGGCGAGGCGCACCTCGGTCGTCGAGATCCTTGCGCGATAGGCGAGCACTTCCACGCCCGCGGCGATCGCCTCCCTCAGCATGCGTCCGTACTCGGGGTCGATTCCGTCGGCGGGACGCACCTCCTTCACGTCACCCCTCTGAACGCAGTACATCTGCACCGGCCGCAGGCCCCGTGCCTTCAACCGGATCAGCTCGCGCAGGTGCTTCGATCCGCGCTCGCTCACGCAGTCGGGGAACAGCGCCACGCCCTTCGAGGCGGCCGCGGTCACGTTCTTCACCTCGACATAGCAATCCGCGCGCGTGCCGCCTTCCAGCACCACGTCCACGCGGCTCCTCTCCTCGCCGTAGGCGACCTCGCGGCGCACCGTCGAGTAGCCCGCAAGCTCGGCGATGGTGCCGTCGGCGATCGCCTCGGCCACGAGTGCGTTCGGCAGCCCGGTGTTGATGCCGACCATCACCTCGCCGACCTCGACGATCTCCCACGTGTGCCGGTACTTGCGTGTCGCGCGGTCGCTTTCGGAAAGCCAGACGCGGCTGCCCGCCTCGCAGCAGCCCATCAGCGAACCGGTGTTGGGGCAGGCGGCGGTGACGACGGTGCCGCCGAGCTGGATGTCGGCGAGGAAGCGCTTGTAGCGCCGGATGAGGCGGCCTTCGACCAGCTTCGAGGCAAAGCGCATGGCCCCCGAAGCTTAATTCAATCCGGTCAGGCCGAAGGCTGGGCACCCTCCTCGGCAGGCTGGTCACCGATCTGCTTGCGCACCTCGTCCATGTCGAGCGCCTTCGCCTTGGACACCACCTGCTCGAAGGGGCCCTGCGACAGCGCGCCGGGCTGCGAGAAGACGATGATCTGCTCGCGGAACACCATGAGCGTCGGGATGGAGCGGATCTGGAAGTGGGCCGCGATCTCCTGCTCCTCCTCGGTGTTCACCTTGGCGAACACCACGTCGGGATGCTGCTCCGAGACTTTCTCGAACACCGGCGCGAAACCGCGGCACGGACCGCACCACGGCGCCCAGTAGTCCACGACTACGGTGGCATTGGACGTCACCACCTGTTCGAAATTTTCCTTCGTGAGCTCGACGACCGCCATTCACGCCTCCACCGGGGTGTTGCTGGGTTGGACAGCATCGCCGAATGCGGTTCCGCCGGCCAATGAAATATTCCAATTCGTGCGATAGCCGCAGGCTATGCGGCCCCTGGCCTCAACTCTTTATCGTACCCATGCGGCCTGTACGGTAGTCGATCTCGGCGGCGCGCACCTGCTCGACGTTGTTCATCACGAACGGGCCGTGGAAGACGAGCGGACCCTCCGCCGGCGCGCCACCGAGCAGCATCAGCTCTACCGCGCCCGGCGAGTCGTTGGCGATGCTCACGCGGTCGCCTGCGCTGAACAGGACCAGCTCGCCCACGCTCGCGGCAACCTTCTCGGGGCCAAAGCGGCCGCTTCCCTCGAGCACGTAAGCCGCGAGTTCGAAGCCCGCATCGACCGCCGCCTCGAAACGCGCGCCCGCATCGAGGGACACGTGGGCGAGCACGAGCGGCATCAGCACCTGCGCGGGACCGGTGTCACCGTCGAGCGTGCCGCCGATGGTGCGCACGCGCACGCCTTCCGACACCGTCGTCGGAATCGAGGCTGCGTCGATCCGCTGGTAGCGCGGCTCCATCAGCTTCAACGCGCGCGGCAGCGACGTCCACAGCTGGATGCCGTGCGCGGTCCGCTCTTCCTCGGTCTCGGCGAGCGAGCTTTCGGCGTGGACGATGCCGCGTCCCGCCGTCATCCATTGCGCGCCGCCCGCGCTCACGATGCCGGTGTGGCCGGCGGAGTCGCGATGCTCCTGGCGACCCGACAGCAGGTAAGTCACCGTCTCGATGCCGGCGTGCGGATGCGCTCCGACGCCGTCCTGTCCGGGCTGGACGCGAAACGGCCCGAAGTGGTCGAGGAACACCCAAGGCCCCACCGAATGGCGCTGGCGATCCGGGAGCGCACGCCGCACGGTGAACGTCCCCACCGGCGCCTCCTGCGAATTCACCACGCGCTCGACGACGCGGTCCTTCTCGAGGACGGCGCTCATCGCCTGTCGTCCAGGCTCCAGGCGCCGGCGCCGAATGCGGCGATGAGGAGCATCGCGCCCATGATGGAGACGTTCTTCAGGAAGTGGTTCATCTGGTTCTGCACCTGCGCGGCGTCGATGCCCCAGAACTTGTGGAAGATGAGCGTCGTCGGGATGAGCCAGAGGAAGAAGAGGATCGCGACCAGGCGTACGCGGTAGCCCATCACGAGCAGCAACCCGCCGCCCAGCTCGAGCGCGACGGTGAGCGCGGCGAGCACCTGCGGCATCGGCAGGCCCTTCGAGGCGATGTAGCCCGCGACCCCCTCGAAGCCGGCGATCTTGTTGTACCCGGAGATCACGAAGATCGCGGCGAGCAGGATGCGGCCGACGAGCGCCGCGGCGTTGATTGTGTTCGGATTCATTTTGTTCTCCTTGTCGAAGGCAGCGTGGATCACGCCAGGTCGAATAGCAGCACTTCGGCGTCGCGGGCTTTCTCCAGCCGCACCACGTCGCTTCCGGAAAGCTTCAACGCATCGCCTGCCTCGAGGGGCTTCCCGTTGACGGTTACTCCGCCACGAACCACGTGAACGTAGGTGCGCCGGCCTTGCCGCGGGACGTGCGCGACCGCCTCGGCGCCGTCCAGCAGCGCGGCATAGAGGTTCGCATCCTGATGGATGGTGACCGACCCCTCGCGGCCGTCCGGCGAAGCTATGAGGCGCAACCGGCCGCGCTTCTGCGCCGGCTCGAAACGCTTCTCCTCGTAACTCGGCTCGATGCCGCGCACGTTGGGCTCGATCCAGATCTGCAGGAAATGGACCGGGTCGCGCTCCGAGGCGTTGTACTCGCTGTGCGCCACGCCCGTACCCGCGCTCATGCGCTGCACGTCGCCCGGGCGGATCACCGAGCCGTTACCCATGGAGTCCTTGTGCGCGAGACCGCCGTCGAGCACGTAACTGATGATCTCCATGTCGCGGTGGCTGTGCGTACCGAAGCCGCGAGCGGGCTGGACGCGGTCCTCGTTGATGACGCGCAGCGCCCCGAATCCCATGTGCATCGGGTCGCGGTAGTCGGCGAAGGAAAAGCTGTGGAAGGAGTCGAGCCAGCCGTGCTCGGCATGGCCCCTTTCCTGGCTGCGGCGGACTTCGGTCATGGCCTTTTCCTTCTTCGCTATTGAATGATGATTCCTATGATAGAGCTGGACTTTTTCTACTTCCAGCGGAGAATACTGACCATCTTAGTCAATTTTTCAGAACATGAGGCTATCCCTCGAAGCCCTGCAGGTCCTGGACGCGATCGATCGCAAGGGGTCGTTCGCCTCGGCCGCCAACGAGTTGCACCGGGTGCCGTCAGCAATCACTTACTCCGTGCGCCAGCTCGAGGAGGGATTGGGGGTCGAGCTGTACGATCGCGGCGGGCACCGCGCGGTGCTGACCGGAGCGGGGCGCGAGTTGCTTACCGAGGGACGCCGGCTGTTGCAGGCCGCGGCCGATCTCGAATGCCGGGTGCAGCAGGTCGCCAAGGGATGGGAATCGGAGCTACGAATCGCAGTGGATACCCTGATCGGCATCGAGAAGCTCTACGGAATGGTCGCCGAGTTCTACGGTCAGGCGAGCGGCACGCGGCTGCGCATCTCCCACGAGGTCCTGGGCGGCGTCTGGGATGCGCTTGCCGCCGGACGGGCCGACCTCGGCATCGGCGCCACCGGCGACGCCCCCGCCGGACGCAGTTTTTCCACCCGGGTCCTGGGCCGCGCGGAGATGCGCTTCGTAGCCGCCCCGTTCCACCCGATCTGCGGCGAACCGCAACCCCTCTCGGCCGGCGCGATCCGGGAGCATCGCGCGGTGAGCATCGCCGACAGCTCGCGCCTGCTGCCGCCGCGCACCGTGGGACTGCTTTCCGGACAGGACGTCCTCACGGTCCCGTCCCTGGAGGCGAAGGCGGCAGCGCTCGTGGCCGGCCTGGGGGTGGGATTCGTGCCGCGCTGGATCGCCGAACGCGAGGCGGCCGCGGGGCGCTTGCGGGTCCTGGCCGTCGAGGCCACGCGCCCTGCCACCGAGCTGCAGGTGGCGTGGCGCCCGGGCCAGGAAGGCAAGGCGCTCAAGTGGTTCTCCCAGCGCCTCGAGGACCCGCTGGTGGCGGCCGAACTGCTTTCGTGAAGTATCGCGGCCGATTCGCGCCCTCGCCGACCGGCCCACTGCACTTCGGCTCACTGGTGGCGGCCGTCGCGAGCTGGCTCGACGCGCGAGCCGTGGGCGGCGAGTGGCTGGTGCGCATCGAGGACGCCGACACGCCGAGGACGATGGAGGGCGCGGCAGACGACATCCTGCGCACCCTCGAGGCATTCGGCCTGCATTGGGATGGAGAGGTTGTCTGGCAAAGCCGCCGCACCGCACTCTATGAGGATGCGGCTGCGCGCTTGCGCACCCTCGGCGCGACGTACCGGTGCAAGTGTTCGCGGCGCGAGATCTCGGACTCGGGCCTCCTCGGTCCCGAAGGCGTCATCTATCCCGGGACGTGCCGCCGCCTCGGACTCGGAGCCGAGGTTGCGACCGAGCGCTTCGACGTTTCCGGGACGCACGTCGTGTTCCACGATCGTGTGCAAGGCGCCATCGAGCAGCACCTCGAACGCCACGTCGGCGATTTCGTCGTCAAGCGTCGCGACGGCTTGCACGCCTACCAGCTGGCGGTCGTGGTGGACGACTCCGACCAGGCGATCACCGATGTCGTGCGCGGCGCCGACCTGCTCTGGTCCACGCCACGGCAGGTGGCGCTGCAGCGCCGCCTGGGCTATCCCACGCCGCGATACCTGCACGTACCGGTCGTCATCAACGAGCGCGGCGAGAAGCTCTCCAAGCAGACCCGGGCGCCGGCCGTGCGGCCCGAAGACGCCATTGAAACGCTGCGCCGCGCGCTTGCCTTCCTCCGCCAGCCGGCGACGCAGGGCGGCAGCGCGGCCGGAATCCTCGCGCAGGCCGCCGCCGCGTGGGATCCCGCGGTAATAGTTGGCGCGGCTCCCGCGTAACAAGCGGCAACCGGTTTGCCGGTGACGCGACCTATAATCCGTTCCATTCGAGAGCCTTTCGAATCCAGAAGGCCATCCCCCGGCATCCAACGGGCAGGAGAACGAACCCTGAAAAGCCCGCCAATGACTCCCCAGCTCCAGCCGTCCGCCGCGCTCGCGCGGTCTACGCCCCGGCGTTTCACCAAACCGCTCCTTGCGCTGTTGACCGTGCTCGCGATCGGCGGCTCGCTCCTCGGCTTGCGCGTGAGCCAGGCCAACAAGGAGCCCGAAAAGAAGGCCGACGCGGACCGAACCTACGAGTTCGCCCCTGGCGACCTGGCGGAGCTCAAGTCGGAGCCGCTCGGCCGCACGATCCCGGTGTCGGGAACGATGAAGCCGCTGCTGCAGGCGACAGTGCGCTCCAAGGTTCCCGCGGAGGTGGCGCGGGTCCACGTGCAGGAAGGCCAGGCCGTGCCCGCCGGTTTCCCCCTGGTATCCCTCGACACCGCGGACCTCAAGGCTCGCCACGATGCGCAGATGGCCGCGGTCGCGGAGGCGCGCGCGCGGCTCGACCTCGCGAACAAGAACCGGGCCAACAACAAGGCGCTGCTGGAGAAGTCGTTCATCTCGCAGAACGCCTACGACAGCGTCGCCAACTCGGTCGAGGTCGCCGAGGCGAATCTCAGGAGCGCCACCTCGCAAGGCGCGATCACGCAGCGCGCGGTGGACGATGCGCAGGTGCGCGCACCCTTCGCGGGCATCGTCGCCAAGCGCTGGGTGAATCAGGGCGACAAGGTCTCGCCCGACATGCCGGTGGCGCAGATCGTCGACCTCTCGCGCATGGAGCTCGAGGCGCAGGTGCCGGTAAGCGAGATTCCGTTCGTGAAGGTCGGCCAGGAGATCTCGTTCCAGGTCGACGGCTTCCAGGGCCGGCACTTCGCCGGGAAGATCGAGCGGGTGAACCCCTCGGCGGAAGCGGGCTCGCGCTCGATCTCGGTATTCGCGACGCTCGCCAACGGCGACGGTGCGCTCAAGGGCGGCATGTTCGCCAACGGCACGCTCGCCACCGCCGCGGGCTCCGCGGTCGATGTGATCCCGGCGGCGGCGGTGATCCGGGAAGGCGGCCAGAGCTTCGTACACGTATTGAAGGGCGGCAAGGTCGAGCGCCGCCTGGTGGTGCTGGGCGCGGCCAACGCCGAGCGCGGCGTGGTGACCGTCAAGGAAGGGCTCGAGCGCGGCGTGCCGGTGATCACCGTGAAGGCCGAAGGTCTCAAGGCCGGCGCCAAAGCGATCGTGAAGTCACCGGCCAAAGCGGCCTAGAGCACCGCCAAGCCTGGGAGGGCAGGGCCATGTGGTTCACGCGCGTCTCGATCAACAACCCCGTGTTCGCGACCATGGTGATGGCCGCGATCATGATCCTCGGCATCTTCTCGTACCAGCGCCTGTCGATCGAGCAGATGCCCGACATCAGCATCCCGGTCGCGGTGGTGCGCACGCCCTACCCGGGCGCCTCGGCCGAAGCGGTCGAGCGGGAGGTCACTCGCCGCGTCGAGGAAGCGGTGAATACGGTGAGCGGCATCAAGACGATCCGCTCGGGCTCGGCGCTGGGCTTTTCGTGGGTGGTGGCCGAGTTCCAGCTCGACATCGACATCAAGACCGCGATCCAGGACGTGCGCGACAAGGTGGCCGATGCGCGCCGGCAATTCAACCGCGATGTGGGCGAGCCCACGGTCTCGCGCGCCGACAACGACAACGACCAGCCGGTCCTGTACCTGTCGATGCGCTCCGCCGTGCGCAGCCTGCGCGAGGTCTCCGACCTGGCCGAGCTCCTGGTGGTGAAGCGCCTGCAGGGCGCGCAGGGCGTGGGCAACATCGAGGTAAACGGATCGGTGCAGCGCGAGCTCGCGATCCGGCTGAAGCCCGAGATGATGGCCGCCTACGGCGTGGGCATCGACCAGATCATCCAGGCGGTTCGTGTGGAGAACATGGACGCGCCCGCGGGCACGCTGGTCTCCGACAAGAGCGAGCGCGTGGTGCGCGTGCAGGGAAAGCTGAAGAACCCGCTCGACTTCGAGCGCATCATCGTCGCGCGGCGAGGCAGCGGGACCACCACGTCGGCCGTCACGCTCGGCCAGCTCGCCGACATCCGCGACACCCAGCGCGAGGAGACCTCGCTTGCCACCGTGAACGGCAAGCGCGGCGTCTCCATCCAGATCCGCAAAACGCGCGGCGCCAACACGATCGAGATGGCGGGAGCGGTGAGGAAGAACATCGAGGACCTGAAGAAGACGCTTCCGCCGGACGTCACTCTCGAGGTGAGCTTCGACCAGTCGGAGTTCATCCGCGACTCTGTGGACAACGTGAAACACACGATCATCGAGGGTGCGCTGCTCACCATCCTGATCGTGTTCCTCTTCCTGCACTCGTGGCGCTCGACGGTGATCACCGGCCTCACCCTGCCGATCTCGGTGTTGGCGACCTTCATCGCGATGTACGCCTTCGGCTTCACCATCAACTTCATCACGCTGCTCGCGCTGTCGTTGTCCATCGGCGTGCTGATCGACGACGCCATCGTGGTGCGCGAGAACATCGTGCGCCACCTGAAGATGGGCAAGACCCACCGCCAGGCGGCGCTGGAGGCGACCGAGGAGATCGGGCTCGCGGTGATGGCCACCACCTTCACCATCGTCGCGGTATTCGTGCCGGTCGCCTTCATGGGCGGCATCATCGGCAAGTTCTTCTACCAGTTCGGCATCACCGTCGTGGTTGCGGTGATGGTATCCCTCTTCGTGTCCTTCACACTCGACCCGATGCTCTCCTCGGTCTGGAAGGACCCGCCCTCGGCGTGGATGCGCCGCCGGCCCCTCAGCACGATCCTGGACGGCCAGCAGCGCTTCATGGACTGGCTGCATCTCAAGTACGACACCATCCTTCGCTGGGCTTTCGATCCCGCCTACCGCAAGCTCTGGATCCCGACATGGTCGTTCGCGGAGCGGCGCGTGCGCCGCGCGACGATCCGCAACCGGGGGATCGTGCTGTGGATGGCGTTCTTCACGCTGCTCGCGGCCTTCGGCCTGCTGGCGGCGGGGGCGGTGAAGAGCGAGTTCGTGCCGCGCGTCGATGAAGGCTGGTCGAGCCTTCGCATCCAGACGCCGGTGGGCTCGTCGCTTCCCTACACCGTCTCCAAGGCCGAGCAGGTGGAGGCGGTGCTGCGCGAATTCCCCGACATCGAGCGCGTCTCCAAGAGCGTGTGGAAGAACTCCGCCTGGTTCGAAGTCAAGCTCAAGCCGCGCAACGAGCGCAAGCGCTCGCAGAAGGAGATCGACGACGCGATGCGCGAACGGCTCAAAGGGGTGGCGGGCCTCGAGGTGAACATCGGCTGGAACCGCCCGATCCGCGTCTTCGTGCAGGGCCCCGACATCGCCGAGCTCGACCGCATCTCCCGGGGCGTGATCGCGAAGATCAAGGCGGTCAAGGGCACGGTCGACGTGGAGAGCAGCTACAAGCCCACGAGCCCCGCACTCGACGTGGTCGTGAACCGCGAGCTTGCGAGCGACATGGGCGTGTCCATGGCGCAGATCGCCGCCACCACCCGCGCGCTCATCGGCGGTGAGCAGGCCGGCCAGTGGGAAGGCCCCGACGGCGAGAGCCATCAGATCCTGGTGCGCCTGCCGCGCGACGAGCGCACCGGCATCGCCGACCTCGACAAGATCTACGTGGCGAGCTACTCGTTCAACGCGGATGCGACGCCGCGCATGGTGCCGCTGCGTCAGCTCGCCGACTTCAAGCCGGCGCTGTCCGAGCGCCAGATCGACCGGCGCAACCTCCAGCGCCAGATCCAGGTCTGGGGCGGGCTCGCAAAGAACGCGACGCTCGGCGATGTGGGCGGCGAGGTAGACAGGATCCTCAAGGCCACGCAGCTGCCGCCGGGATACAGCTTCCACCAGGGCGGGGACCAGGAGATGATGAACGAGTCGGGCAAATACGCGATGATCGCGCTCGGCATCGCCGTCATATTCATCTACCTGGTGCTCGCTTCGCAGTTCGGCAGCTACCTGCAGCCGCTCGCGATCATGGCGTCGCTGCCGCTGTCGCTGATCGGCGTCTTCCTCGCGCTGATGGCGTTCGGGACGACGCTCAACATCTTCTCGGTGATCGGCTTCATCATGCTGATGGGCCTGGTGACCAAGAACGCGATCCTCCTGGTCGACTTCACCAACCAGGGAATCCACGAAGGCAAGGACCGCTACCAGGCGATCCTCGACGCGGGCCAGGTGCGCCTGCGGCCGATCCTCATGACGACGATGGCGATGATCTTCGGCATGCTGCCGCTGGCGCTCGCGCTCGGCGCCGGCTCCGAGCAGCAGTCGCCCATGGCGCACGCGGTGATCGGCGGCATCATCACCTCGACGGCGTTGACGCTCGTCGTGGTGCCAGTGCTCTACACCTACTTCGACACGCTCGGCCGCAAGGTCTCGGCGAGGATTGCACGGCCCGATCTCGCGGTGCCGGTGGACCCCGTGCCGCACGAAGGCGATTGATCTGTCGCCCCCCGCGTAGGCGGGGCCCAATTTCTAGAACCCGAGCGCGCAGCCGTCCTTGCGGTGATCGGAGCCGGCGCAGTACCCGTCCTCGAAGCGGTGGATCAGCTGCGCGCCGCCAAAGCCGAACATCGGACGGTCGTTCGGCACGATGCGATGCCCGCGCCTGGCGAGCTCTTCCTTTACCGAAGCGCGCACGTCGTCCTCCAGACTCACACTGAAGTCGGGGTTCACGATCCAGCGCGGCGCGTCGCTGCACGCCTGCGGATTCTGCTGGTAGTCCACGAGGCGGGTCACCATTTGCAGGTGCCCCTGGGGCTGCATGTTGCCGCCCATGACGCCGAAGCTCATGACCGGCTCGCCGCCGCGGGTGAGGAAGCCCGGGATGATCGTCTGGAAGGGGCGCTTGCGCGGGCCCACCTCGTTCGGATGGCCGCGTTGCAGCGAGAACCCGGCGCCGCGATTCTGCAGGCTGATGCCGGTGCCCGGGACCACGATCCCCGAGCCGAAGCCCATGTAGTTGGACTGGATGAAGGAAAGCATCATCCCCTTCTCGTCCGCGGTGGTGAGGTAGACCGTCCCGCCGCCGTTCGGAATCCCCGCCGTGTGCTCCTGGGTGCGCTTCATGTCGATCATGCGCCCGCGCCCGGCGAGATAATTCGCATCGAGCATCTCTTCGGGGGTGACGCGCATCGTCGCCGGGTCGGATACGTTCGCCCACACGTCGGCGAAAGCGAGCTTCATCGCCTCGATCTGCAAGTGCAGGCTATCGGCGGAATCGACGGGGTGCGAGGCGAGATCGAAGTTGCGCAGGATTCCGAGCGCGACCAGCGCCGCGATCCCCTGCCCATTGGGCGGGATCTCGTGCAGCTCGTAGCCGCGGTACTCCACCGAGATCGGATCGACCCAGTCGCACTTGTGCGCGGCGAGGTCCTCCTCGGTCATCGCGCCCTCGTCGGCGCGGCTGGCGAGCGCGATGCGCTCGGCGAGCGGACCGTGGTAGAAGCTCTCCCCCTTGGTGACGGCGATCTCTTCGAGCGTCTCGGCCTGTTGCGGGCAGTAGAAGCGCTCGCCCGGATGCGGCGCACGATCCTTGGGCATGAAGGTCCAGCAGTACTCCGAGAACTGCTTCAGGTTCGCGGCCTGGTTCGCCCAGCTCACCGCCGTGATCGGCGACACCATGAAGCTTTCGCGCGCATAGCGGATCGCGAAATCGAAGAGCTGCTCGAAGGGAAGCTTGCCGTAGCGCTTGGAAAGCGTGACCCAGGCGGAAACGCAGCCGGGCACCGTCACCGAATCCCAGCCCAGCGTCGGCATGGCGCTGCGTCCGGCGAAGCGCTCGGGCGTCCACCCGGCCGGCGAACGGCCTGAAGCGTTGAGGCCCACCAGCCGCTGGCCGTCCCAAAGGATCGCATAGGCGTCGGAGCCGATACCGTTGGAGGTGGGCTCGACTACGGTGAGCGTGATCGCCGCGGCGAGCCCGGCGTCCACGGCATTGCCGCCCTTGGCGAGCATCGCGAGCCCGGCCTGCGCGGCGAGCGGCTGCGACGTCGCGACAATGTTCTTCGCCAGCACCGGCATGCGCTGCGAGCGATACGGAAATCCCCAGTGGAACATGGCTACTGCGGCCTCACGTTGGCGGGCGCAACGGGGATGGCGAGGGCGAGCGGGGAGCAGGCGGCGAGCGGCGAAGCATGCGCGTGGGACCGGGGGAACGCAGAAAGTGGCAATGGTAGCATCGGCAAAGAGGGGATCATGCCAAGGCAAATATCTGCGCTGGTGTTCGACGCCTACGGAACGCTGTTCGACGTTCACTCGGTCACTCGCGTCGCGGAGTCGATCTTTCCAGGCAAGGGGTCGGCGCTTTCGGCGGCATGGCGGTCGAAGCAGCTCGAGTACACGTGGCTGCGCGGCATGATGGGCAAGTACGAGGACTTCAGCCGCGTGACTGCCGCGTCGCTGGACTGGAGCCTCGAGTCGCTCGGCCTCGAGGCGGAGGATTCGCAGCGCCGCGCGCTCCTGGACGAATACCGCCGCCTGGCGATGTTTCCGGAGGTGCCCGTCGCCCTCGAGGCGCTCGCCGCGCGGCGGGCGCTGGCGATCCTTTCCAACGGACACCCGGAGATGCTCGACGCCGTGGTCGCCCACAACGGGCTGCGCGGGCGATTCCGCGGCGGCGTGCTGAGCGTGCACCCGGCGCGGACCTTCAAGCCGTCGCCCAAGGTCTACGCGCTGGTCGAGGACAAGCTGGGCCTGCCGCGCACCATGATGGGCTTCGTCTCCTCGAATTGCTGGGACGCGGCCGGCGCGAAGTCGTACGGTTTCCGGGCCTTCTGGGTGAATCGGGCCGGCGCACCCGTGGACCGCCTGGGGGTGCGGCCCGACGAGACGGTTCGAGACCTCGCCGGGCTGGTGCAGCTCCTGGAGTAGCTACTCCTGGAAGGCCTCTTCGCGCTTCTTCGAGATCGACGGCAACAGCATGACACCGATGAGAATGCCGGAGATGATCAGCAGCGTAAGGCTGATCGGGCGCGTGACGAACACGACCGGATCCCCGCGCGACAGGAGGAGCGCACGCCGGAGGTTCTCCTCCATCATCGGACCCAGCACGAATCCCAGCAGCAGCGGCGCGGGCTCGACCTCGAGCTTGATGAAGGTGTAGCCGATGAAGCCGAAGAGCGCCGCCAGCAGCACGTCCATGGGCGCGTTACTGATCGAATAAACGCCGATGCAGCAGAAGATGAGGATCGTCGGATAGAGGTAGCGGTACTGCACCGTGAGGAGCTTCACCCACATGCCGATCAGCGGCAGGTTCAGCACCACCAGCAGGAAGTTGCCCACCCACATGCTGGCGATCATTCCCCAGAAGAGCTCGGGCTTCGCCGTCATGATCTGCGGGCCGGGCTGGATGCCGTGGATGATCATGGCGCCGATCATCAGGGCCATCACCGGATTCGACGGGATGCCGAGCGTGAGTAACGGAATGAACGAGGTCTGCGCCGCCGCGTTGTTGGCCGATTCCGGGGCCGCAACCCCTTCCATCATGCCGGTGCCGAATTTCTCCGGCGTCTTCGACATCTTCTTTTCCAGCGTATAGGCCGAGAAGGATCCAAGAACCGGACCGCCGCCCGGAAGGATGCCGAGCGCCGAGCCGATGGCGGTGCCGCGGATGGTCGGCCATGCGCAGCGTTTTATGTCGCTCCAGTTGGGCAACAGGCCGGTGATGCTCTTGGTGAACACCTCCCGCTTCTCGCCGTGCTCGAGGTTGCGGATGATCTCCGAGAACCCGAAGGTGCCCATGGCGATGGTGCCGATGCCCACGCCGTCGATCAGCTCCGGCAGGCCGAAGCTGTAGCGCGCGACACCGGAATTCACGTCGGTGCCGATGAGCCCGACGAGGAGCCCCAGGATGATCATGGCGATCGCCTTGATGACCGAGCCGTGCGCCAGCACCACCGCGGCGATGAGCCCGAGCACCATCAGCGCGAAGTAGTCGGCCGGGCCGAACTTCAGGGCGAGCTCCGCGAGCGGCGGGGCGAAGCCGGCAATCAGCACCGTCGCAACGCTGCCGGCGAAGAACGAGCCGAGCGCCGCGATCCCGAGCGCCTTGCCGGCCATGCCCTGGCGCGCCATCTGGTAGCCGTCCAGGCAGGTGACCACCGAGGACACCTCGCCGGGCAGGTTCACCAGGATCGCCGTGGTCGAGCCGCCGTATTGCGCGCCGTAGTAGATGCCCGCGAGCATGATGAGCGCGGAGACCGGCGGCAGCACGAAGGTGGCCGGCAACAGCATCGAGATGGTGGCGATCGGTCCGATTCCCGGCAACACGCCAATCAAGGTGCCCAGCAGCACGCCGATGAAGCAGTACCCGATGTTGCTCAGGGTGAGCGCGACGCCGAAGCCCATCATGAGGTTGTTCAGTATTTCCATGGTCTTTCCTCAGCCTCGGCAGAAGCCGATTGCGCTCTGGAGCGATTCGATATCGGGACACAGCGGGATCGGCAACTTCAATCCCCAGACGAAGACCAACGCGCAGAAGACGGTGAGGCAGATGCCGAGGATGATGCTCGACTTGGGCCTGAAGCCCTCGGGATCGCCGACGCCCGCGATCACCACCAGCAGCAGGCCGGCGATCAGCATGCCAACCGGCTTGAGGATCACGCCGAAGAGGACGACGGCGCCGAGCACCCAGAGGATGGGTCCCCAGTGGTACTTGGGAAACCCCGCGTCGGGCCCGGGCTCCTTGTTGCGAAATCCCGTCACCGCGATGATCAGGCCCAGCACCAGCAGGATCATTCCCAGCCAAAAGGGAAAGAATGCGGGGCCCATGCGCGCTGGCGTGCCCATCGAATAGCCGGGCAGCAGCACCGTGTCGCCGAGCTTCAGGCCCTTGGCGATGAGCGCGAAGAAGGCGCCGATGACGGCGAACAGCACTCCGCCCCAGAAGTCCTTCGCGTGGCCGATTTTCATGTCGATTCTCTCGATCTGATGGAAGCCGTGAGCGCCGATTATGTCAGGGAACCAACGCGATCTTCCATGTTGCGCCGCAGCACCAAACATGAACGGCAGCCTACAGCGCCTCCGCGATCGCCTTGCCGACATCCATCGTCTTCGCCTTGCCGCCCATGTCGCGAGTGCGCGGCCCTTCCTTCAGCACCGTCTCGATCGCGCGCACGATCGCGTCACCCGCGTCCTTGTGGCCGAGGTGCTCGAGCATCATCGCGCCGGACCAGATCTGCCCGATGGGATTGGCGATCTTCTTGCCATATATGTCGGGGGCGCTGCCGTGCACCGGCTCGAAGCACGACGGGAACTCGCGCTCCGGATTCAGGTTCGCCGACGGCGCGATCCCGATGGTCCCGGTGCATGCGGGCCCGAGGTCCGAGAGGATGTCGCCGAAGAGGTTCGAGCCGACCACCACGTCGAACCAGTCCGGGTGCTGCACGAAGTGCGCGGTGAGGATATCGATGTGGTACTGCGAAGTCTTGATGCCGGGATACTCGGCCGAGATCGCCTTGAAGCGCTCGTCCCAGTACGGCATGGTGATCGAGATCCCGTTCGACTTGGTGGCGGACGTCACGTGCCTCTTCTTGCGCGTCTTGGCGAGCTCGAAGGCGAACCGCATGATGCGATCCGTGCCCTTCCTCGAGAAGACCGAAAGCTGAGTCGCGAATTCGCGGTCGGTGCCGGCGTACATGATGCCGCCCATCGCCGAGTACTCGCCCTCGTTGTTCTCGCGCACCACCCAGAAATCGATGTCGCCGGTCTTGCGGTTCGCCAGCGGCGAGGGCACGCCGGGCATGAGGCGCACGGGACGCAGGTTCACATAGAGTTGGAACTCGCGCCGGATGGGGATCAGCAGCCCCCAGAGCGACACGTGATCGGGCACGCCGGGAAATCCGACCGCGCCGAGGAAAATCGCGTCGTGGTTGCGGATCGAGGCGAGGCCGTCCCTGGGCATCATCTCGCCATGCTTCTTGTAGTACTCGCAACTCCAGGGCTTCTCGTCCCACGCGAGCGTGAAGCCGAACTTGCGGCCCGCCGCCTCCAGCACCCGCTGGCCTTCGGGGACCACCTCCATGCCGATGCCGTCGCCTGCCACCATCGCGATGCGATGGCGTGGCAGGCCGCTTCTATCGCCCGTTGCCGCTGGGGACGGACCGCGGTTTACGCTTTTGCCTGGTTTGGGGTCCGTCCCCAGTTTCCTATTCGCCAAAGAATTTCTCCAGTTCCTCTGTCAGCAGATCCGGCACTTCCTCGGGAAGATAATGCGCCGCCGGCAACGCGCGGCCGCGCACATCATCGGCCACGCGCCGCCACTCGTCGAGCGGGCTGAAGCAATGCTCCACGACGCCCATCGCTCCCCAGAGCGCGAGGAGGGGCGCGCGCACTTTGCGCCCCGCGTCGCAGTCGGCGCGATCGTGCTCGAGGTCGATGGTGGCCGCCGCCCGATAGTCTTCGCAGCTCGCGTGGATGGCGCCCGGAGTGAAGCAGCGTTCGTACTCGGCCCACGCCTGCGCGGCGAAGACTCCGCGCGCCCGACTCTCGCCCATCTTCTCGCGCAGGTAAGCCTTCGCGTCCGCCCCGATCATTCGCTCCGGTCCGTGCGCGGGAAGGATGAGGAAGAACCAGTGCCAGTAGGCGCGAGCGAAGGCGTCCGTGGTCTGCTCGTACATCGCGAGTGTCGGCGCGATGTCGAGGACAGCCACCTTCCTCACCGCCTGAGGATGGTCGACTGCGAGCCGGTGTGCGACGCGCCCGCCGCGATCATGGCCCACCAGCATGAAGCGGTCGTGCCCCAGGGCGCGCATCAGGTCGACCTGGTCCTTCGCCATCACGCGCTTGGAGTACGGCGCGTGGTCGGCCGTGGTCGCGGGCTTGCCGGAATCGCCGTAGCCGCGCAGGTCCGAGGCGACGACGTTGTAGCGCGCCGCCAGCCGCGGGGCGACCCGGTGCCAGATCGCATGGGTCTGCGGATAGCCGTGCAAAAGGAGCACCGCCGGGCCCGCGCGCTTCGGCCCGATGGCCGCGTGGATATCGATCCCGTCGAGGGCAACGAGGCGTGACGTAAAGCCGGGAAAGAGCGCCATGGGGCTATCGTAATTCGGTCTTGGCCGGCGCGCCGACGGCCTGGCGCAATTCGGTCTTGACCACCTTGCCGTAGTTGTTCTTCGGCAGGTCATCCACGAAGCGGTACTCCCTCGGCCGCTTGAAGCGCGCGATGTGCTCGATGCAGAGCGCATCGAGCGCTTCCCGGGAAGGCGGCGTCCCGCGCGCCACGATGAAGGCCACGACCGCCTCGCCCCACTCCGGATCGGGCCGGCCGACCACGCTCGCCTGCGCCACCGCCGGGTGCAGCAGGAGCACCTCTTCCACCTCGCGTGGATAGATGTTCGAGCCGCCGCTCACGATCAGGTCCTTGCTGCGGTCCTTGAGCGTGAGGAAGCCGTCGTCGTCGAGCGATCCCAGGTCCCCGGTCCAGAGCCAGCCGCCGCGCAGCGCGCCTCGCGAAGCCTCCTCGTTGCCCCAGTAACCCGACATCACGACGTCGCCGCGGACGCACACCTCGCCCACCTGGCCCGGCTCTACCTGGGCGCCGTCCTCGGACCGGATCGACACGCGCACCGCGCTGTGCGGCAATCCGACCGATGCGAGGCGCTCGCGGTGGCGCCGGTGCGCCGTATCCGCGTGATGGTGCTTCGACAGCGCCGTGATCGTCATCGGGCTCTCGCCCTGCCCGTAGATCTGGGCCAGGCGATGTCCGAAGGCCTCGTGGGCGCGGTCGAGATCCGCGCGGTACATCGGCCCGCCGCCGTAGACGATGGTCTGCAATCCCGGCAATAGGGCGCCCGAGGCAAGCGCCGCATCGGACAGCCGCTTCACGATGGTCGGGGCGGCGAAGAACGACACGTCGGTTTGCTTCTGCAGCAGGTGCAGCACTTCGGCCGCATCGAAGCCGCCGCTCTCAGGGACGACCTGCGCCGCGCCCTTCGCCAGGTGGGTGAAGTTGTAGAGGCCCGAGCCGTGCGACAACGGCGCCGCGTGCAGCAGCCTCCCGGATGGCAGCACCGCATCGACGTCCACGAAGTAGCTGTACGTCATCTGCGCGAGGTTGCGGTGCGAGAGCATCGCGCCCTTCGGCCGGCCGGTGGTGCCGCTGGTGTAGAAGACCCACGCCATGTCGCCGGGCGCGGACTCGTGGGGCGCAATGGCCTCGCTCGCGCGAAGCGACGTGAAAGTCTCGGGCGCCTCGATGGACAGGCGCGCATCGGCGTCCTCGACGATGTAAGCCTTCTCCTTCGCATGCAGCTTTGCGTTGATCGGCACCGCGGCAAGGCCCGCCCACCACGCCGCGTAGAGGATCTCGAGGTACTCCGGGCAGTTTTCCATCGAAATCGCGATGCGGTCTCCGGGTAGCAGCCCCGCCCTGGCGCGAAGCCCGCCGGCGAGCCTCGCCACCCGCGAGGCGAGCGTGCCGTAATCGGCCCACGAGCGCTCGCCGCGGTAGATGGCGACGGCGGCGGGGTCGGCGCGGGCGGCCCTTTCCAGCCATGAAACGAGGTTCATCGAGACCGAATCCGGGAGGTAGTATTGCGCGTATGCGGATTGTGCCGGAGGAGGCCTCCTCGCGGCGCTTCCGACAAGGGAGAAAAAAATGGGTCTGCGCCTCAAATTCAACATCGTGCTGGCGCTGGTGTTCGCCGCCGGCATGGCGGTTTCGGCTTGGGTGTCCTACCAGCTGCTGCAGAACAACGCCAAGCAGGAGGTCCTGCGCAGCGCCGGGCTGATGATGGAGGCGGCGCTTTCCATCCGCGGCTACACGGTCTCGCAGGTGAAGCCGCACCTCGAGGCCCAGCTCGCCGAAACCTTCCTGCCGCAGAGCGTGCCCGCCTACGCGGCCGCCGAGACCTTCAACACGCT
Source organism: Usitatibacter sp. (assembly GCA_039929025.1). Lineage (GTDB taxonomy): Bacteria > Pseudomonadota > Gammaproteobacteria > Burkholderiales > Usitatibacteraceae > Usitatibacter. The sequence continues at coordinate 16,585 of JBDSRZ010000230.1, read as the reverse complement.
GCGCAAGAAGTACCCCGACTACACCTACAAGGAAGCGACGCTCAACCCCACCAATCCCCGCAACCGCGCGGTGGAATGGGAGACCGACGTGGTGAACGCCTTCCGCAACCAGGCGTCCCTCAAGGAATTCAGCGGCGAGCGCATGACGCCCACGGGCCCGATGCTCTACATCGCGCGCCCGATCCAGATCAAGGACCCGGCCTGCCTCGCGTGCCACAGCGTCCCTTCGGCCGCGCCGGCCTCGATGATCAAGCTCTACGGCGAGAACAATGGCTTCGGCTGGAAGCACCAGGAGATCATCGGCGCGCAGATGGTGTCGGTGCCTATGGCGCTTCCGATCAAGAACGCCGAGGACGCGTTCAAGGTCTTCATGGGATCGCTCGCGGCGATCTTCGTGGTCACTTTCCTGGTGCTGAACGTGATGCTCTCGCTCATGATCCTCAAGCCGATCACCACGATGTCGGCGGCCGCGGACAAGATCTCCACCGGCGACTTCAACGTCCCCGAGTTCGGCGGCGGCGGCAAGGACGAGATCGGCCGCCTCGGCACCTCGTTCAACCGCATGCGCAGGAGCCTCGCGAAGGCGCTCAAGCTGATCGAGCGCTGAAAGGCGGTACCGCGTGGCCGAACATCCGCAGACGATCGGCAAGTACAAGGTGACCCGTCCCCTCGGCAAGGGGGCGATGGGCATGGTGTACGAGGGCTTCGACCCGGTGATCGAGCGCAAGGTGGCGATCAAGACCATCCTCGGCGAGTACCTGGACGCCACCGAGATGGAAGAGGCGGTCGCGCGCTTCAAGCGCGAGGCCCAGGCCGGCGGGCGCCTCATGCATCCCGGCATCGTCGGGGTCTACGAGTACGGCCACCACGGCGAGATGGCCTTCATCGTCATGGAGTACGTGGAGGGCGACGAGCTCAAGCGCGCGCTCTCCTCGGGCAAGCGCTTCGAGACGATCGAGGTCTTCGAGATCATGAAGCAGCTCCTCGCCGCACTCGACTACTCGCACAAGCAGGGGGTCGTGCACCGCGACATCAAGCCCGCCAACCTCATGATCCTTCCCGGCCCGAAGGTGAAGATCATGGACTTCGGCATCGCGCGCCTGGCGACTTCCAACCTCACCCAGGTGGGCACCGTGGTCGGCACGCCCACGCACATGGCGCCGGAGCAGCTGATGGGCGTGCCGGCGGACGGCCGCGCCGACCTCTGGTCCTCGGGCGTGATCCTCTACGAGCTCCTCACCGGCAAAAGCCCGTTCCTTGCCGAGACACCGGCGGCGGTGATGCACAGGGTGCTGCAGGGCGAGGTGGCGCCCCCCACGAGCATCGATCCCTCGATCCCGGCGGGGTTCGACGGCGTGATCGCGCGCGCGCTCGCCAAGAAGCCCGACGACCGCTTCCAGAGCGCGCGCGAGTTCCTGAATGGGCTGTTGCTGGCGCTCCAGGGCAAGGCCGTGAGCGCGACCGCCGCGCGCCGCATGCCGGGCCCCGACCAGACCCTTTCGCACGCCGACGCGATCAAGGTCGAGGCCACGCGCAACGCGGCGGCTCGCAATGCGGAGCTCGCGATTTCACCGGAGGCCTTGGCCGAGGTCGAGCGCTCGCTCTCGCGCTACATGGGTCCGATGGCGAGCCACATCGTGAAGCAGACCCGGCGCGAGGCGGGCAGCATCGAGGAATTCCTCAGGCTCCTGGCCGACAACATCCCCGAAGGCGAGGAGCAGTCGGAGTTCCTGAAGAAGATGAAGACGCTGCGGCCCGGCGAGGCTGCGCCGGCCACCGGCGCCACGGGAACAGCCCGGGCGGCAACCGGCGCCACCCGCTCGGCGTTCACGCCGGAGGTGCTGGAAGCTGCCGAAAAGAGCCTCGCCAGCTACGTGGGCCCGCTCGCGCGCATCCTCATCAAGGAGGCGGCGGGGAAATCCGGCAACCTCAAGGAACTCTACGTCCAGCTCGCCGCCCACATCGACTCGGAAGACGAGCGGCGCGAATTCCTCGCCAGGCTGCGCCGGTAGAATCCGCCCCTGCCTCACACCAGCAGTCCACCCATGACCCCCATCGTCGTCGTCCGCAAGGGTGATACGGCCATCATCGCCGGCACCTCGCTCCCCATCTACCTCGAGCAAGTGAAGCTCAAGACCGGGGACGGACCCTCATCTCAGCGGGCGAAATAAGGGTACGTCCCCGGTGCGCCTCGACAAGTGGCTCTGGGCCGCGCGCTTCTTCAAGACGCGCACGCTGGCGGTCGAGGCGGTGGCCGGGGGACGCGTGTGGCTCAACCGCGAGCACGCGAAGCCCGCGAAGGACGTGAAGGTGGGCGATTTGCTCGCGATCCGCCGCCCGCCCTTCGAGCACGTGGTGGTGGTCAGGGCGCTCTCGGACAAGCGCGGGCCGGCCGCGGCGGCAGCGCAGCTCTACGAGGAGACCGGGGAGAGCCGCGCGCGCCGCACGGTGCTCGCCGCCGAGATGAAGGCGATGCCGCAGCCGCGCTTCAAGGGTCGCCCCACCAAGAAGACGCGCCGCGACTACGAAGCGTGGCTGCGGCAGTCCGACGACGAATGACGCGCCGATGATGACCCTCGTTCCAACCCTCTCGGGACATTCATGATTCCGTGGCTGCTGGCAGCCGTCCCGATCGTCACCCGAAAACGGGCGGGCGACGAATCCAACCCCATCGAGATGCTGTCCTTCGCGCGGGCGATGCGCGAGGACGTGTTCCTCTTTGCGTCGGTCGAGATCGCCCACATCGCGGGCTTCGTGATCCTGGTTGGCGCCGTGGTGATGTTCGACCTGCGTATCCTCGGCCTCTCGCCGGCGATCTCCGTCCGCGCGCTGGCGAAACACCTGCTTACGTGGAGCCTCGTGGCGCTGCTGATCGTGGTTCCGTCGGGTCTCATGATGTTCTCGGCCCACGCGAGCGAGCTCATCGGCAATCGCGCCTTCCAGGTCAAGATGGCGCTCCTCGTCGCCGCCGCCTTCAACGCGGCGATCTTCCTCACCGGTCCCTTCCAGACCGTCGGCAAGTGGGACACGCTCGCCCCGGCACCGCTCGGCGCCAAGGCCTCGGCCGCGGCCTCGCTCCTCATCTGGCTTTCGATCATCGCCTGCGGTCGGCTGATCGCCTATCTCTGACCCGTCTCTGACCCGGAAAGGGAGCGGCCGCGCTCCACGCTCCCGAAAGCGGAGCACAGAGCCCGCATCGAGGACGGCCAGCTCGCCTCGCCGCTAGATTTTCAGCCGCTCCATGCTGCGCAGATTGCAGCACCCGTCGGGCCGCACGATGACCATCTCCGCGGGCGCGACGGAATGCCTGGTGAGCGCCGCGATGTTCACGTTGTGGGTCACCATCACGACGTTGCCCCCGGGATGGCGCAGCCCATAGCCGCCGATCCGCTTGCGCACCCGCTCGCTGTAGTCCGCCTCACGATCGGGGAAATCGAAGATCGAGGAGAGCGGCGACCAGTCCTCCGCGCGGCCGAACGCGGCCATCGCGGTATCGCGGCAGCGGCACCACGGGCTCGTGTACACGCGCCCGACGGGCACCCGTTCGGCGGCGAGGCGCGCGCCGACGCGGCGGGCCTCCTGCACGCCCTGCGAAGAAAGGTTGCGTTGCGTGGCGCACTCGCCGAGGCGAAAGCCCGGCGGATCGCCCAGCCCGGGCTCGGTCGACGCATGGCGCATCAGGATCACGAGGCCGCTTGCGCGGAGCCGCCGCCACAGCGCCTCGTCTTCCGCCGCCCTCGCCCCGGAAGCGAGCAGCGCGGCCGCCCCGGCGATGAACTGCCGCCGCGAAGCCAAGCGGCGCCCTAGATCTTCACCGCCGGGTTCAGCGCGTAGCGCCCGGTGATCGAGGCCTGCGCGAGCACGTGGCCCTCTACGGCCATGCGCACCTCGTTGCCGCCGAAGCGCCCCTCGAGCGGCAGGCGCTCCACGTCCAGCGCGTAGACCGTGAACACGTAGCGGTGGGGGATCTCGTCATTCCACGGCGGGCAAGGCCCGTCGTAGCCGTAATAGTCGCCCGCCATGTCCTTGTCGGCTGCGAACCAGCCGGTGTAGTCGTTGATCCCCTGGCGCGCGCCATGCGGGGCCCCTGGTCCGGGCTTGCCGCGCGGCGTGACGCTCGAGGAGAGCTCGCCCACGTTCACGCCAACCACCGCGGCCGGCAGGTCCACCAGCACCCAGTGGAAGAAGTCCACTCGCGGCAGGCTCTTCGGCACCACGCGGCCTTCCTGGTTGACGTCCTCGCCCTTGCTCGGCACGTCGGGATCGTGGCAGACGATGGCGAAGGACTTCGTGCCCATCGGCACCTCGATCCACGAAAGCTGCGGATTCTGGTTATCGGAAAGCGTCGCGTGTGTCCTGGGGTCTTGCGCGCAGAAGGCGTATTGCGCCGGGATCGCGCCGTTGTCGTCGAAGCTCGAGCTGGTGAGCTTCATCGCTATTGCGCCGGCTGGGCCACGATGTTCATCACCTCGACCTCGAAGACCAGCGTCGAGTTGGGCGGGATCGCGCCGCCGGGCACCTCGCGCGGTCCGTAGGCCTTGTTGGGCGGGATGATCAGCAGGCGCTTGCCCTTCGCCTTCATGCCGACGAGACCCTCGTCCCAGCCCAGGATCACACGTCCCACGCCGACCATCAGCGGCAGCGGCATTTTGCCGATGTTGCTGTCGAAGGGCTTGCCCTTGAAGTCAGGCTTGCAGCCATCGTAGAGCCAGCCCGAGTACCACATGTTCGCGGCGGACTTGTAGCCGAGCGACGGGCCCTCGCCCGGCGCGAGGTCCTCGATCACCAGCTCCGAGGGCGCAGGCGTGCAATTCGCGGGCGCGATGGCGACGGGCGATGCGGCCGGCGGGGCCGGCGGGGGCGCGGATGGCGCGGCTACGCATGCCGCGGCCAGCGCCGCGATCGTTGCCAGGATCAATGCTTGTCTCACCAAGGCTCTCCTTGCTCGTTGAATGTTCAGCGGCCCTTGGCCACGCCTTCGCGGCGGGGATCCGCGCCGCCTTCCAAACCGCCACGCACGCGGCGGATCGCGTGCAGCCCGCTCGTCATGTCGATCGCGCGCACATCATGCCCCATCGCCTTCAGCGCCGCCTGCACCTCTTCGAGCGGCGTTCCCTTCTCGATCTCCGTGGGACCGTTGCGGCTGCCGAAGTTCGGCAGGTCGATGGCCTTCTGCACGTCGAGATTCCAGTCGAGGGTCCCTACCAGCACCTTGGCGACGTAATTGATGATGAGGCTGCCGCCGGGGCTGCCGGCCGCCATTTCGAAGGCACCCGCGCGGTCGAACACCAGGAAAGGCGCCATGGAGCTGCGCGGCCGCTTGCCGGGGGCCACGCTGTTGGCGGTCAGCCCGCCCGCGTCCACCGGCACGAAGTTGAAATCGGTGAGCTCGTTGTTCAGCAGGAAGCCGCGCACCATCACGCGGCTGCCATTGTTGGCCTCGATCGTGGTCGTCATCGAGAGCGCGTTGCCTTCCGCATCGACGATCGCGATGTGCGACGTGCCCACGGTCTCTTCGTGCGGGTCGTCGGCGTAGGCGGTCTTCACGCCCTCGGGCACCCCGGCACGCGCCACACCCATCGATTTCTCGGGGCGGATGAGCGCGCCGCGGCTGGCGACGTAACCCTTCTCGACCAGCCCCTGCACCGGAACGTCAACAAAGCGATCGTCGCCCACGTACTTCGCGCGGTCGGCGAAGGCGAGCCGTCCCGCCTCCGAGATGAGATGCACGGCTTCCGCCGAGCCGGGACGCACCTTCGCCATGTCGAAGCGCTCGAGGAACCCCAGAATCTGCAGCACGGCGATACCGCCCGAAGACGAAGGCGGCATGCCGCAGAGCTTCCACTTCTGGCGGTACTCGCCGCAGAGCGCCTCCACGTCGCGCACGCGATAGGCCGCAAGGTCCTCGAGCGTCATCGAGCCGGGATTGCGGTGGCCGCGCACCGTCGCCACCAGGTCGCGCGCGATGTCGCCCGTATACAAGGCGTCCGCGCCTTCGGCCGCCAGCGCCTTGAGGGTCGCGGCAAATGCCGGATTGCGAATGACGGTGCCCGCCGGCTTGGGCGTGCCGTCGGCATTGAAGTAAAGCGCCTTCACCGCGGCATCTTCCGCGAGGCCCTTGTCGTCGCCCATCAGCTTCACGACGCGCGGCGAGATCGCGAATCCCTCCTCGGCGATGCGGATGGCGGGCTCGAAGAGCGTCTTCCAGGGCAGCTTTCCGTAGCGCGAATGTGCCACCTCAAGAAGTTTCGCGGTGCCGGGGACGCCCACCGCGCGGCCGCCGACGCGCGCCGCCTGGAAAGCGAGTGCCTTGCCGTCGGCGCCCACCAGCAGGGTGGGCGTCGCACCCGAAGGCGCCGTCTCGCGCCCGTCGATCGCGACGACCTTCTTCGCTTTCGCGTCGTAGTAGACGAAGTACGCGCCGCCGCCGATGCCCGACGAACTGGGCTCGACCTGGTTCAGTATCAGTTGCGTCGCGATCATCGCGTCCACCGCGGTGCCGCCGCGCTCGAGCATGGCGAGGCCCGCGCCAACCGCCAACGGATGCGCCGCCGCGACCATGTATTTCTTCGCGATGGCGAGCGGCTTGGGCGTCCAGCCGCTCGGCGGCTCGGGCTGCGAAGGGCGAAGCTGCGCCGCGGCCGGAAGGGCGATGGCGAGCAGCAAGGCGAGCGTGGTTGCCTGATGACGCGCGCGGATCGTGGGCATGGGGGAAGTCCTCCTGAGGCCGATTATAGGGCGGCGAAATGCCACAATAGCGCCGTCGACCCAAAGGAAAAGCCTTGAGCACCGAACCGCAGATGGAGGTCCACGATCCCGCGGGCGTGAGCCTCGACACGCACCCGAAATATCCGCTGTTCAAGCACGTGGCGCCGCTGCCCAACACGAGCCTGATGGACAGCATCGGCGCGGCGACGCTGGAGAATTTCTACATCGTGGGCGAATCCTGGGCCGCGACCGTGAGCCGTTTCCTGGACGCGGGCGCCACCGCGCTCGACATCGGCTGCGGCTGCGGGCGCACCGCGCGCTTCCTCATGCTGCGTCCCGACATCCGCTATGTGGGCTTCGACGTCTTCAAGCCCGCGATCGATTGGGCGAGGCTGCACCTCGTTCCCCTCGCACCGGGGCGGGTGCGCTTCGAGCACTTCGACGCCTATTCGGCGCACTACAACCCGCGCGGCACCCAGAAGGCCGCGGACGTCCGCTTTCCGGTGGGCGACGGCACCATCGACGTGGCGTTCGCCGCATCGCTCTTCACGCACCTCCTCGAGCCCGACGCGGTCCACTACCTCGCGGAATCGTCGCGGAGCCTTCCCCGCGGGGCAGTGCTGGTGGCGAGCATCCATACGGAGCCCAGGCCCGGCGAGCGCTTCTCGGGGCGCGAAGATCGCATCGACATCGAGCGCGGCTACTTCGTCTCGATGGCCGATCGCGTGGGGTTGCGCGTGCGGGAGGACCTGGGCCTCGTCTGCGGCCAGGAGACGATCGCCTTCGAGCGCTACTGAATCCCGCCCATGCAGAGGTACTTGATCTCGAGGAAGTCGTCGATGCCGTACCTCGAGCCCTCGCGGCCCAGCCCCGACTGCTTCACGCCGCCGAAAGGCGCCACCTCGGTGGAGATGAGGCCGGTGTTGACGCCGATGATGCCCGCCTCGAGAGCTTCGGCCACGCGCCACACGCGAGCGAGGTCGCGCGAGTAGAAATAAGACGCGAGCCCGAACTCGGTGTCGTTGGCCTGCGCGATGACGTCGGCTTCGTCCTTGAAGCGGAAGAGCGGCGCCACGGGGCCGAACGTCTCCTCGACGGCGACCTTCATGTCGCGGGTCACGCCGGTGAGGATGGTGGCCTCGAAGAAGCGCCCACCGAGGGCGTGGCGCTTGCCGCCGAGGGCGATCTTCGCGCCCTTGGCGACCGCGTCGGAGATGTGCTCCTCGACCTTGGCGACCGCGTTGTCGTCGATCAGCGGGCCGAGGATGACGCCGGGCTCGGTGCCTTTGCCGACCTTGAGCGTGCGTACCTTCTCGGCGAGCTTCGCCGCGAAAGCCTCGTACACCGAGTCCTGGACATAGATGCGGTTGGCGCACACGCAGGTCTGGCCGTTATTGCGGTACTTGGAGACGATGGCGCCGGCGGCGGCGGCATCGAGATCCGCGTCGTCGAACACGATGAAGGGCGCGTTGCCGCCCAGCTCCAGGCCGAGCTTCTTGATCTGGCCGGCGCTCTGGCGCATCAGCACACGGCCGACCTCGGTGGAGCCGGTGAAGGTGATCTTCCGCACCGTCGCGTTCGACGTGAGCTCGGCGCCGATGACGCGTGCGTTGCCGGTGATCACGTTGAACACGCCCTTGGGCACGCCGGCGCGGGTGGCAAGCTCCGCGAGCGCGAGCGCCGAATACGGCGTCTGGCTCGCGGGCTTCAAGACCATGGTGCAGCCGGTCGCGAGCGCGGGACCTGCCTTGCGCGTGATCATCGCGTTGGGGAAGTTCCATGGCGTAATCGCCGCCACCACGCCGATCGGCTGCTTGATGACGACGATGCGCTTGTCGGGCGAGGGGCTCGGGATCACGTCGCCGTAGACGCGTTTCGCCTCCTCGGCGAACCATTCGATGAACGACGCCCCGTAGACGATCTCGCCCCTGGCCTCGGCGAGCGGCTTGCCCTGCTCGGCGGTCAGCAACGCGGCGAGGTCGTCGGCGCTGGCGACCATGAGGTCGTACCATTTGCGCAGGATCGCGGAACGCTCCTTGGCGGCCAGCGCGCGCCACGCCGGCAAGGCGGCGGCCGCAGCCTCGACCGCGCGGCGCGTTTCGGCGGCGCCGCAATCGGGCACGGTGCCGACGAGCGAGCCATCGGCGGGGTTGTCGACCTTGATGCGTGCGCGGCTGTCGGCCTCGACCCACTGCCCGTCGATGAGGCAGCGGTCACGGAAAAGCTGCGGATCCTTCAGCGCGACGGACGCCGGGCGGTCCTTGACGATGGCATTCATGGGGAGACTCCGGAGGAAGTTCTCGAGGCGAAAACGCTCGTTTCTAGTATAGCGCCAGCGCGGCGAGTATCATCCGGCGGATCATTCCCGAGGAGCTCTTTCCATGCGCAGGATCATTGCCTTCGCGGCGCTCGCCATTGCCGCCGCTTCCCCCCTCACCGATGCCAGGACCCTGCGCTGGTCGAGCCAGGGCGACGTGGCGACGCACGATCCGCACGCGCAGAACGAGTCGTTCACCAACCAGCTGAACGGCCAGATCTACGAGCAGCTGCTCACGCGCGCCAAGGACATGAAGCTGATTGCGTGCCTCGCCACCGAGTGGAAGCAGACTTCGCCCACCACCTGGGTGTTCAAGATCCGCCAGGGCGTGAAGTTCCACGACGGCTCGCCGCTCACCGCGGAGGACATTGTCTTCTCGGTGCTGCGCTCGCAGGCGCCGACTTCCAACATGAAGGTCTACGGCAACGCCATCGGCAAGCCGCGCAAGGTGGACGACTACACCGTCGAGTTGGTGACGCCGGTGCCCAACCCGGTGCTTCCCGACATGGTCGGCAGTGGCAACATCTTCATCATGTCCAAGGCCTGGAGCGAGAAGAACAACGTCGCCAAGCCGCAGGACTTCCAGAACAAGGAGGAGACCTACGCGGTGAGGAACGCGATGGGCACCGGCCCCTTCATGCTGGTGGTGCGCGAGCCCGACGTGCGCGTCGTCCTCAAGAAGAACCCCGACTGGTGGGGGATCAAGGACGGCCGCTTCACCGGCAACGTCGACGAGGTGATGTACCGCCCGATCAAGAACGCCGGCACGCGCGAAGCGGCGCTGCTCTCGGGAGAGATCGACTTCATGCTCGATCCACCGGTCCAGGACATCGAGAAGCTGAAGCAGGAGAAGAAGCTCAGGGTCTACGAGGGTCGCGAGAACCGCGTCATCTTCATCGGCATGGACCAGGCGCGTGACGAGCTGCTGTACTCCGACCAGAAGGGGAAGAACCCCTTCAAGGATCGCAAGGTGCGCCTGGCGATGTACCAGGCCGTGGACGTGAACGCGCTCAAGACGACCGTGATGCGCGGCCTGTCGGTGCCGACCGCGATCAACCTGCCCGCGCCCGCCCAGGCCGGCATCCCGGCCTCGATGGACAAGCGCTATCCGGTCGATATCGCCGCCGCGAAGAAGCTGCTCGCCGAGGCCGGCTATCCCAACGGCTTCACGGTGACCCTCGACTGTCCCAATGACCGCTACATCAACGACGAGCGCATCTGCATCGCACTCGCCTCGATGTGGTCGAAGATCGGCGTGAACGTGAAGGTGGCCGCGATCCCGAAGGCGAACTTCTTCCCCAAGGTGCAGAAGCTCGACACCAGCATGTACATGCTCGGCTGGGGCGGCGCCACCACCGATGCCATCTTCACGCTCGGGCCGGTGCTGCACAGCCGCGACGGCAAGGGCAAGGGCGAGTACAACTGGGGCAACTACCACATAGCCGAATTCGACGCGCTGATCGACGGCGCCGAAGGCGAGATGGACATGAAGAAGCGTCAGGACATGATCGTCAAGGCGATGCAGCTCCACCACGACCAGGTGCTGCACATCCCGCTGCATCTGCAGGTCATTCCCTGGGTGTCTCAGGCCGGCGTGAGCGTCGTTCACCGTCCCGACAACTGGCTGGAGGTGGCCTGGGTCACGATCAAATGACGTCGTCCCGGCGAAGGTCGGGATCCAATTGGGCCCCGGCCTTCGCCGGGGCGACAATTCTCGCCTGCGCTCTCTCCGCCTCGGCCGCGACCTTGCGCTGGTCCTCCCAGGGCGACTACCTCTCGGCCGATCCGCATTCGCAGAACGAGGGCCTCAATAACAACGTGAACGACTACGTCTTCGAGCGCCTCACCGCGCGCGACAAGGACCTGTCGCTCAAGCCATCGCTCGCCACCTCCTGGGAGACGACAAGCCCGAGGGTGTGGCGCTTCACGCTGCGCCGCGGCGTGACCTTTCACGACGGCTCCGCCTTCACCGCGGACGACGTGGTGTTCTCGATCCAGCGCGCGCAACTGCCGAGCTCCAATTTCAAGGTCTTCGCGGCACCGCTCGGCGTGGCCCGCAAGGTCGACTCCCATACGATCGAGATCGAGACGACGCTCGCCTCGCCCGCGGGCGTCTTCCTCGAGAACGTCAACGCCGTGCGCATCATGAGCAAGGCCTGGTGCGAGAAGCATGGCTCCCTGAAGCCGCAGGATTTCAAGACAGGCGAGGAGACGTATTCGTCGCGCAACGCCAACGGCACCGGCGCCTACATGCTCCTCAAGCGCGAGGCCGAAGTGATGACGATGCTGAGGAAAAACCCCGCCTGGTGGGGCATCGCCGACGGGCGCTTCGAAGGCAACGTGGACGAGATCGTGTATCGCCCGATCAAGTCGGACGCGACCCGCATGGCCGCGCTCGTCTCCGGAGAGCTGGACCTGGTGCTCGACCCGCCGCTGCAGGACATCCGCCGCCTCAAGGCGGACAAGGCCCTCAAGGTGATCGAGGGGCCCGAGAACCGCGTGATCTTCCTGGTGATGGACCAGGAGCGCGACGAGCTCAAGTATTCGAACGTGAAGGGGAAGAATCCGCTGAAGGACCTGCGCGTGCGCCAGGCCTTCTATCACGCGATCGACATCGAGGCGATCCAGCGCCAGGTGATGCGCGGCATGTCGCTGCCGACCGGCGCCATGGTGCCGACCGCGCGCAGCAGCGATCCCTCCCTCGAGCCTCGGCTGCTACCCCACGACGTGGCGCGCGCGAAGAAGCTGCTGGCCGAAGCCGGCTATCCCAACGGCTTCGAGCTGGGCCTGCTCTGCCCCAACAACCGCTACGTGAACGACGAGCGCATATGCACCGCGCTCACCGGGATGCTCGCGAAGATCGGTGTCACGGTGAAGCTCACCTCGATGCCGCGCGCGCAGTTCTTCCAGAAGGTCGACCAGTTCGACGTGAGCATGCACCTTTACGGCTGGGGGGGTGCGGCGATCGACCCCGGCTTCACCCTCACGCCGGTGATCCACAGCCGCGATTCCAGGGGCCGCGGCGAGTTCAACTCCGGCCGCTACAGGGACCCGGCACTCGACGCCCTCATCGAGGCGGCCGAAGCGGAGATGGACCCCGTGAAACGCCGCGCGACTATGGTCGAGGCGCTGCAGAAGACGCGGGCGGCGATCTACGTGCTGCCCCTGCATCGCCAGGTCATTCCGTGGGCTACTCGCGCCAACGTGACGACCCGGCACACGCCCCACAATGTGGTCGAGGCGATCTGGACGCGCGTGAACTGAGTTTCGGCGCGTAGAGACTTCCCGATTCGGCAAGCCCTGCTACGCTGGATTGCGTGGTGGGGAGACTACAAAAAGTAGCCGGGTGCTTCGCGGCGGTGTCGGTTTTCTCCGGCGCCGCGCTGGCGGTGGTCGGGACGCGCCGCGGGGTCTGCGCGTCCTCCTCACCACGCGCTTCTGAGCCCGGGCGGCGAGCCAAAACCCCATAAAATGGGGCGATGAACCTCATCCAGGCAGTCCTCGGCAAGCGCGCGGCCACCCTCGCCGCGAGCCACAAACCGGTTTCGATCGCGGCGCTTTCGGTGCAGGGTCGCACCGCGCTGGGCGAGATCGAGGTGCACGCGCCGATTGTCTTCGGCCCCGCGCTCCTCGCCACCATCCGCTGGGCGACCGGGGAGACCCGGCTTCGCTCGAGCGACACGGTGTACGTCAACTGGCTGCCGCGCGGACGCTACGCCTTCCGGCTCGCCCTCCCCGCAGGCGTACCGCCCGGCGCGGCCACGATCGCGGTGTCGCTTTTTCACCAGCAATCGATGGCGTCCACGGAGGCCGACGCGCGCGAAGTCGCCGCTACGCTGATCACCGCGAGCGGCTGCGACGTCGCGCCATGGGTGGTGGAGGCGGTGCCGCCCGCGCGCGCCATCGCCGAGCTCGCGTGGAACAAGGGCCACGCCGATTGGTTCTTCCGCCACTTCGACCACGCGGCGACGACGATCATGAGCTACATGCTGGGCGACTCGCCGCTCCTTCGCGAGCGCGTGCTCGACGTCGGTTGCGGCGATGGCATCACCGACCTGGGCATCGCGCTGCGTGCGCAGAGCCGCCAATTCATCGGCATCGATCCGTTCAAGGGGTTCGAGCGGCTGGCGAAGATCGTCGCCGACAACCAGCTGCCGGCCGACCTCCTGCCGTCCAACCTGGGCTTCCGCCCCGACGATGCCAACCACCTGCCATTCGAGGACGACAGCTTCGACGTGGTGATCTCCTGGGGATCGGTCGAGCACATGGCGGGCGGCTACATGCGGGCCCTGAACGAGGTGAAGCGCGTGCTGGTGCCCGACGGCCTCTTCCTGGTGGTGCCCGGACTTTTCTACTCGGACATCGGCCATCACCTGGGCGAATTCTCGAGCGAGCCTTTCTTCCACCTGAAGAAGACGCCCGGGGAGCTACGCAGGATGGTGCTGGAAACGCCGCCGAACTACATGGATCGCTCGGGCGAGTTCGCCACCAACGAGCAGTACTGGCAGTGGCACACCGAATTGAACCGGATCACGGTGGGCCAGTTCGAGCGCGAGCTGCGCGCGCTCGGGTTCGAGCCGTGGCGGGTCGCACTGCGTACCAATCCGCTGATCGAGTACACGCCCGAGATGCAGCCGTACTCCTTCGAGCAGCTCGCGACGAACGAGCTCTACGTGTCCTGCTACAACCGGAAGAAGAAGCGGTGAGGGCCGGGCCCGTCAGGCGGCGCGGGCGGGCGAGATGCCGCGGTGGTACACGCGATCGGCGGCGAGCACAGCCGAGGGTGCATGGGGCTCGCGGCCGCGGAGCTGCTCGTAGCATGGCGTGAAGTCCGGCGCCGTGGCCTCGAAGAGTTGCCCGAAATCTCGGATCACGAAGTACGTCTCCTGGAAGGTGTCGATCTTGTAGCGCGTCTGCATGATGCGCAGCAGGTCGAAGCCGATGCGGTTCGGGTCGGGGCTGTCGAGGCAGTAGCCGATCTCGCCGCCCGAGGAGAGGATGCCGGCGCCATAGGTGCGCAGCCCCTTCGGCGTGTCGATGAGCCCGAACTCCACCGTGTACCAGTAGAGCCGCGCCAGCATCTCGATAGCGCCCAGCGCGTGCGCCTTGATGCCGCCGCGGCCGTAGGCCTGGATGTAGTCGGCGAATACCGGGTTGAAGAGCATCGGCACGTGGCCGAAGAAGTCGTGGAAGATGTCCGGCTCGACGATGTAGTCGAACTCCTCGGGCTTGCGGATCCACACCGTCACCGGGAAGCGCCGGTTGGCGAGGTGCTCGAAGAAGGTGAGGTCGGGCACCAGGCCCGGCACCGCCACCAGTTGCCACCGCGTCGCCGCGCCCAGCTTGCGATTGATGGCGTCGAAGCGCGGGATCGCCTGGCCGAAATCGCAGACCTCCATCGCCGCGATGAACTCGTCGCAGGCGTGCTCCGGAACGAGCGAGGCCTGGCGGCGGTAGAGGCGGCGCCAGAGGTCGTGATCGGCATCCGAGTACCCCGCCCAGTCCTGGTCCACGGTGTAGTCGGGGCGCATGCGGCTGTAATCGCCGCGGAGCCTGTGGCCGGTCTCGCCGGTCATGCCTTTTCCACCGTCTGCTCGATGGCGCCAAAAACGCTGGCGCCCTTCGCGTCGCGCATCTCGATCCTCACGCAATCGCCGAAGCGCAGGAAGGGAGTGCGCGCCTCGCCCTTCTCCACCTGCTCGACCACGCGTGCTTCCATGAGGCATGCGTAGCCGGCGGCGGCATCCTTGTTGGAGATCGTGCCGGTGCCGATCATCGTGCCCGCGGCGAGGTCGCGCGTCCTGGCCGCGTGCGCGATGAGGTCGAAGAGACTGAAGCTCGCATCCATGCCGGCGTTCGGTTCGCCCAACCGGTTGCCGTTCACCTCGCAGCGCAGTGCCAGGTGCACCTTGCCCTCGCGCCAGCTCTCGCCCAGCTCGTCGGGAGTCGCGGCCACGGGAGCCAGCGCGTTCGCACCCTTGCCGTTCACGAAACCGAAACCCTTGGCGAGCTCGGCGGGGATGAGCTTGCGGAACGACACGTCGTTCACGATCGACAGGAGCCGCACCGCCTTCGCGGCCTGCGCCGGCGTGGCGCCCATCGGCACGTCGGCGGTGAATGCGACGACCTCGCCCTCGAGGTCCACGCCCCAGTCCTCCGAGTGCACGCGAATCGGATCGCGCGGCCCCATCATCGACCCCGCGCCGCCCTGGTACATGAGCGGATCGGAATAGAAGCTCTCCGGCACCTTGTCGTTGCGGGCGCGCCGCACGCGCTCCACGTGCATCAGGTATGCGGAGCCATCGAGCCATTCGTAGGCGCGGGGCAGCGGCGCGGCTACCTTGCCGGCGGAGAGCGCCTCCTGGAAATCGAACGCGTGGCGCTCGTGGCCACCCTCGAGGCTTACGGCGACATCGCGAAGCCGCGGCTCGATCGCCTCCCAGCCTTCGAAGGCCCCCTGCATCGTGGTCGCGATCGCCTCGACCCGCACGGCGCGCGACATGTCACGGCTCACGACGAGGAGCGTGCCGTCGCGGGAGGGGCCCTTCAGGGAAGCGAGCTTCATCGACCCCCTCCCCGGTCCTCCCCCACGGGGGAGGGAGAAGAATTGCCCTCTCCCCTCGGAGAGGGTTGGGAGAGGGTCGCCTTTCCAAATCCGTCCCACGCCGCGTCGTAGGCGCGGTCGAGCGTGGGCGAGGAAAGCGCGAACTGCGTCGCCTCGAAGAGGTAGCGGCTCTCGAACATGAAGGCGAGCGTGTCGGCGAGGTAATGCGGCTCGAGCTTCGCCGCAACCGCGTTGTCGTAGGAAGCACGATCGGGGCCATGGGCGCTCATCGCGTTGTGCAGGCTCGCGCCCCCGGGCACGAAGCCGCCCTTCTTCGCGTCGTACTTGCCTTTCACGAGACCCATGAACTCGCTCATCACGTTGCGGTGGAAATAGGGCGGCCGGAAGGTGTTCTCGGCCACCACCCAGCGCGGCGGGAAGATCACGAAGTCGAGGTTGGCCATGCCAGGCGTGTCCGAAGGCGAGGTGAGCACGGTGAAGATCGATGGATCGGGATGATCGAAGCTCACGGTGTTGATCGCATTGAAGCGTGCGAGGTCGTACTTGTATGGGCAGCAGTTGCCATGCCAGGCGACGACGTCGAGCGGCGAGTGGCCGAGGCGCGCGTTCCAGAGGTGGCCGCCGAATTTGGCCAGCAGCTCCGTCGGGCGATCGAGGTCCTCGTAGGCCGCGGCGGGAGCGAGGAAATCGCGCGCGGCGGCAAGGCCGTTGGAGCCGATCGGCCCCAGGTCGGGCAGCCTGAGCGGCGCGCCGTAGTTCTCGCAGACGTAGCCGCGCGCGGCGCCCTCGATCTCCACGCGGAACTTGATGCCACGGGGCATCAGCGCCACCTCGCCCGGCGCCACGTGCAGGCGTCCCATCTCGGTCGCAAGGGTGAGTGCGCCTTCTTGCGGCACCAGCAGCATCTCGCCATCCGCGTCGTAGAACACGCGCTCCATGGACTTGCTCGCGGCATACATGTGGACCGCGGCGCCATGCTGCGCGCGCAGGTCGCC
>JBDSRZ010000229.1:0-12631 GCA_039929025.1 Usitatibacter sp. | reverse complement strand
CCCCGCGCGATCCTAGTTAGTCTCGATATCGGCAAGGCCCAGGCCATGGACCGGGCCGAGGAAGCCGTGCGCCTGGTGGAAAGCGCCGGCGCAAAGGTGGTCGAGACCCTCCGCGGCCGACGCGACCGGCCCGACGCCAAGACCTTCGCGGGCTCCGGCAAGGTCGAAGAGATCCGCGTCGCGGTGCAGCAGCACCGCGCGGAGATCGTCGTCTTCGATCGCGAGCTGGGCGCCGCCCAGATCCGCAACCTCGAGGCCGCGATCTCGGCGGGCGGCGAGGCGATCCAAGTCTACGATCGCACCGACATCATCCTCGACATCTTCGCGCAGCGCGCGCGCACCAGCGAGGGCAAGCTGCAGGTCGAGCTCGCGCGGCTGGGGCACCTCTCCACGCGCCTGGTGCGTGGGTGGACCCACCTCGAGCGCCAGCGTGGCTCGCTCGGCAAGACCGGCGGCCCGGGCGAGAAACAGATCGAGCTCGACCGCCGCATGATCGGCGAGCGGGTGAAGAAGCTGAAGGACAAGATCAGGAAGGTGGGCAAGGTTCGCGCGACGCAACGCGCGGGCCGCATCCGCTCGGGCGTCCTGCGGGTTTCGATCGTGGGCTATACCAACGCCGGCAAGTCCACGCTCTTCAACCGCCTCGCGACCTCGAAGGCCTACGCCGCGGACCAGCTGTTCGCGACCCTCGATACGACCACGCGGCGCGTTTTCCTCGGCGAGGGCGCGCAGATCGTGCTCTCCGACACCGTGGGGTTCATCCGCGACCTGCCGCACATGCTCGTGGACGCCTTTCGCGCGACGCTGGAAGAGACCATCGGCGCCGACCTCCTGCTGCACGTCGTCGATGTGGCGAGCGAGCACCGCGACGACCAGATCGAGGCGGTGAACATGGTGCTGGCCGAGATCGGCGCGGACGAGGTGCCGCAGCTGATCGTCCTCAACCAGATCGATCGCGTGCCCGGCATGGCGCCCGAAATGGTGCGCGACGCTTCTGGTAAAATATTGAATATCAAGGTAAGTGCGATCACCGGAGCGGGCATGGACAGCCTGCGCGAAGTGCTCGCCGACGTCGCCCGCGACGCCTCCTCCTACCCCACCGCCGCTTAGGTCCCGATGCCTCCGAACGATCCCCAATGGGGAAAGAAGAACAACGAAGGTCCGCCCGATCTCGACGAGATCCTGAGGAAGCTGCAGCAGAAGATTTCCGCGCTGCTGGGCTTGCGCCCCCGGCCTGCCGGTGTGCCGCCCTCCGCGAGCGGCCCGGGCATGGGCGCGGCGATGGGCGGCGGCATCATCTTCATCATCCTGCTGGTGATCGCCGTCTGGCTCGCGAGCGGCTTCTACATCGTCGATGAGGGACGCCGCGGCGTGGTGCTGCGCCTGGGCAAGTACCTCGAGACCACCCAGCCGGGTCCGCGCTGGCACCTTCCCTATCCGATCGAGTCGGTGGAGGTCGTAAACGTCGCTGGCGTGCGCACGGTCGAGGTCGGTTATCGCGGCAGCGCCAAGAACAAGCAGCCGCAGGAAGCGCTGATGCTGACCGACGACGAGAACATCGTCGATGTGCAGTTCGCGATCCAGTACACCCTGAAGGGCCCCGAGGACTATCTCTTCAACAACCGCAACCCCGACGACAACGTTCTGCAGGCGGCCGAGACCTCGATCCGCGAGGTGGTGGGCAAGAGCAAGATGGATTTCGTGCTGAACCAGGGCAGGAGCGAGGTCGCCTCGCGCGTGAAGGTGCTGATGCAGCAGATCCTCGACCGCTACAAGACCGGCATCAACGTGACCACCGTGAACCTGCAGAACGTGCAGGCGCCCGAGCAGGTGCAGTCGGCGTTCGACGACGCGGTGCGCGCCGGACAGGACCGCGAGCGCTTCAAGAACGAGGGCCAGGCTTACGCCAACGACGTGGTGCCGAAGGCGAGCGGCGTGGCCGCCCGCCTGATCGAGGAGGCCAACGGCTACCGCCAGAGCGTGATCAACACCGCCCAGGGCGATGCCTCGCGTTTCCGCCAGATCCTTTCCGAATACGAGAAGGCGCCGCAGGTGACGCGCGAGCGCATGTACCTGGAGACGGTGCAGCAGGTCCTCTCCGCCACCAGCAAGGTGATCGTCGACCAGAAGGGCGGGCAGAACCTGCTCTACCTGCCGCTCGACCGCATCATGCAATTGAGCACGCAGACGCAGCCGCTCGAGACCGGGCGCGCGGTGCCGCCGCAGCCGACCGAAGTGGTCCCCACGCCGCAGGTGCCGGAGCCGGCGGCCACGAGGCGCGAGGGCATGCGCTCGCGTGACCGGGAGGGGGGACGATGAAACGCCATTCCGCGATCGTGCTGGTGGCCCTGGTGGTGCTGGGCCTGGTACTTTCGATGAGCATGTACACCGTCGACCAGCGCCGCGCCGCGATCAAGTTCCAGCTGGGCGAGGTGGTCGCGGTGCAGACGCAGCCCGGCCTGTATTTCCTCGTGCCGGTGCTGCAGAACGTGCGCCTCTACGACACGCGCATCCAGACTCTCGACGCGCGCGACGCCGAACGCTTCCTCACCAGCGAGAACAAGAACGTGCTGGTGGACTCCTTCGTGAAGTGGCGCGTGATCGACGTGAGGCAGTACTACGTCTCGGTGCGCGGCGATTCGCTCGCCGCCGAAGCGCGCATCTCGCAGACCGTGAACGACGCGCTGCGCGCGGAGTTCGCGCGCCGCTCGGTGCACGAGGTGGTGTCCGGCGAGCGCGAGCAGATCATGTCCACCGTCGCCGACAAGGTCGACAGCGACGTGAAGGGCATCGGCGTCGAGGTCGTGGACGTGCGCCTGAAGCGCGTCGACCTGGTGCCGGAGATCTCCTCCGATGTCTACCGCCGCATGGAGTCGGAAAGGAAGCGCGTCGCCAACGAGTTGCGCGCCACCGGCCAGGCGGAGGGCGAGAAGATCAAGGCCGAGGCCGACCGTGCGCGCCAGATCATCGTCGCCGAGGCATACCGCGACGCGCAGAAGACCAAGGGCGAGGGCGATGCGCAGGCCTCGAAGATCTACGCCGAGGCTTTCCAGAAGAACCCCGAGTTCTACAGCTTCTACCGCAGCATGGAAGCCTACCGCCAGAGCCTGCGCAGCAAGGGCGACGTGATGGTGATCGACCCGTCGTCGGACTTCTTCAAGTACCTCAAGAGTCCCGGCCGCGGCAAATAGCCTGCGATGGGCGACATCCTCGTCCCGGCGATCGCGCTCATGCTCGTCCTCGAAGGCATCCTGCCCCTTACGGCGCCGAAATTCTGGCGCGAGATGTTGCGCCAGATGACCCAGCTCGCCGACGGGCAGATCCGCTTCATCGGGCTCGCGTCGGTGGGAATCGGCGCGGCGCTGCTGGTCTTGGCGCGATGATGCAGACCCTCTCCGGAGCCCCGGGCGCCCGGGGGAGAGGGAGCGAACGTAAATGAGACGTTGGTTGTTACCTGAGCACATCGAGGACGTGCTGCCCGGCGAGGCGCGCGCCATGGAGCGGTTGCGCCGCGCGATCCTCGACCTTTTCGCCACCCACGGCTACGAGCTGGTCGCGCCACCGCTCCTCGAGTACGTCGAGTCGCTTCTTTCGGGTACCGGGCGCGACCTCGACCTCGCGACCTTCAAGCTCGTGGACCAGCTTTCCGGCCGCATGATGGGCGTACGCGCCGACCACACGCCGCAGGTCGCACGCATCGATGCGCACCTGCTCAACCGCCACGGCGTGGCGCGACTCTGCTATTGCGGCAGCGTCCTGCACACGGTGCCCGCCGGCATGACCAAGATGCGCGAACCGATCCAGATCGGGGCCGAGCTCTACGGTCATGCGGGGCTCGAGGCAGACGTGGAAATCGTGCGGCTCATGATCGCGTCGCTCAAGCGCGCCGGCATCGAGCGCATCCACATCGACCTGGGAAACCCGGCGATCTACCGCGCGATGGTCGCGGGCGAGGATGTGCAGCAGGCGGAAGAGCTTTTCCATGCGGTGCAACAGAAGGACGCGGTCGCGGCCGGAAGGCTCGCGGTGTTGACGACCATGAATGGCGGCGTCGAGGTGATCGAACGGGCGCGTCGCGAGCTTCCGAAAACGGCCGCGCCGGCGCTCGACGCGCTCGCATGCCTGGCGGGCGCCTGTGAAGCCCCCGGCGTGGACATCTCGGTGGACCTGGCGGAGCTGGGCGGATTCAATTACGAAAGCGGCCTTGTGTTCGCGGCCTTCACGCCGGGCAGTCCCGACGCGATCGCGCGCGGCGGGCGCTACGACGAGGTGGGTGCCAGCTTCGGTCGGGCGCGCGCGGCGACCGGATTCACCATGGACCTGCGGCAGCTCACGCGGATCTCTGCGCCCGCGTCGGGCGAAGGCTCGCCGGCCGGGCGGATCCTCGCGCCCCACGGTGCCGACCCGGATCTCGCCCGCGCGGTCCAGGAATTGCGCGCCGCGGGCGAGATCGTGGTGGTGGAGCTTCCGGGACACGATGCGGCCCGCGACGAATGGGGATGCGACCGCAAGCTCGAAAGGAAAGAAGGCAAATGGCGCGTAACGTAGTCGTCATCGGCACCCAGTGGGGCGACGAGGGCAAGGGCAAGATCGTCGACTGGCTCACCGACCATGTGGCGGGCGTCGTGCGCTTCCAGGGCGGCCACAATGCCGGGCACACGCTCGTCATCAAGGGGCGCAAGACCGTGCTCCGGCTGATCCCGTCGGGAATCCTGCACGGCCACGTGCAGTGCTTCATCGGCAACGGCGTGGTGGTCTCGCCCGAGGCGCTGATGCAGGAGATCGGCGAGCTCGCGACGGCGGGCATCGACGCGCCGGCGCAGCTTCGCATCTCGCTGGCCTGCCCGCTCATCCTGCCGCACCACGTGGCGCTCGACCAGGCGCGCGAGCGTGCGAAGGGCGACGCCAAGATCGGCACCACCGGCCGTGGCGTGGGCCCGGCCTACGAGGACAAGGTGGCGCGCCGCGCGATCCGCGTGGGCGACCTTTACGCGCGCGAGCGCTTCGCCGCGAAGCTGGGCGAAGTCCTCGACTATCACAACTTCGTGCTGCGCAATTACTTCAAGACCGACACCATCGATTTCCAGAAGACCCTCGACGACACCCTCGCGATCGCCGAGAAGGTGAGGCCGATGGTGGCCGACGTCTCGGCGGAGGTGAACGCGCTCATCCGCCAGGGCAAGGCCATCCTCTTCGAAGGCGCCCAGGCAGCGCTGCTCGACGTGGACCACGGCACCTATCCGTACGTGACGTCGTCGAACTGCGTGGCCGGGCAGGCCTCGGCGGGCGCGGGCGTGGGGCCGGGGCAGCTGCACTACATCCTCGGTGTGGCCAAGGCCTACGCCACGCGCGTGGGGGCGGGCCCGTTTCCCACGGAACTGGACGACGAGGTGGGGGAGCACCTGCGCGTGCGCGGCAACGAGTACGGCTCGGTCACCGGCCGTCCGCGCCGCTGCGGCTGGTTCGACGCGGCGGCGCTCAAGCGTGCCGTGCAGCTGAATGGCCTGTCGGGTATCTGCATCACCAAGCTGGACGTCCTCGACGGGCTGGACCTCGTGCGGGTGGCGGTGGGCTACAAGGTGGGCGGCGAGGAGCGCCACATCCTTCCGGTCGGCGCCGAGGCACTCGCGATCTGCGAGCCTATCTACGAAGAGCATCCGGGATGGAAGGAAAGCACCGTGGGTATCAAGTCCTTCGACCAGTTGCCGGGGAACGCGCAATCCTACCTGCGGCGGCTGGAGGCTCTCGTGGAAGCTCCGATCGCGATCATCTCGACCGGGCCCGACCGGGAAGAGACGATCGTCCTCAAGCACCCGTTCGGCTGAGATCCTGGGGGCGGTCGAGCCGCAGGTCGCGGCGGCTCAGCGCATCTTTTCTCCTGCGCCGAACCCTTTGCAGGGAGAATATGGGAAAACGGGAGCGGAAAAACTCGCAAGCCTGAAACTGGTGCCCAGAAGAGGACTCGAACCTCCACGGTGTTACCCGCCAGTACCTGAAACTGGTGCGTCTACCAATTCCGCCATCTGGGCGCGGAAACCCCAAATTTTACCAAAGTGAGCAAAAGATTGTCTAGAAAAATGAAGGGCATGGAGCCCCATGCGGTATCCATTCCCACGCGCGAGGACATCCTCGAGGTCCTCAACGATGCCGGTATCCCGGTGCCCGAGGAAAAGCTCGCCGAAGCGCTGGTCATCAGCGCCGAGCAGCGCGAAGGGTTCGAGCGCCGCCTGGGCGCGATGGAGCGCGAGGGCCAGATCCATCGCAATCGCCGCGGCCATATTCTCATCGCCGACAGGGCCGGCCTGATCAAGGGCAAGGTGATCGGGCATCCCGACGGCTTTGGGTTCCTCAAGCAGGAGGACGCGAAGGAAGACCTTTTCCTCGGGCCCAAGGAGATGCACAAGGTCCTGCACGGCGACCTGGTCCTTGCCCGCGTGATCGGCATCGACCGTCGCGGCAGGCCCGAAGGATCGATCGTCGAGGTGCTCGAGCGCGCCAACCGGATGGTGGTCGGGCGGCTCTTCGTCGAGCAGGGCGTGGCGTTCGTGATCGCGGAGAACAAGCGCATCAGCCAGGACATCCTCATCCAGCCGGAGAGCGTGAAGGGCGCCAAACCCGGCCAGGTGGTCACCGCCGAGATCCTCACGCCCCCGACCAAGCATTCCGAGCCGGTGGGCCGCATCGTCGAGATCCTCGGCAACTACGCCGATCCCGGCATGGAGATCGAGATCGCGCTGCGCAAGCACGACTTGCCGCACGAGTTCTCCGCCCAGGCCGTGGATGCCGCGAAGCGCCTGCCGAAGAAGGTCGAGGCGAAGGACGTGAAGGGCCGCAAGGACCTGCGCGCGCTTCCCTTCGTCACCATCGACGGCGAGACCGCGCGCGATTTCGACGACGCGGTCTACTGCGAGAAGAAGGCGAAGGGCTTCAAGGTGTGGGTGGCGATCGCCGACGTGAGCCACTACGTGCGGCCGGGCGACGCCCTCGACAAGGAGGCCTACGAGCGCGGCAACTCGGTCTACTTTCCGCGCCGCGTGATCCCGATGCTGCCCGAGGAGCTCTCCAACGAGCTCTGCTCGCTCAAACCCGACGTGGACCGCCTGGTGATGGTGTGCGAGATGGAGGTCACTTCCGGCGGCGCGGTGAAGCATTACGAGTTCTACAACGGGGTGATCCACTCCCACGCGCGCCTCACCTACACGCGCGTCGCGGCGGCCATCGAGGGCAAGGAGGCCGATCCCCCGGTCGAATCCGCGGTGATGCCGAACATCGAGAACCTGTATGCGGCGTTCAAGGCGCTGCTGGGCGCGCGCCAGAAGCGCGGTGCGATCGACTTCGACTCGGTCGAGACGCGCATGATCTTCGACGACCAGGGCAAGATCGAACGCATCATCCGCGTTCAGAGGAACGACGCCCACCGGCTGATCGAGGAATGCATGCTCGCGGCCAACGTGTGCGCGTCCGACTACCTCGAGAAGAACGAACAGCCGACGCTCTATCGCGTGCACGAAGGCCCGTCGCCGGAGAAGCTCGAGGCGCTGCGCGCGATGCTCAAGGACTTCGGCCTCACGCTGGGCGGCGGCGACGAGCCCCACGCCAAGGACTACGCGGAACTGCTGCGGCGCATCAAGGACAAGCCGTTCAGCGGGATGCTGCAGACGGTGATGCTGCGCTCGCTCTCCCAGGCGGTGTATACGCCGGAGAATGTGGGCCACTTCGGCCTCGCCTACGACGCCTACGCCCACTTCACTTCCCCCATCCGGCGCTATCCCGATCTCCTCGTGCATCGCGGCATCAAGGCGGTGCTGGCGGGCAAGCACTACGGCGCGGGCGATCTCCACCAGGTGGGCACGCATTGCTCCGAGACCGAGCGCCGCGCGGACGACGCGACGCGCGATGTCGAGGCGTGGCTGAAGAGCTACTACATGCAGGACCACGTCGGCGAGGAGTTCGAGGGCACCATCAGCGGCGTGACGAGCTTTGGCCTCTTCGTGACCCTGGACGAGCTTTACGTAGACGGGCTGGTGCACATCTCCGACCTCGGGCAGGATTACTTCCAGTTCGACGCGCACAAGCACATGCTGCGCGGCGAGCGCAGCGGCGTGCGCTACCAGCTCGCGGGCCGGGTGCGAGTGAAGGTGGTGCGGGTGAACCTCGAGCAGGCGAAGATCGACTTCGTGCTCGTGGAAGCGAAAGACCCCGCGCCGCTCACTGACCACCGCGAGAAGCTGCCCAAGCCGAAGCCGCGCGACATCGACAAGAAGATGAGGAAGATCGAGAAATACCGATGATGAAGACGCTGATCGGCTTCCATGCCGTCATCGCGCGGCTGCGGCAGAAGCCCGACACCGTGAGCGAGATCTACGTCGATGCGGATAGGAGCGACGCCCGCGCCAAGGACCTGCGCGCGCTCGCCAAGCAACACGGCATACGGCTGATCCCGGTCGACGCCAAGCGCCTCGACGGCATGAGCGGCGGCGCACGCCACCAGGGCGTCGTGGCGCAGGCCCAGCCGATCGACATGCCGCAGTTCATCGAAGACGCGCTCGAAGGGCTCGAGGAGCCGCCGCTGCTGCTCATCCTCGATGGCGTGCAGGACCCGCACAATCTCGGCGCTTGCCTGCGCGTCGCCGATGGCGCCGGGGCACATGCGGTGATCGCGCCCAAGGATCGCAGCGTCGGGCTCACCACGGCGGCGATCAAGGTCGCATCGGGAGCCGCCGAGTCGGTGCCCTATATCGTGGTGACCAACCTCGCCCGCACGATGCGCGACCTCAAGGACCGCGGCATCTGGCTGATCGGCGCCGACGACAGCGCCAAGGAGTCGCTCTACAAGGCGAAGCTCGACGGCCCCCTGGGCATGGTGCTCGGCGCCGAAGGCGAGGGCCTGCGCCGCCTCACGCGCGAGAGCTGCGACCTGCTGGTGTCGATCCCGATGAGGGGCTCGGTGGAGAGCCTGAATGTCTCGGTAGCGAGCGGGATTTGCCTCTACGAGGCGCGCCGCCGGAGGCTCTAGAAAAGCTGGCGGGTGATCGCCTTGGACCCGGAAATGTTTTCGACGGTATAGGAAATCACGCCGTTGTTGGCGTCGGTGAAGGTGACGTCGATCGTGCCGACATCGTCCGGAACGACCTTCGACCGGTCGAAGTTTCCGATGGTGATCGGACCGGGAGGTCCGGCGACGCGATAGAGCCTTCCGGTGCAGCCGTTGCCGCCGCCCTTGACCGTGCAGTTCGATGCCACGTACCAGATCGGGCGACCGGTGTCCTCGTAGACGAACCAGGTGAGGAACATCACGTCCGACTGCTGGGTGATGCCGAGCCCCCAGCCCGACTCGCTCGGATTCCACCAGAGGTCGGTGTAGTCGATCGCCAGCGCAACGCCGCTGCGGAAGACCTGGCGCTGGATCTGCAACGTGCGCGACTGGCTTCCGAGGACGTAGCTCATCTTGCCGTTGCTGCGGTCGCGGAACTCCAGCTGCAGGATGCCTACCCGTGTCGTCTGAACCGCGCGCGGATCGAAAGGGTCGTGGAAGAAGCGCGGCCCGTTCACCTCGAAGAGGTCGCCGCTGCAGAAGGCGTTCTCGATGCAATCCGGGCAGGGGAGCGGCGGCGACATCGAGCAGTTGGAGGCGACGTACCAGCGCGGCGCGCCGATGGGGTCGTAGGTGAACCAGGCGGCGAAGATGGTGTTTCGGCGTTGCGTGAGATGGATGCCCCATCCCGACTCCACCGGGTTCCACCACAAGCCCGACAGGACCCCCGGAACGAGCGGAAGGAAGGTAGTCGGCCCGCCGATGAAGCGTCCGAACCCCGAAGGATTGCCGCCCACTGTCACCAGGCCGCGACCCGCCGCCGGGTTGTCCTCCTGCTGGATGTTGACGGTGCCGCTGGCGCTGTTGATCACCAACACCAGCTGCCCGTCCGGCGTGACGTCCACTGCGGTCGGGCGCGAACCCATCGCCACCGTGGTCACCTGGAGCGAGGCGAGGTTGACGGCCTGGAGATTGTTGGTGTCCTCGCAGGTCACGAACAGACGCGTGCCCTGGGGATTCACCGCGACGTTGCGCGAGCCCTGGCAGCCGGGCAGGAGGAGGGTCGCGATCGGCGTGCCGTTGCCCACGTTGATGACCGTGACCGTGCCGCCGGCATTGGCCACATAGAGCCGATTGAGGTTGGGGTCATGCGCCATGCCATAGGGCGAGGCACCGGTGCCGATGGAGTTCACCGCCAGGCTCGCCGTGTCCACGACCGAGACGGAATTGGCGTTCGGGTGGGAAACGAAAAGCCGCGAGCCGTCGGCCGACATCGCCAAACGCTCGGCGCGATTGGCGAACACCAGGCTCCCCGCACCGGTCAGGTTTTCGGTGTTGAATATGGTCAGCTGGCTCGCTCCGCCGCTGCCGGGATGCAGCACGTAGACCCGGGTTCCGGAAGGGTTCAGCACCACGGCTGACGGGCCCGGGGCGACGGACAGGTTGGCGATGATCGCATGCGCCGCCGTGTCGATCACATGCAGCTCATTGGTAGCCGCGTTGGCGACGAAGGCGCGCCTACCCTCGGGGTTGATGCCCACCCCCTCGGGCCGGCCGCCGGTATTGATGGTCGCCACGATGTTCTGGCTCGAGGTGTCGATGACCCGCACCACACCGTCGCCGCGCGTCACGTAGGCGAACGGGGCCGCTTGAGCGACGCTCGCGTACGCCGCCAGCAGAAGGGCTGCCAGCACTGTCGGGAAGTGACCGATGCTCATAAGCGCGCCATTCTACGCAAAGTCGCCGCCGGGACGTGTGCGGCAACGCACGGATTGAATCAAGTTCGACGCGGAATGTCTGCTGGACGTTCGATCCCTCTGCCATAATCCAGCGCATCCCAGGCGTTGCCTACGCCGTTCGGACCCCCCATGCGAACCCTCCCTGCCTGCCTGATGGCCGCGATCCTCGTCGCGGCCCCGATCCCTGCGTCAGCCCAGCCCGCCAAGGCAAAGCCGCCGCCCGTCATTCGTGCGCTGCCTGCCGCGGCCGTCCCGCCTCCGCGAGCGCTCCCCGCGCCGCCCGTCAAGGTGACCGAGGTCGAGGGGATCACGGAATACCGTCTCGCCAACGGCCTCAAGGTGCTGCTCTTCCCCGATCCCTCGAAGCCCACGATCACGGTCAACGTCACCTACCTCGTCGGCAGCCGCCACGAGAACTACGGCGAGACCGGGATGGCGCACCTGCTGGAGCACCTGCTTTTCAAGGGGACGCCGAAGCACCCCGCGATCGACCAGGAGTTCAACCAGCGCGGCGTGCGCTACAACGGGACTACATGGCTGGACCGCACCAACTACTTCGAGATGTTCCAGGCGGGCGACGACAACCTCGCCTGGGCGATCGAGCTCGAGGCCGACCGGATGGTGAATTCCAACATCGCCCGGAAGGACCTCGACAGCGAGATGACGGTGGTGAGGAACGAGTACGAGTCGGGGGAGAACTCGCCCTTCGGCGTGATGTTCAAGCGCATGCAGAGCGTCGCCTACGACTGGCACAGCTATGGCCGCTCCACCATCGGCAACCGCAGCGACATCGAGCACGTGCGGATCGCGAACCTGCAGGCGTTCTACCGCACCTTCTACCAACCCGACAACGCGGTGCTGCTGGTCGCCGGCAAGTTCGACCCGGCGCGGGCGCTGGCGCTCGTGGTACAGCACTTCGGCCGGATTCCGAAGCCCATGCGCGTGCTGCCGCCGGAATGGACCGTCGAGCCGACGCAGGACGGGCCCCGCGAGTTCTCGGTGCGCAGGAAAGGCGACATCCAGATCGTGGCCATCGCCTACAAGGCGCCGTCCAACCTGCACAAGGATTCCGACGGCCTGGGCTTCGCCAACGCGATCCTCGCGGTCGCGCCGACGGGGCGCCTGCACAAGGCGCTGGTCGAGACCGGCAAGGCGGCGCAGGTGTTCGGCTTTCCGCTGATGGGCGCGCATCCCGGCCTGCAGATATTCGGCGCGGTGATGAAGAAGGGCGATGCGGTGGAGCCGGTGCGCGACGAGCTGATCAAGCTGGTCGAGAGCTTCGGCGAGCAGCCGCCGACCAAGGAGGAGATGGATCGCACCCGCCAGAATTTCTTGAACGCCGCCGAGAAGGCGCTTGCCAACCACGAGTCCCTCGGCGTGCAGATGTCGGAATACATCGCGCTCGGCGACTGGCGCCTCTTCTTCCTCGCGCGGGACGACGTGGACAAGGTCACTGCCGCCGAGGTGGCGCAGACCGCCAGGACCTACTTCAGGCGCGACAACCGCACCCTGGGCTACTTCATTCCCGATGACGCCCCGCAACGGGTTGACGTGCCCGCCGCGCCGTCCGTCACCGAGGTGATGAAGGACTTCAAGCCCAAGGCGGCGACGAGCGTCGCCGAGGCGTTCGATCCCTCGCAGGAGAATATCGACAAGCGCACCCGGCGCGTGCAGGTGGGGAACATCAAGGTCGCCCTGCTTCCGAAGAAGAACCGCGGTGAGACCGTAAATGTCGCGATTTCGCTCCACCTGGGCAACGAGAAGGATCTCTTCGGCCAGCGCATCAACGCGAGCATGGCCGGCAGCATGCTGGCGCGCGGCACCACCAAGTACACGCGCGCCCAGCTCTCCGACGAGT
>JBDSRZ010000228.1:0-3520 GCA_039929025.1 Usitatibacter sp. | reverse complement strand
GGTACGTGTAGTCGGCGTGCCCGGGCCGGAAGCTCTGCGCGATCTTCGCGTAGTCCTTGGGGCGCTGGTCGATGTTGCGGATGAGGAGCCCGATCGGCGTGCCGGTGGTCTTCCCCTCGTACACGCCTGAGAGGATCTCCACCACGTCGTCCTCGCGCCGCTGCGTCACATGCCTCGAGGTGCCGGGCTTGCGGCGGTCGAGGTCGGGCTGGATGTCTTCGACGGAGAGCAGCATTCCTGGCGGGCAGCCATCGACCACGCAGCCGATCGCCGGGCCGTGCGATACGATCGCCGCGGAGGGCGGCAAGGCGGACATCGCCAAGCCGATGCACGGACTGGGCTCCGGTGTCATGGAGATTGCGCTTGCCCACAAAGGAAACGCGTTTCGTGTCGTTTACGCCGCGAAGTTGGGAGAAGACCTGTGGGTGGTTCACGCCTTCAAGAAGAAGTCGACGCAAGGGGTCAAAGACGCCGAAGCACGAGATCGATCTGATCAAGGATCGGCTGAAACGATTGAAGGAGGCATTGAAATGAAGAGTGAACGCATTGCAGTAACGCGCGGCAAGGGAAACGTTTATCGAGATCTCGGGAAAGGGAACGCCGACCTGAAGCAATTCAAGGCGATCCTGGCCGCGGAGATCGTCAAGGTGCTCGACCGCGACGAGCTGACGGTGAGGCAGGCCCATGCACGAACAGGAATTGCTGCGGCGGATTTCTCTCGGATCCGCAGCGCAGACCTGGACCGGTTCACGGCCGATCGCCTGATGTCGATCATCAATCGGCTGGGCTCGAGGGTGGACGTGGCGGTAAAAGTGAAACGGTCCGTCGGGCCGCAACCAGTCCACTTGAAAGCGGCACGCTCGCCTTCCGGGACGAAGGCACCAAGGTCACCATCTCCCTGACGCGCTGAAACAGCGTGTTTCGTTCACAGGACGGGATGACTTTCGCCGGCCTTGACCGGCGCGAGCCCCAACCGCTGCCGAATCGGTCGCGCGGTGGCGGGCGGTGGAGCCGAGCGCCTTTTGCACGATGGTCTTGAATCGCCGCTCGCGCGCTTCGGAATTCACCTCGGCGACGAGCCGCGTGCCCGTGATCGTGAGCACCCCCAGCAGTGTGTTGCGCAGGGCGCCCTGGGGCCGCGTGGAAGGCTCGACCCAGTGCAGCGTCGCCTCGACGAGCGTGCCCCCCTCGTCGCGCCGCTGGGATCTCGCGAGCTCCGCGTCGTCGCCGGGGTCGAGGCGGCGCAGCGCTTCGAACGTCCCCTCCGCCGAGTCGATCTCGAACACCACCTTGCGCATGGAGAGCGCATCGCCGTCGGTGTTGTGCAGCGCCGGCCGCTTCGGGTTCATCACGCGCTCGGCGAACGCGAGGTAGATCTCGAGCATCTCCAGGTCGTACTCCCGCAGCGGGAATGTCGCGCGCTTACGTCGGCCCACGAGGCTCCGGCAGGCCTTCGCGATCCCGATCCGCTCGATGGGCGGGAACATGAATCCCGCGCAGCACTCGAGCATCGCCAGGCCCTCGGCTTGCACGACCTGCCCGAAGAGGATGTCGCCCGCCTGCGCGTGCTCCGATGCCCCGCGCTCGGTCACGCGCTGCTCGCCTCCCGTGACCAGGTCCCGGAGCAGGAAGCCCTCGCCGCGCTCCACCTCCCGCACCTCGTGGAAGGAGAGCGGCGCCTCCAGGCAGGACTCCAGGTACTCGCGCAGCGGCGCATCGAGCCGGGCGCCGCGGCGCTCGAGGTAGGCGCGCACGGGCTGGACCTCGTGCAGGGCCTGGTCCCGGACCTCGGTCGGCTCGAAGGGATCCGGTGACCAGAAGTTGTGCAACCAGGAACGGAAGATCGCGGCCTGCGGCGAATCGAGCGAGAGCGCCACGCCTTCGGGGGCCATTGAGGCGAACTCCTCCCACGCCTCCTCGAGCGCTTCGGACCCGTAGGCGTCCGTGGTGAAGTTCTCCAGGCGCGCGTTGTTCTCGTCGAGTAGGCGCCGCATGCGACGCCAGGCGAGCTTTTCGGCGGGCTCGATCGCGGCCACCCCACCGCAGCAGTGCTTGTACTTGCGCCCGCTCCCACAGGGGCAGGGATCGTTGCGGCCGGGTTTTGGGGTCACGGGGGCTGCGAGGGAATGTCGGGGATGGCACGAGCATCGCCGAGGGTGGGCTGCCGCGTCAAAGACTCAGGAGCGAAGCCGTTGAGTGGCAATGAACCCACCCAGCGGAAGCGAAGCGGCCTCGTCGCAAGTGATCGGGTTGGAGCCGAAACGTCATCGACCGCTAGTTTAGACCGGTGTAGACTAGATTTTTCCCGACCCCGATGTCCTCGACCATGCCTGAGATCGGCGCTTACGACGCCAAGACGCATCTTCCCAAGCTGCTCGAACGCGTGCGGCGCGGGGAGCGGTTCGTCATCACCAAGCACGGCCGGCCGGTCGCTGAGCTGGGTCCGGTGGCCGTGCGCGATCAGGAATCGCTTGGCCGTGCCCTGGAGCGCATCCGAACGGGCCGCGAAGCGCTGAGGCGGCGAGGAGTTCGCCTGTCGCGGATCCTCCGGAAGGGTGAAACGCTGCGCGACCTGGCGCACGAAGGCCATCGGTACTGACCCTGCTCGTGTTCGTGCTCGACAGCTCCGTCGCCATCGCGATGCTCCTTCCCGACGAGCACAGCGCCGCCGTGGATGAGCTCGCGGCTCGATTTTCCGAGGCAAGCGTCGCGGTTCCCACGGTCTGGCCACTGGAGGTCAGGAATGCCCTTCTCGCGGCCCTAAGGCGCCGCAGGATCACCGCGGCGGAATTCGAGGAGCGCCTCGGCGCGCTGGCGCTCCTGCCCGTGGAAGTCGAGCCTCCGGTGGACGAGGCGACGTTGAAGCGGACGGTCACGCTGGCGCGTAGGCACGACCTGTCCATTTACGATGCTTCCTACATCGACCTGGCGAAACAACGAGGCCTCCCGCTCGCCACCCTGGACGCCATGCTGCGAAAGGCGTGTGCCGCCCAGCGTGTGGGCGTTCTCCCCAAGACCTGATCCAGCTAGGCCTCCAGCCGATCGGGATCTCAGCTTCGCGGCGCGCTTCCCGCCCGCCCTCTTCCTCCCGGCGCTCGCGGGCACCGCCTTCATGCGCTCCTTCACGTCGGCGTTCGAAGGGGTTGTCGTACACCGGCTCCCACGACTCGAACGGTATCGCCTTGGTGCCGATCTGCGCCAGGTAGCCGCGCACCTCCACGCCGTGCGTCTCGCGCAGCCACTTCTTCGCGATCGCCCCCGCCGCCACCGCAGGCGCCGTGAGCCGCGCCGACGATCGCCCGCCCCCGCGCGGATCTCGGATGCCGTACTTCTTCAGGTACGTGTAGTCGGCGTGCCCGGGCCGGAAGCTCTGCGCGATCTTCGCGTAGTCCTTGGGGCGCTGGTCGATGTTGCGGATGAGGAGCCCGATCGGCGTGCCCGTGGTCTTCCCCTCGTACACGCCCGAAAGATCGCCACCACGTCGTCCTCGCGCCGCTGTGTCACGTGCCTCGAGGTGCCG
>JBDSRZ010000227.1:0-17248 GCA_039929025.1 Usitatibacter sp. | reverse complement strand
GACTGGGGCAAGGCGCGGCTCGTCCGTTTCCCCAACGTGAAGCTCTCGACGCGCTCGATCTCGCTGCGCCTTCCGGTGTCGCTGCTCGAGCGCATCAAGCTCGAGGCCAACAAGCGCGACGTTCCCTACCAGTCGCTCATCAAGGTGTGGCTGGAGGAGAAAGTCGCCCGGAAATAAGGGCTGACCCATCTCCGGCGCCATCGTAGTGAATGAGCGCTGATCAAACAGGAGCGGTCAACGCAGGCCGAGGCTGCCGAGACCCGGGTATGCCTCAGCCGGTGATCCACCTCGCGAACCGCAGCCACTCCTGCGTGCCTGCCAGGAGAAACCGCCCAATTTGCGAGGCGATCACGATGGCGAGCCCGATGGCGAAAGCGGGGTGCAGCCGCCGACCGCTCACCGTATCCGCGATGACGAAGCCGATGATGATCAGGTCGGTGAGCGCGAAGAACGCCGGCAGCCCGCCGGGCACAGGCAGGCGCGCGATCGCCGCGGTGAGGATGGCGAGACTCGCCATCAGCATGTAGCGCTTGTGGAAGTCGCCGCGCCTGCGGTAGGCCACGCCGAGCGCGATGAGGATTGCGAAGACCACCATGTCCCCCAGGGGAATCGCGAGGAAGACGAGCGGCGGCGGCCCCGGCGTCACGCCGTTGCGCGCTGCCGCGAGGGCGGTGACGGTGCCGACCACAAGCACCATGACCGCCACGATCACCCCGAAGATTCCGACCCTGCGGTGCGTAGCCACGTTGCCCGTCTCGACCAGGAGGACCTGGGCCAAGAGCGTGCCGAACCACAGCGTCATCACCAGGCCATGGACGTGGACCAGCGTCGACAGGCCGCGATCCTCGAAAAAGCCCTTCAGGTAATAGGTCCGGGCGAACCCGAAGAGCACCACGATGAGCGCCACCGCCGCGCCCCAGATGAACAGCCGCTTGCGTGGGGCGGGGCGGAAGCCGGGTGCGGATTGCTCGAGAATCTCGTCGGAACCTGTGGCCATCGTCATCTCCGCGTGCCGGGCTGCAGGCCCCATGGTAGCGGAGGCCCTATAACACAGCCTTTCAGGCGGCATCCGCATGCCCGCGGCATCTCTTCGGCTGCATCCAATTGCCCCACCCGCCCGTAATTCCCATGTGCTCGCATTTGTCGCCATCCAGGCGGCAGGCATCACCTCAGAAGGAACAAACAGATGAAAACCTCACGAATCGCACTCAGCGTAGCTCTCGCGCTCGCCTCGCTGTCGGCGGCTGCCGACATCATGGTCGGCGGCGCCAACATGTACTCCAACCGCGACATCATCGACAACGCGGTCAACTCCCGCGACCACACCACGCTCGTCGCCGCCGTGAAGGCCGCCGACCTGGTGCAGACCCTCAAGGGACCGGGGCCGTACACGGTGTTCGCGCCCACCAACGATGCGTTCGCGATGCTTCCCGCCGGCACGGTCGACACGTTGCTCATGCCCGCGAACAAGCCGATGCTCTCCAAGACCCTCACCTATCACGTGGTGTCGGGCGCATTCGATAGCGCCGCCCTTCGCCAGCGGGTCGCCGCCGGGAACGGCAAGGCGATGCTGCGCACGGTCGAAGGCGAGAATCTCACCGTCACCTCCCGCGGCAACGGCCTTGCGATTACCGACGCGCGTGGTGCGACTGCCAACATCACGATCGCCGACGTCACCCAGTCCAACGGCGTGATCCACGTGGTCGACAAGGTGCTCATGCCGGCCGCCCCCAAGTCGGCGGCCATGGACAATGGCATCTTCTGGGCAAACGACAGCGCCGGCGGTTGAACGGTGAATCGAGCGCGCCGCTGCCCAGCGGCGCGCCACCCCGCAAGCGCGAGGCCCATCACTCGACGATCGGCGTCGCCCCTTGCGATGAGACGAAGATCACCGCGTCGGTGATCGCGACCACGTCGTGCTCCTCGCCGGGTTCGGTGAAGAGATAGTCGCCAGCGCGCATCTCCACTCCTCCCAGCGATACCTGGCCTTCCAGCACGACGACCTCCTCGGTCCCCCGGTGGGCATGGCGCGGGAACCGCGAGCCCTTCTTCAGGCGAACGACCGAGGAACGGCCACCGCTTTCGTTATTGCGGAAGAGGCTGCGCTCGATTCCGGGGTGGTCGGTGGCGGCCCATTCACGGTCCGCGGATTTCTTGAGGAGCATCCGGGCAATATATCCGATCGCTTTCGGCGCCTGGATGCTCCGCGCGGAACTATGCACTCGGAAGGCTTTCTGACTGTCACCAACCTCCCCCGCGGAGAAATAATGCGTAACGCACGGAACGCGCTCCTGGTCGCGATGAGCCTCCTGGCCCCCGCCCTCGCCCTCGCCCAGGTCAGCGTCCACATCGACCGGCCGGGCGTGCACATCGGCATCAACGTATCGGCCTATCCCACCCTCCAGCGGGTCCCGGGCTATCCGGTCTATTACGCGCCGGCCGTCAGGACCAACTACTTCTTCTACGACGGCCTTTACTGGGTCTACGAAGGCGGCGAATGGCAGGCGAGCTCCTGGTTCAACGGTCCGTGGCAGCGCGTCGACCGGTTCGACGTGCCCGTCTCCTTGCTGCGCGTGCCGGTGCGCTATTACCGCGCGCCGCCGGCGGACTTCCGCGCATGGCGCGCCGATGCGCCGCCG
The DNA here is from genome assembly GCA_039929025.1 of Usitatibacter sp. Lineage (GTDB taxonomy): Bacteria > Pseudomonadota > Gammaproteobacteria > Burkholderiales > Usitatibacteraceae > Usitatibacter. Next base: position 14,609 of record JBDSRZ010000227.1, on the reverse strand, counting down.
CACTGGCACGAGCAGTGGGGCGCCTCGTGGGCCGAGCGCCGCGTCGACTGGGACCGCTGGGAGCCACGCTCGGCGCCCGCGCCCGCGCCGCTACCGGTCTACCAGCGGGCCTATTCGGGACAGCGCTATCCCGTCCCGGAACAGCAGGCGGTGATCCAGGTGCAGCGCTACCAATACCAGCCGCGCGACGCGGTGGCGAAGCGCGTGTTCGAGGAGCGCAAGGAGGAGGCCAAGCACGCCAACAAGGTCAAGAAGGTCAAGGCGAAGAAGCATGACCGCGATGGGGATAGCACCCCGCCCGGACTTCGCCGCGACGAGCGTGGCATGCCCGAGCACGCCAAGGGAAAGGCGAAGGGGCATGACCGCGACGACGACCGGGACCGTGGGCCGCCCAAGCACGCCAAGGGCAAGGCGAAGGGCCACGACCGCGACGACGACGGCCGCGACCGTGGGCCGCCCGAGCATGCCAAGGACAAGGGGAAGGGCCACTAGCCCACTCGACCGCGGCCACGCGGTCGGCGGCATGAAGGAAAAGTCCCCCCGCTGGAAAATGGATCGCTGGCACAGCGGGAATATTCACTCTGGCCTTCATGGGCGCGCGCCCGTAACATGGCGCGCATGAGCCTCGTCTCCGAAGGGCGGTCGCTGTCGGCCCGGGACGTCGAGCCGATCCTCGCGGTGGCGGCGAAGCTCGCCGCGCCCTTCGACCTCACCACGATGCTCACCGAGGTGGTCGAGGCGGCACGCAGCGTGCTGACGGCCGAGCGCGCGACCGTGTGGCTTTACGACCGCGACCGCGACGAGCTGGTCCTGCGCCTCGCCATGGACATCAAGGACAAGCGCATCCCGGCGGGCACGGGCCTGGTGGGCGCCTGCGCGCGCAGCCGCCGCATCATCAACGTGCACGATTGCTACGCCGACCCGCGCTTCGACCAGTCGATGGACCGGCTTTCGGGCTTCCGCACGCGTTGCATGCTGACGCTGCCGATGGTGGATCACAACGAGGTGCTGGTCGGCGTGATGCAGGTCCTGAACAAGGCCGGCGGGACGTTCGACGAGAGCGACGAGAGGCTCTCCGCGGTGCTGGCGGCGCAGTGCGCCGTCGCGCTGCAGCGCGTGCGCATGACCGAGGCGATCATCGAGGGCGAGAAGATGCGCCAGGAGCTCGAGCTGGCGCGCGAAGTGCAGATGAGCACGCTCCCGGCGACGATGCCCGCGGTGCCAGGCTACGACGTGCACGGCACCTTCCGGCCCGCGGACCTCACCGGCGGCGACACCTTCGACCTGGCGCGCGTGGGCGATCGACTCCTTGTCGTGCTCGGCGATGCCACCGGACACGGCATCGGGCCTGCGCTTTCGGTCACGCAGATGCAGGCGATGCTGCGCATGGCCTTTCGCCTCGGCGCCGACCTCGAGACCGCCTTCGTGCAGGTGAACAACCAGCTCGCCGAGACGCTCCCCGGCGATCGCTTCATCACCGCGTTCGTGGGCCTCCTGGACCCGGCGACGCACCGCATCGAGTTCCACAGTGGCGGCCAGGGCCCGATCCTGCACCTGGACGGGGCGAGCGGGGCGTGCACACACCATATGCCCACGAGCTTTCCGCTCGCGGCGATGGCCGTCGAGCGCATGCACGCCGCGGTCACGCTCGAACTCCATCCGGGCGACCTCCTCGCTCTCATTTCCGACGGGATATTCGAATACCGCGACGACACCGGGGAGGAATTCGGCGAGGCGCGAGTGCGCGAGGTGCTTGCCACCCATCGCCACGAGGCAGCCGTGCAGATCTCGGAAGCGATCTTCGCCGCGGTGAAGGAATTCGCGGGGCATGCGCCGCAGGAAGACGACATGACGGTGGTCCTGGTGAAGCGTGACGAGCGCGCGGTGAGCGCGGCCGCCGCGTTCCGCCGCAGCTTCGACGCCATCGAGGAGATCTTCGCGTTCACCTCCAGCGCCTTCGCCCGAGAGGGGATCGAGCCGGAAATCCGGTCGGCGGTGGACCTGGTGCTGGAGGAGATCTTCACCAACGTGGTGAAATACGGGCGCGCCAGTCCCACGCCGGTGCGCGTGGAGCTCACGAAAGTGCTGGGCGGGGTCGAGGTGACGCTCGTGGAGGACGATGCGGAACGCTTCGACCTCACGCGCCTGCCCGAGGTGGACACGACGCTGCCCCTGGAGCAGCGCTCGCCCGGGGGCCTCGGGCTGCACCTGGTACGCAAGATCGTGGACTCGCTCGAGTATCGTTACGACGACCGGCGCCGGCAGGCGCGCATCACTTTCCGAAAGACCATGGGACAACGCTGATGCTCGCGATCGAACAGGGCGCGAACGGGGTCGTGGTGATCGCCGGCCGCCTCGACGCCGCCCAGAGTCCCGCCGCGCAATCCTTCCTCGACAAGGTGCAGGGCCCGGTGACGCTGGACTGCTCGAAGCTCGAATACATCTCCAGCGCCGGGCTGGGGGTGCTCCTCAAGACGCAAAAGCGCCTCACGGCCAGCAACGCAAAGCTCAGGCTCGCGGGGGTCAGCCCCCACCTGCGCGACATCCTCCAATACTCGGGATTCGATCGCATTTTCGAGATCGTGCCGGGTACCGACTGACAAGGCGCCAACCTTTCGTGACCCACCGTGTAATTGTGCAGGACGACGCCGACGAATCACTGGTCGAGCGCTACCGGGAGGGCGACCGGGAGGCCTTCGCCACCCTGGTGCGCAAGTACCAGCGGCCGATCTTCAACGCGGCCTACCGGGTGCTCGGGCGCGACGAGGATGCGAGCGACGTCACTCAGGCCGTGTTCCTGAAGGTGGCCGAGCGGCTCGACCAGTACGATGCGAAGTACAAGTTCTTCAGCTGGATCTACCGAATCGCGGTGAACGAGTCCCTGAACCTCCTGCGCGACAAGGGCCGCGAGGAGCCGCTGGACGAGGATGACGAGCCGCCGGCGCTGGAAAGCGCCGACCCGGCGTGGCAGTTGAACGAGGCGCAGGTCTCACAAAGGATCCACAAGGCATTGATGGCGATGCGCGTTTCCGACCGGATGGTCCTCACCCTGCGGCACTTCGGCGAATGCAGCTACCAGGAGATGTCCGACATCATGGGAATCGACGTGAAGACCGTGAAGTCGCGTCTGTTCGAGGCGCGCGCGCGCCTGCGCGAGCCGCTGGCCGACCTGAGAGTCCCCACATGACCCGTTCCGAACAGTTGATGCACCTGTATCTGGACGGCGAGACGACCGCGGAGGAAGCGCGCGAGCTCGACCGCCTCTTCGCGGCTGACCCGGCCGAGCGCGCCCGCTTTGACGAGCTGCGGGCCTTCTTCGACGAGCTCGGGCGCGTGCCGCCGCGCGAGCCGCCTCCCGCGCTCCTCGAGCGCATCCTCGGCAACCAACTTTCCGGCGGCTCGCGTGTAAGTGAGCCAAGTGCACCTTTTACAATCCCAGGGGAAATCCTCATGAGCGAACAGACCAGGAAATCGTCGCGCAACCGCAATGTCGCCGTGGGTGTCGCTGCCGTGGCGGCCGTGCTCATCATCGGCAAGTACGCCTTCGACTTCCCGCAGACCGGCCAGAACGTGACCGGCACCATTGCACCGGCGCAGCGCTACCAGGCCCCGCAGGTGCAGACCCATGATGTGAAGCTCGGCGACCAGGCCACGGCCCAGTTGCTGCAGAACGACGCGGTCGACAAGCTCGTCAGGGACAAGAACTTCCAGGCGCTTGCCGCAAACCCGGCCGCCCTGCAGGCGCTCGCCGCCAACGCCTCGGCCTTAGCCGCCCTCGCCTCGCAGCCGCAGGCCTTTGCCGCGATCGCCGCCAACCCGAGCGCCTTCGCCGCCCTTGCGAGCAACCCGGCCGCCTTCCAGGCGCTCTCCGCCAACCCCGCGGCGTTCTCCGCACTTGCCGCGAACCCAGCCGCGCTCTCGGCGCTCTCCAGCAACTCGGCCGCCTTCGCCGCGCTCGCCTCGCAGCCCGCGGCCTTCGCCGCGATCGCAGCCAACCCGAGCGCCTTCGCCGCCTTCGCGAGCAACCCGAACGCGTTCGCCGCCGCCGCGGCGAATCCGTCGGCCTTCGCCGCGATGTCATCGAGCTCCGCCGCCTTCTCGGCGCTCGCGGCGAATCCGGCCGCGATGTCGGCCATCTCGTCGAATCCGGCCCTGTTCTCCTCGATCGCGGCGAACCCGGCGGCCTTCTCGGCGCTCGCATCGAATGCGTCCGCGCTTTCGGCCCTCTCGGCCAACCCTGCGGCGATCTCGGCGCTCGCCGCGAATCCGGCCGCGATGTCCGCGGTCGCGGCCAACCCGGCTGCGTTCTCAGCGCTCGCCGCGAATCCCGCCGCGATGTCCGCGATCTCGGCGAATCCGGCCGCGCTTTCGGCGCTCGCGGCCAATCCCGCGGCGTTCTCCGCCTTCGCGGCGAACCCGTCGGCCCTCGCGGCGCTGTCGGCCCTCTCGTCCAACCCCGCGGCGCTCTCGGCGCTCTCGTCCAATCCGGCCGCGTTCGCAAACGCCGCGTCCGCCCTCAGCTCGCAAAGCAAGTAGCGGCATCGCGGTCGCCCCCCCAACGGGGGCGACGGGCCGCGATCGAATTGGGCCCCGGGCCATCGCTGCAACCGCAGCGCCCGGGGCGACAAATCCAAGAACGCCCGGGGCGACAAATCCAAGAACCCCCGGGGCGACATCCAAAAAACGCCCGGGGCGACGAATCCAAGAACCCCCAGGGCGACATCCAAAAGCGCACGAGGCGACGTCAAGACGCCCCGCTCTGCGGCGGCGTTTTTTGTTACCCTTCGGCTGGCCTTGGGAGGGGCGTAAAGTGCATCGACGAATCGGGTGTCTTCTGTTGGGCCTGGCCGCTTGCGCCCAGGCCGCGGAGCAAAGCCCGCTCGGCCTCTCCTACCTAGAGACCCAGGACTGCCGCCTCGTCTATTTCGATCCCACGCTCACCTACCTCTCGCCGCACGCGCTGCGCACGTTCACCAACGCGCTCGCGTGGCAACGCAGCGTGCTCGGCTGGCGGCCGTACGAAAAGACCACGGTCCTGCTGAAGGACTTCTCGGACTACGGCAACGCCAATGCCACGCCGCTGCCGCGCAACACGCTGCGCTTCGACGTGGCGCCCGTTTCCTACGCGTTCGAGACGTACTCGGCGAGCGAGCGGCTGTACTCGATCATGAATCACGAGCTCACCCACGTCGCGACGACGGATATCTGGTCCGCCCAGGACGCGGCGTGGCGGCGCTTCTTCCACGGCAAGGTGTTCCCGCAGCCGGCGCATCCGGAGACGCTTCTCTACAGCTATCTCACGGTGCCGCGCTTCGCGGTGCCGCGCTGGTATGCGGAAGGCAGCGCCGTCTTCGCCGAGACGTGGATGGACGGCGGGCTCGGGCGCGCGCAGACCGGATTCTACGAGATGGTGTTCCGCGCGATGGTGCGCGACGGGGCGCGCTTCTACGACCCGCTCGGGCTGGAATCGCGCGGCACGCGCATCGACTTCCAGCAGGGCGCCAACGCCTACCTCTACGGCACACGCTTCTTCACCTGGCTCGCATTCGCGCACACGCCAGAAAAGGCGATCGCGTGGCTGCGCCGCGACGATGGCGGCCGGCGCCATTACGCCGACCAGTTCGAGCACGTCTACGGGATGCCGCTCGAAAAGGCCTGGACGGACTGGATCGCCTTCGAGCAGGACTTCCAGCGCAAGAACCTCGAGCAGGTCCGTGCGCATCCGATCACGCCGCATCGGCAGCTCGTCCCGACCGCGGTCGGGTCCGCCTCGCGCGCCTTCTACGACGAGAAGACCGAGACGCTCTATGCCGGCTTCGACTACCCCGGTGTCGTCGCCCACGTGGGTGCGCTGAGCCTTCGCGACGGGAGCGTACGCAACCTCGCCGACATCAAGGACACGGTCCTCTACAAGGTCACCGCCTTCGCCTACGATCCGGCGACGCGCACCGCGTTCTTCGCGACCGACAACCACGCGATGCGCGACCTCTTCGCGCTGAACGTCGATACCGGCAAGCAGACGCTGCTCCTCAAGGACGCACGCATCGGCGAGATCGTGTTCAACGCGGCCGACCGCTCGCTCCTGGGCGTGCGCCACGCGAACGGCTACGCCACGCTGGTGCGCATCCCTCATCCGTACACGGAATGGAACCAGGTGCACACCTTCGCCTACGGTGTGGTGCCCTACGACCTCGACATCTCGCACGACGGGCGCCTCCTCTCCGCCTCGGTCGCGGAGGTGAGCAACCAGTTCCTGCGCGTCTGGGAGCTCGACAAGGTGCGCGCCGGAGACCTGAAGCCGCTCAGCGAATTCCGCTTCGGCCAGTCGGTGCCGGAAAGCTTCGTATTCTCGGGCGACGGGCGCTACCTTTACGGCAGCAGCTACTACACGGGCGTCTCCAACATCTTCCGCTACGAGGTGGCTACGGGGGAGATCGAGGCGGTCTCCAACACCGAGATCGGCTTCTTCCGCCCGGTGCCGCTCGCCGACGGGCGCCTCATCGTCCTCGCCTATACCGCCGCGGGATTCGTGCCGTCGACGATCGAGCCGCGGGTGCTCAAGGACGCGAGCGCGATCACCTTCCTCGCGGCGCAGGTGGCCGAGAAGCATCCGATCGTGCGCACCTGGGGCGTGCCGCCGCCGAGCACCGTGGACCACGAGAAGCTCATCATCGGGCAGGGGGCGTACGTGCCGCTGCGCAACATGGCGCTGCAGAGCGCCTATCCGGTGCTGCAGGGTTACAAGAAGTACGTCGGCGCGGGCGTCCACGCGCACATCGACGATCCGCTAACGCTCGCAACCCTCGGCATCACCGTGGCCTACACGCCTTCGACGAGTCTCGGCAAGGACGAGCGCGCGCACGTCGACCTCAAATACGCGTACCTCGGCTGGCATGCGGGCGCGTCCTGGAACCGGCCTGATTTCTACGACATCTTCGGGCCCACCATCCGCAGCCGGCGCGGCCTGGCGATGCGCGGCGGCCTCGACGAGGCGCTCATCTTCGACGACCCGCGGCGGCTCGATTTCAGAAGTGAGGTCGCGTTCTACAACAAGCTGGACGCGCTTCCCGGCTTCCAGAACATCCAGGCGACCTCGACCCGCCTCGCCACGGCCGAAGCCGGGCTCTACTACACCAACGTGCGCAAGTCGCGCGGCGCCGTGGACGACGAGAAGGGCGTGGTGGGCGACGCGGTGGCGAACGTGAACTTCGCCAGCGGCAAGGCGATTGCGCAGGTCCACGGCACGCTCGACTTCGGGATGGCGCTGCCGCTCGGGCACGCCTCCCTGTGGCTGCGCAACGCCGCGGGCTATTCGCACGGCGACCGCGACAATCCGTACGCGAACTTCTTCTTCGGCGGCTTCGGCAACAACTACATCGACAGCCGCAGCGAGAAGCGCTACCGCGAGCACTACTCGTTTCCCGGCTTCGACCTGAACGAGATTCGTGGCCGCAGCTACACCCGCCACCTGCTCGAGGCGAACCTGCCGCCGTACGTGTTCGAATCGGTGGGCACACCCGCTTTCCACCTGACGTGGCTGCGCCCCGCGGTGTTCGCGTCGGTGCTGTGGACCGATCCCGCGCGTGCCTCCGAGCGGGCGCGCTACGCCAACGCGGGCGCGCAAGTGGACTTGAGCTTCAGCGTGCTGCACTGGTACAACATGACCCTGTCCGCGGGTTACGCCGTCGGTTACCGCAGCAGCCGGCGTGCCGGCGACGAGTGGATGGTCTCGCTCAAGATCATGCAGTGATGGCGGCCGCCCTGATGGGCCTCGCCCCCGTCGCCATCTTCCTCGCGGCGCTCCTCTTCCTCGACAGCTACAAGCTGGTGCGCCTGCCGGCCGTCATGGCCGTGGTGGCCGCCGGAATGGCGGCGGCCGGCGCCGCCTTCTTCGCGACCGGCCTGCTGCCGGCGTCGCTCGACTTCGCCATCGTGACGCGTTACGTGGCGCCCGTCATGGAGGAGAGCCTCAAGGCCCTCGTCATCGTCGCGCTGGTCCGCATGCACCGGATCGGATTCCTCATCGACGCCGCGATCTTCGGCTTCGCGGTGGGAACCGGCTTCGCCATCGTCGAAAACCTGCAGTACCTGCGCCTCGTGCCCGACGCGGGCCTGGGAACATGGCTCGTGCGTGGCCTCGGGACGGCGCTCATGCACGGCGGGACGACGGCGGCCTTCGCCCTGATCGCGGTCGCGCAACTCGAGCGCAAGGCCTACCGCGGCATCGCGGCAGGCCTCCTCCTCGCGGTGGCGATCCACTCCGTCTACAACCATTTCTTCCTCTCGCCGTTTTTCTCCACGGCCGGCATCGCGATCGCGTTGCCGCTGATCCTGAACGCGGTCTTCGCGCACAGCGACACCGCGGTGGGCGATTGGCTCGGCAAGGGCTTCGACGCGGACGCCGCGATGCTCGACCTCATCCACTCCGGGAACCTCTCCGATTCCCCCGCCGGTCGCTACCTTCACGACATCAAGGAAAGATTCGACGGGCCGGTCGTGGCCGACCTCCTCTGCTACCTTCGCCTTTACACGGAGCTTGCGATGCGCGCCAAGGGCGTTCTGATGATGCGCGAGGGCGGATTCGACGCGCCGGTGGACGAGGCGACTCGCGAGAAATTCACGGAGCTGCGCTACCTCGAAAAGAGCATCGGGCGCACCGGGCTCGCCGCGCTGAAGCCAATGCTCCACATGAGCCACAAGGAGCTGTGGCAGCTCTACATGATCGGCAAGTAACGGGGATTTCGTGCATCCGCGCCGCATCGCCACCACGCTCGTCTTCGCGCCACTCGGCCCCGCATACCTGCCGCACGCCGTGCTGGCCTGCCTAATAGTCGCCATCGTCGGCGGCCTGATCGCCGCGGCGCGGAGCGGGTCGAGCGGCACTGCCCGAGCGTGGAAATCGCCGCGCGGCTGCGGGCTACGGACCAGTTGCTGCGCGAGATCCTTTGGGAAGCTTCGCTGGCTCACGCCCTGAGCCTGGCACCGCGTAGCCTCGCTTCCATGAATTTCCGCCGACGCCGGAAGGATTGGAGGATCTCCATGCCCACCGCCCCGCCACCACAGTCGATGGAGGTCCGGATGAAGCAGGACCTTGCGGCGTGGACGCTGGCGAAGGCCGTCATTGCAAAGGCAAAGCGAGGCTAGCCAGGTCACCGGCAGAGGGTCAACCGCCGGGATCGTTCCAGCGTCTTGACCGGTCGCGCACTGCCGCTGGCGACGCTGGACGCGAAGCTGCGCAAGGCTTGCAGGGCGCAAAGGATCCCGGTTTTGCCCTGAACGAACCGGCCGCTGGCTCAGTCAAGAAAAGGAGCCTGTCCCCGGTTACATCTGCCGCCGCAGCCGCCACGCCATTAGGCCCAGCGCCGCGACGCCCGCGAGCAATATCGCCCACAGCACCACGCGCCGCGTATTGACCTCGCCCGCGAGGTGCTCCCAGCGCGTGGGCGGCGGACCGCTCGCAATCTCGCCCAGGGTCGCCTGCGGGAGCTTCATCTCCGCAAGGCGTTCGTAGCGCGGGATGAGGGTGGAGACGGGGAGTGCCGCGGCGGTGGCCTCGGGCTTGCCGAAGGCGAGCGAGAACGGCGCATCGCCGCGCGCGACGAAAATGAGCTGCGCGGGCTTCCAGTGCACTTCCATCGAGGGCGTGCCGCCGGAGCTTCCGGCCGCGTTGGTCACCATCCAGTAGCGCGCGGCGCGCCGGGGGATGTCGACGTGGCTCGACTGCTCCTCGCGCCCCTCGCGCTGCAGCCGGTAGAACGGCGCCACCAGCACCAGCCGCCAATCGCTCGCCTCGTTGTCGCGGGCGTGGACGGTGGTGGAGAGGACGGCGTTGGTGTCAGCAGGAATGATGCGCAGCGCCTCGACCGGCAGGCGCGCGCCGAGATCGAAGACGAATTCGCCTGGCTTGGCGCCTGGGGTGCCCTGGACCGCGCGCACCGCAAGCGTGGGCGGCCTGAGGCCACGCTCCAACTCCGCGCGCACGCTCTCCAGCGCAAACTCGGGGCCGCTCCACGTCACACGGAAGTACTTGGCCTTGCGCGGCGTGAACTCCACGCGCGGCTGCTTCAACGCGCGGTCGGCCGATTCCACCTTCACAACCGAAGCGCTTCCCGCGAGGCTCCACGCGATGAGGTCGTCGCTCGACTCGACCCGCAGCGGCACCACCTGCGTCCCCGGCCCCGCCTTCCACTCCACGACGAGCGCGCGGATGGGTGACTGCACCTGGCTCGCGTCCATCAGGTAGGCCATGGTGTCGGCGGGAGGAGGCTTCGGGGAGCTGCCCTTCGTACGGATAGCCACCAGCGTGCCATCAGATGCGCGCACGGTGACATCGGCCGGAAAGCGGATCGCGGTGCCGGCTTGCCTGCGCGCCACGGGAAAGACCGGCAACTCCACCATCAGCGGCGCCTCGCGTTGCACGTCGGGTTCTCCCGCCCACGCCATGGGCACGGTTTCCCCCTGCGCATTCACGACGCGGACGTCCGCGAGATCGGGACGCGAGTCCCGGTACACCTCGAAGGGGAGCACCACGCGCTGCAGCGAATCGCCGCCCGACAGCGTCAACGGCGCATTGGAGCGGAACTCGGCCGCAGCCGAGATCGCGGGCAGCAACGACACCAGAAGGATCGCAAGTCTCATGCGGCGGCCTTTCGCGGAGGAACCGGCGAGAAGTACCCGATCACCAGCATCAGCACCCCGACGGCGATGAACGAGATGATCCGCTCCACGCCGCCCACGTTGGAGAGATCCACCAGGAAGAGCTTGGCCACCACCACCGCCATCAGCACCGCGCCCACCACCCACAGGCCGCGTCGCGCCTTCCTTGCGGCGTAGACCATCAGCGTGAGGGCCAGCAGCGACCAGAAGACCGAGATCGACATCTGCGCCAGGCGCGAATGCTGCATCGCGGAGGCGTTGTACGGGAGGCCGGCCCAATGGTGGAGTGTGCGCAGCAGCACGCCGTTCAGCCAGAGGAACGTGAGCGCGCCCCCCAGCATCGCCGCATTCGGCGAGCGCAGCCGCGAGGGCCGCGTCTCGTCGTGGCGTCCCGCGGCGGTTGCCGCCGCCACCAGCGCCGCCCCGGCGAGCATCTGCGCCAGGTCGAGCGCGTTCAGCAGCGGCAGGTAAGGCAGCGGATCGCTGCTGCCGTCGTGCGTGAAGTTGGCGTAGAGCGTCCACGCAACGAGCGCCAGTGCGAACCCGAGTGGCGCCGTCGCCCGGTACGCACGCAGGTTTTCGGCGACGGGCCAGCGCTTCTCGGCCCAGCGGCTTGCGATGACGATGAGCAGCAGGCTCGCGGGGAAGGCGACCGAGGCCACGGTCCACGCGCTGTGCGAGGCCGTGTGTTGCAGCGCCTGCCAGTGCAGCTCGCTCGCGGCGAGGAAGGCCAGCAGCCACGTGCTGCCCGCGTGCAGCAGCCGCCAATGCCTTCCCGGCACCTCGGGACGCACGCGATAAAGGATCCACGCATGCGCCGCCAGCGCAAACGGCCACGCGAGAGAGCCGCCGCGCGCGAAGGGATGGCGCCCCTCCAGCAGGCCGATCATCGCGAACATGGCGAGGCATGGGAGCAGCAGGCGCGCAGCGATCGCCGCATGGGCCCATTGCCAGCGAAGCGAGAACACGCCCAGCGCAAGCGCGGTCGCGGCGAAGAACGCCACGCTCGCCGCCACCTGGTAGTACTTCGCGAAGCTCTCGATCTCGTGCATCCCGGCGAAGAGCCACCAGCCGAGGCCCCACGCGAAGAGCCAGGGCGCCAGGCCCGACTCGAACTTCGCGATGTCGGCCCGCGCCGCGAGGAGCCTGCGATGGGTGAACATTCCCGCGGCCGCCAGCAGGAGCGCGCCGATGAACGCGGCATCCGCCAGCGGCGTGGCGCCGGGGTAGCGTCGATAGCCCTCGAAATAAATCACGCCAGCCGCGGCCTGGAGCGCCAATCCGAAAGCCCGCGGGAGGGCCTGCTTCTGCCGCAAGCCGATCCAGACGATCGCCGCGCCCTCAAGCGCCCACGAGGCCGAGGTCCAGCGCGCATCGAGCGCGAGGGGGATCGCCAGGGTGCCGAAGACCACACCCAGCGCGAGGAACGCTTCAGAGAGCAATGCGTAGTTCTCTCGCCGGGTGCGATGGAGCACCGTCGCGAGCCCCACGTACAGGATCGCTGCCGCGAGGCTGGAATACGCGAGCCCGAACTCGGTGCCGCGCATCAGTCCCGCCTGCAGCCCGAACGCCGCCAGCGGCACGCCGAAGACGATGGTGCCATCGACGAAGCCCTTCAACTGCGGGGGACGGCTGCGCGCGAAGAGCACCGCCACCGCGACGAAGAGCAGGAAGAACGCGATCAGGAAGAGCTCTGTGGAATCGAAGAGCGCCGCCTTGTAGCTGCGCTGGCCCCACGCGAGGCCGATCAGGAACGTGAAGAGGAAACCCGTCACGTTGAGCGGCCGCCACGCCTTGTAGATCGCGATGCCGAGAATGCCGGCGTTCAGCAGCAGGTAGTAGCTGAAGAGCATCACGTGGCTGCCCTGCCCGGTCGAGGCGAGCACCGGCGACATGAAGCCGCCCGCGGTGCCGATCACCGCGAGCGCCAGGGAGTCCTGCGCGATCGCGAGCATCGCCGCGAACACCGCGATCAGCGCCATCATCACGAACCCCGCTTCGGCCGGCAGCAGGTGCCAGAGCTTGATCGCCGAGAAGGTCGTGAGGTAGAGCACTGCGACACCGCCGCCCTGCAAGCCGAGGGCGTAGGCGGGGCGCTTCTGGCGCAACCGCCAGCCGAGGACGAGAAGTGCCAGGCCGCCCGCGGCGACACCCGCCACGCGCAATTCCACCGGCAGCATGTCGTTGTCGGCGGCGTACTTGAGGAGGAACGCGAATCCGAAGAAGAGGATCAGCAGGCCCACGCGCGCGATGGTGTTGCCGCCGGTGAGCCAGGCGACAATGCGGTTGGGGGTCGTCGTCCCGGACGCCGCGGGAGCAGGGCCAGCCGTCGTCCCGGACGCCGCGCGAGCAGGGCCAGCCGTCGTCCCGGACGCTGCGGAAGCAGGGCCAGCCGTCGTCCCGGACGCTGCGGAAGCAGGGTCAGCCGTCGTCCCGGACGCCGCTTCTGCGGCGATGGTCCGGGACCCAATGCTTTCCGCCGCCCCCGAAATTGGGTCCCGGACCGCTGCTCCTTCCGCAGCGTCCGGGACGACATATGGCGCCGGCTCGAGCCTCGCAAGCCGCGCCTCCAGCCGCGCCACCGCCTTCTCAAGGCGCTGCACCCGCGTCTCGACGGTTTCCCTCACCGGAACCGATACCGCCACCGGCGCCGCTGCATTCGCCTGCTTGCGCGACTTGATGACGACGCCGGCGAGCCAGCCGAGGAAGCCGCCGATGAAGGCGCCCTCGAAGCCATTGATGGCGCTACCGACGATCACTCCCCCCACCAGGCCGATCCAGATCATGGCTTCTTCTCCCCCTAGCGCCAATCGCCGCGCATGCCCAGCACGATCGCCCGCAATGCCTCCGGCGTCGCCGCCGCGGGCGCCACCGGTGCCGCCGCCTCGAGCGCGATCTTCGAGAACACGCCGCGCCTGAAAGGCCGGGTCATCGCCGCGCCGCCCATGCGGCTGAAGAAGCTTCCCCACAACCCCTTCAGCGCGAGCGGCACCACCGGTACCGGCGTCTTGTCGACGATCCGGCGGATTCCTCCGCGAAACGGGTACATCTCCCCGGTGTCGGTAATGCGGCCTTCAGGAAAGATGCCTACCAGCTCCCCGGCTTCGAGGGCGCGCGCGATCTCGTCGTACGCGGCGTTCAAGAGTGCCTCGTTCTCCTTCGCCGGCGCGATCGGAATCGCCTTGCCGGTTCGGAACACGAACGAGAGGATAGGCGTCTTGAAGATGCGGTGGTCCATCACGAAGCGGATGGGCCTGGGGCTCGCGGCCGCGATCACCAGCGCATCCACGAAGCTCACGTGGTTGCACACCAGCACCGCGGGCCCTTCCTCCGGAATGTTGCCGAGGCCGCTCTTCTCCAGCCGGTACACCGAATGCACCAACAGCCAGCAGATGAAGCGCGTCAGGAACTCGGGGACCAGCGTGTAGATGTAGGCCGCGACCGCCGCGTTCATCAGGCCGACGATGAGGAAGAGCTGGGGGAGCGTGAGTCCGGCGTCGAGCATCCCCTTGGCCATCAGCGCCGCCACGATCATGAAGAGCGCGTTGAGGATGTTGTTCGCGGCGATGATGCGCGCGCGGTGGCTGGGTTCAGAGCGGCTCTGGATCACGGCGTACAGCGGCACGGAATAGAGACCGCCGAAGAAGGCGAGGAGGAAGAGATCGGCCAGCACGCGCCAGTTGGCGGGGTCCGCAATGAAGAATTGGATTCCGGCCTTCGCCGGGATGACGGCCGCCGCCGCCGGGATGACGGCCGCTGGTGGGATGGCGGCCGCTGCCGAGATGGCGGCCGCTGCCGAGGTGACTGCCGGAGACATGCCGCGGCTCGAGAGCCACAGGTCGACAGCGAAGAGCGTCATGCCGATCGAGCCGAAGGGCACGAGGCCGATCTCGACCTTGCGGCCCGAAAGCTTCTCGCAGGCGAGCGCACCGGCGCCAATGCCGATCGAAAAG
>JBDSRZ010000226.1:0-4856 GCA_039929025.1 Usitatibacter sp. | reverse complement strand
CACAATGTACGCGGTCATAAAAACCGGCGGCAAGCAGTACCGAGTTGCCCCCGGCGAAAAAATCAAAATAGAACAGATACCGGCAGACGTTGGCGCTCAGATTGTCCTCGATCAGGTGTTGATGGTCGCGGACGGCGAGGCCGTGAAGCTCGGTAATCCCCTGGTGACCGGAGCGAGCGTTTCGGCCACCGTCCTAGCCCATGGTCGCGGCGTGAAGGTGAAGATCTTCAAGATGCGCCGCCGCAAGCACTACCAGAAGACCCAGGGTCATCGCCAGAACTACACGGAAATCCGTGTGGATTCGATCGCTTAAGGAACGACTGCCATGGCACACAAGAAAGCAGGCGGGTCATCCCGCAACGGCCGCGACTCCGAGAGCAAGCGCCTCGGCCTGAAGCGCTTCGGCGGCGAGCTGGTGAACGCGGGCTCGATCATCGTTCGCCAGCGCGGCACCCAGTTCCACCCCGGCATGAACGTCGGGATCGGCAAGGACCACACGCTGTTCGCGACGGCCACCGGCCACGTGAAGTTCTCTGAGAAGGGTCCCAAGAGCAAGTCCTTCGTGTCGATCGAGCCGGTGCAGAACTAAAGGCTCTCGCGACCGCGAAAGAGCCCCGACTCGTGCGGGGCTTTTTTGTTTCTGCTGCTCGCGGGAATCAGGCTGAAACACAGAGAACACAGAGAGACGCAGGGGTCACGGAGAAAAACGATGCCGGATATTGGTCTCTTCATCGTGGCATCGGCGTTGCTGGCCGTGGCGCCCGGCCCGGACATCATCTACGTGCTCACACGTGGAATCAGCCAGGGGCCCAAGGCGGGGGTTGCCGCGGCGCTGGGATTCGCGACGGGCTGCATTTTCCATACGTTGCTTGCGGCAGCTGGGATTGCGGCGCTGATCCGTTCGTCCGAAACGGCGTTCGATGCGGTCCGTTATGCCGGCGCGGCGTATCTCGTCTGGATCGGCATCCAGGCCCTGCGGCATCGCGCATCTTTCTCGATCGAGGCGGCGGGCGAGGCGCGCGGCCTGGCGACGATCTACAGGCAGAGCGTGGTCGGCAACATGCTCAATCCCAAGGTGACGCTCTTCTTCCTCGCCTTCCTGCCGCAGTTCGTCAACATGGATGCGGGGCACGTGGGCTGGCAGATGGCGCTCCTCGGCGTGATCTTCATGGTCCTGACCCTCGTGATCTTCGGCGCGGTGGCGTTGTTCGCGGGATGGATCGGCGCATATATCCGGCGCAAGCCCCTCATTGGTGAGCGCCTCAATATTTTTGCCGGCTTCACCTTCATAGCGCTGGGTATTCGCGTCGCCTTGCCCGACTTGGCTCCGAAATAGGTTTTCTCAGTGATCTCCTTTCCCCTCTGTGTCCTCTGTGTTTTTCAGCTTTGATGTCCTGCAAATGAAATTCTTCGACGAAGCAAGAATCGAGGTCATCGCCGGCAAGGGCGGTGACGGCAGCCCCTCCATGAGGCGCGAGAAGTTCGTGCCCCGCGGCGGCCCGGACGGTGGCGACGGCGGCCGCGGCGGCAGCATCTACGCGGTGGCGGATTCGAACCTGAACACCCTCATCGACTACCGCTACACGCGCATCTTCCGCGCCAGGGACGGCGAGAACGGGCGCGGGCGCGATCAGTACGGCAAGGGCGCGGAAGACATCGTGCTGCGCGTGCCGTTGGGAACGGTGATCAAGGATGCCGACAGCGGCGAGGTGATCGCCGACCTCGCCAAGGACGGCGATCGCACCGTGCTGGTCGCGGGCGGCAAGGGCGGCCTCGGCAACATCCATTTCAAGTCGAGCGTGAACCGCGCGCCGCGCCAGTTCACCCGCGGCATGCCGGGCGAGGAGCGCAAGCTCGAGATGGAGCTGCGCGTGCTCGCGGACGTGGGGCTCCTTGGCATGCCCAATGCCGGCAAGTCCACGTTCATCCGCGCGGTCTCCTCGGCGCGCCCGAAGGTGGCGGACTACCCATTCACCACGCTGCACCCCAACCTGGGCGTGGTGCGCGTGGACGAGAGCCGCTCGTTTGTGGTCGCCGACATTCCCGGCCTCATCGAGGGCGCGGCCGAAGGCGCGGGCCTCGGGCACCAGTTCCTGCGCCACCTGCAGCGCACCCACCTGCTGCTGCACCTGGTCGACATGGCGCCCTTCGACGAGGACACCGATCCCGCGGCCGAGGTGAAGGCCCTCGCCGCCGAGCTGAAGAAGTACGACGCCGTGCTCGCGAAGAAGCCGCGCTGGCTGGTGATGAACAAGGCCGATCTCCTCGATCCTGCGGAGGCGAAGAAGCGCGCAGCCTCGCTGGTGAAGAAGCTGCGCTGGAAAGAGCCCTGGTTCGTGATCTCCGGGATCCGCGCCGAAGGCACGAAGGAAGTCACCTACGCGGTGATGGCTCTCCTCGAAGCGCGGAAGAAAGCCGGCGCCCGGGACGCGAGGCAAGCCGAGTGAAGACGCCCCTCGAGGGCGCGCGCCGCATCGTGGTGAAGATCGGCTCGAGCCTGCTCACCAACGCAGGCAGCGGCCTCGATCGCGGCGCGATCGCCGAATGGGTCCGCCAGATCGGCGTACTGCGCAAGCGCGGCATAGAGGTGCTGGTCGTCTCCTCGGGTGCGATCGCAGAGGGCATGAAGCGCCTCGGCTGGTCCAAGCGCCCGCATGCCGTGAACGAACTCCAGGCCGCGGCCGCCGTCGGCCAGATGGGCCTGGTGCAGATGTGGGAGTCGTGCTTCGCGGAAGTGGGCCTGCATACCGCGCAGGTGCTCCTCACGCATGAGGACCTTGGCGACCGCCGCCGCTATCTCAACGCGCGCAGCACACTGAAGAGCCTGGTGGCGCTCGGCGTGGTGCCGATCATCAACGAGAACGACACCGTCGTCGTGGACGAGATCCGCTTCGGCGACAACGACACCCTCGGCGCGCTCGTCACCAACCTCATCGAGGCGGACGCGCTGGTGATCCTCACCGACCAGAAGGGCCTTTATTCCGCCGATCCGCGCAAGTCCACGGCGGCCACGCTGGTGGAACGCGCCGACGCCGGCGACGCGGCGCTCGAGGCGATGGCGGGCGGGGCGGGATCCCACGTGGGTAGCGGAGGCATGCTCACCAAGGTTCGTGCGGCCAGGCGTGCCGCACGCAGCGGCGCCCACACCGCGATCGCCTGGGGCCGGGAGCCGGAGGTGCTGCTGAAGCTTTTCGGCGGCGAGCCCACCGGAACGCTGCTCGTCGCGGGCACCGCACCGGTCGCGGCGCGCAAGCAGTGGCTCGCCGACCACCTGAAGCCCGCCGGCCGCATCTGGCTCGACGCCGGTGCGGTGAAGGCCCTGGTCCAGGACGGCAAGAGCCTGCTGGCGATCGGCGCCACGGCGGTGGACGGCGCCTTCGAGCGCGGCGAGGTGGTGAGCATCGTCGGCCCCGAGGGCCGTGAAATCGCGCGGGGGCTCGTCAACTATCCGGCCGCCGAGACTGCGCGGATCCTGGGGAAGCCCACGTCGCAGATAGAGGCGGTCCTCGGCTACCTTGCGGAGCCTGAGCTGATCCACCGCGACAACCTGGTCATCCTCTAGGGCAGGCCTGGGCAGCGCCTATACTCTTGGCCGTCGCCCACAAGGAACCCTCCGCCCATGAACGTCGTCGATCGCGTGAAGAAGATCCTCATCCAGCCGAAGCAGGAGTGGCCGGTGATCGCCACCGAGCCGCACACCGTGCAGGACATCTTCACGCGCTACGTGATGATCCTCGCGGCGATCCCGGCGGTCGCGGGCTTCATCGGGCTGTCGCTGGTAGGAGCGAGCGGCTTCGGCTTCACGTACCGCGTGCCGATCGGCGCCGGCATCGCGTACATGATCATCAACTACGTGATGGCGCTGGGCTCCGTATATGCGATCGCGATGATCATCGACGCGCTCGCGCCCCAGTTCGGCTCCGAGAAGGACTTCATGCAGTCGCTCAAGGTGGCGGCGTTCTTCCCGACCGCGGCGTGGGTGACGGGCGTCTTCAATATCCTGCCCGCCCTCGGCATCCTGGCGCTGGTCGGCGGGCTCTACAGCCTCTACCTGCTCTACCTGGGCCTGGGTGAGCTGAAGAAGACACCGGACGAGAAGATGGTCCCGTACACGGTCGTGGTCCTGATCAGCGCCATTGTGCTGTGGGTCATCGTCGCGGCGATCACCGCGCTCGCGATTCCCGGGCCGGTGCGCGGCTTCTAGGCGTCGGTCGGAGTTGCGACCGGCACGAGCTCGCGCGCGATGCGCGGGCCGTGGGTGGGCTTGCGGCGCCTGCCGTAGGGCGAGATGCCCACGGCGCGCTGCGTGACCTCGAGGAAGCCGACGAGCTGCTCCAGCGCGACCCGGTATACCTCGCGCTTGAAGTCGATCACGCCCTCGAGGGGCACCCAGTAGTCGTGCCAGCGCCACGCGTCGAACTCGGGGTGACCGCTCGCGCGCAGGCTGATGTCGCAGTCGCGCCCGGTGAGACGCAGCAGGAACCAGATCTGCTTCTGGCCCCTGTAGGTGCCGCGCCACTCACGTTTCACCCAATGGGTGGGCACGTGGTAATGGAGCCAGTCGCGCGTGCGTCCGAGGATCGCTACGTGCCGGGCTTCGAGCCCGGTTTCCTCGTTCAGCTCCCGATACATCGCCTCTTCGGGAGTCTCCCCCGGCTTGATGCCGCCCTGGGGGAATTGCCAAGCGTGCTCTTTGATCCGCTTGCCCCAAAAAACCTGGTTGCGTCCATTGACGAGCACGATGGCGACGTTCGGGCGGTATCCGTCCCGATCGATCATGGCAGCCACCATCCAATTCGTTGAGTTGATCCCATTTTTTCACAGTTTGCGAGCGCCCGCCAGCCGTCTGCCGGACC
>JBDSRZ010000225.1:0-3102 GCA_039929025.1 Usitatibacter sp. | reverse complement strand
GCTTCCGCCGTCGCCGATCAGCTCCATCTGCCGCCGCGCCTCATAGTCGATCGCCTGCTGCAGGAAGCGGAAGGAGTTGAGGTTCTTGATCTCGCAGCGCGTGCCGAGCGCGGCGCCGGGCGCGCGCACCGAGACGTTGGCGTCGCAGCGAAAGGAGCCTTCCTGCATGTTGCCGTCGCAGATGCCGATCCAGCGAACCAGCGCGTGCAGCGCCTTCGCATAGGCGACCGCCTCCGCGGAGGAGCGCATGTCGGGCTCGGAGACGATCTCCAGCAAAGGCGTGCCGGCGCGGTTCAGATCGATGCCGGTCATGCCGTGGAAGTCCTCGTGCAGCGACTTGCCCGCGTCTTCCTCGAGGTGCGCGCGCGTTAGTCGCACGACCTTCTCCAGGCCGCCAACGACGATCGCGAGCGTGCCCCCCGCCACGATCGGCTGCTCGTACTGGCTCACCTGGTAGCCCTTGGGGAGATCGGGATAGAAATAGTTCTTGCGCGCGAAGATGCTGCGCGGCGCGATGGTGCCGCCCACCGCGAGGCCGAATCGGATCGCGCGTTCGACCGCGCCGCGGTTCAATACCGGCAGCGTTCCGGGCAGCGCAAGATCGACCGCCGAAGCCTGCGTGTTGGGCGCGGCGCCGAAGGCCGTGGAGGAACCCGAAAAGATCTTCGAGCGCGTTGTCAGTTGCGCGTGGGTCTCGAGTCCAATGACGATTTCCCAGCTCACACGCCGCCCTTCACCACAGAGGACACAGAGGTTCCACAGAGGTGGCACAGAGGAAAGCCTTGAATGTGTTCCGGCTGCGGTGATCGGAGCCACGAAATGAGACACGGGTTGCCTCTGTGCCACCTCGGTGGAACCTCTGTGTCCTCTGTGTTGAAAATCACCGTCACTCGAACCCCGGTGGCACCTTTTCGTGCCAATCGGTGACCTGCTGGTAGGCGTGGGCGGCGGCGAGCATGCGCGCCTCGTCGAAGTAGTTGCCGACGATCTGCAGCCCGACGGGGCGCCCCTGGGCGCCGAAGCCGCACGGGATCGACATTCCCGGCAGGCCCGCGAGGTTGATCGGGATCGTGTAGAGGTCGTCCAGGTACATCCGCACCGGGTCGGTGGTCCTGGCGCCCAGGTCGAACGCCACCGTCGGCGCCGCCGGGCCCATGATCAGGTCGCACTTCGCGAACGCCTCGACGAAGTCGCGCGCGATGAGGCGCCGAAGGCGCTGCGCCTGCAGGTAGTAGGCGTCGTAGTAACCGTGCGAGAGCACGTAGGTGCCGATCATGACGCGGCGCTTCACCTCGGGGCCGAAGCCCTCGGCGCGCGTCTTGCAATACATGTCGTCGAGGCTGGTGTAGCTCGCCGCGCGGTGCCCGTAGCGCACGCCGTCGAAGCGCGCCAGGTTCGACGACGCCTCGGCGGGTGCGAGCACGTAGTACACCGGCACCGACAGATGCTGGTTGGGAAGGTCGACATCGACGACCGCCGCGCCGAGCCTCTTCAGCTCCTCGACCGCGGCCATGATCGGCGTGGCCACGTCCGGCGCGAGGCCGCTTGCGAAATACTCCCGCGGCAGCCCGATGCGCAATCCCTTCACGCCGCCACCCAGCCGCGCCACGTAATCGTCGCGCGGCCGGTCGATGCAGGTGGAGTCGCGCGGGTCGAAGCCGGCCATCACCTCGAGCATCATCGCCAGGTCCTCGGCGCTGGTGGCGAGCGCTCCGCCCTGGTCGAGCGACGAGGCGAAGGCGACCATGCCGTAGCGCGAGACTCGCCCGTAGGTGGGCCTCAAGCCGCAGGTGCCGGTGAAGGAGGCCGGCTGGCGGATCGAGCCGCCGGTGTCGGTGCCGGTGGCCGCGGGTGCCAGGCGCGCCGCGACCGCGGCCGCGGAGCCGCCCGAGCTTCCGCCCGGCACCGCGCGCGCGTCCCACGGATTCTTCACCGGCCCGAAGTGCGAGTTCTCGTTGGACGAGCCCATCGCGAACTCGTCCATGTTGGTCTTGCCGAGGATCAGTGCGCCCGCCGCGGCGAAGCGCTCGATCACGTGCGCATCGTAGGGGGAGACAAAGTCCGCGAGCATCCGCGAGCCGCAGGTGGTGCGCCAGCCTTTCGCACAGAAGAGATCCTTGTGCGCGATCGGGATGCCGGTAAGGGGTCCGGCATCTCCCTTCGCGATGCGCGCATCCGCGGCCCGCGCCTGCGCGAGGGTCTTGTCGGCATCGACCGTGATGAACGCGTTCAACGCTTGTGCGTGGATGGCGATGCGGTCGAGATAGTGGCGTGCCACCTCGACGCTCGACATGCGCTTGTCCCGCAGCCTCCGCGACAGCTGGGCAAGTGTAGGCACCACCTACTCGATCACTCGCGGGACGAGATAGAGGCCGTCCTGCACCGCCGGAGCGTTCGCCTGGAAAAGCTCGCGCTGGTCGGTTTCGGTCACATCATCCTCCCGCAGCCTCTGGACCACCGACTGCGGATGGGACATCGGATCGACGCCCGCGGTATCCACGGCCCGCATCTGGTCTATCAGCCCCAGGATGGCGTTCAGCTCGTCGCGCAACCGGGCGGCTTCGGCCTCCCGGACCTCGATCCGGGCCAGCCGGGCGATGCGGGTAACTTCTTCAAGGGAAAGCATCCGAAAGTGCCGCTAAGGCCTTAATTCCTCGCTGGAATCTGGGCTATTATAAACGCACCCGCCGCCGCGGCTCTCGCGGCCGCCCGAATTCCTTTACGGATCAAGATGTTCTCTTTCGTTTCCAAGTACTTCTCGACCGACCTCGCGATCGATCTCGGCACTGCCAACACCCTCATTTACGTCCGCGGCAGGGGCATCGTCCTGGACGAGCCGTCGGTGGTCGCGATCCGCCAGGAAGGCGGTCCCAGCGGCAAGAAGACCATCCAGGCGGTCGGCCTCGCCGCCAAGCAGATGCTCGGGCGCACGCCCGGCAACATCACCGCCATCCGCCCGATGAAGGACGGGGTGATCGCCGACTTCACGATCACCGAGCAGATGCTCAAGTACTTCATCAAGAAGATCCACGACAACCAGTGGTTCCGGCCCAGCCCGCGCATCGTGATCTGCGTGCCCTACGGCTCCACCCAGGTCGAGCG
>JBDSRZ010000224.1:0-8534 GCA_039929025.1 Usitatibacter sp. | reverse complement strand
GTAGCTGGCGGGAATGCTCGCGAGCTTGCGCAGGTCCGCCTCGGCCTCGGCGGCGATGGCGGTGAATTCCTTGCCGCGATGGCTCATCTCCATCACCGACATGCCGGCCTCGTGCCAGTTGACCAGCTCCCGCTTCGCCTTCTCCAGCACCTCGACCGGCATGGTCGCCGGGCCGGCGCCGAAGTTGAAGATGCGCGCGACGGGCTTAATGTGCGGGGCCGCTGCCATCACCGTTCCCTTCACCGTTGGCTTCGCCGGCAGCGGGCGCCGGCGGGCTGGCCCCGTTCGCACCGTGCCCGTTCTCGCCGTTCTCGTCGTCGCGATCCATGATGCATTGGAGCCCCGAGAGCTTCTCGCCCTCGTCGAGGTTGATCAGGGTCACGCCTTGCGTCGAGCGGCTCATCTCGCGGATCTCGTTCACGCGCGTGCGGATGAGGACCCCGCCGGACGTGATCAGCATGATCTCGTCGTCGGGCTTCACGAGCGTCGCGGCTACTACCTTGCCGTTCCTCTCCGTCGTCTGGATGGCGATCATTCCCTGGGTGCCGCGGCCATGGCGCGTGTGCTCCACGATGGCGGTGCGCTTTCCATAGCCGTTCTCCGTGGCGGTGAGGACACTCTGCGTCTCGTCCTCGGCGACCAGCAGCGCAATCACGCGGCCACCCTTCGCGAGATTCATGCCGCGGACTCCGCGGGCACCGCGGCCCATGGGACGCACGTCGTTCTCGTCGAAGCGCACCGCCTTGCCTTCGTCGGAGAACATCATCACGTCGTGCTTTCCGTCGGTGATCGCCACGCCCACGAGGCAGTCGCCCTCGTCCAGGTCCACGGCGATGATCCCCGAGGGGCGCGGGCGGGAGAAGTCGGCGAGGGAAGTCTTCTTCACCACCCCTTCCTGCGTGGCGAAGAATACGAAGCGGTCTTCCCGGAACTCCTTCACCGGCAGGATCGCGTTGATGCGCTCGTCCTCGTCCATCTTCAACAGGTTCACGATCGGCTTGCCGCGGCTGGTGCGGCTGCCCTGGGGCACCTCGTAGACCTTGATCCAGTAGACGCGGCCCTTGTTCGAGAAGCAGAGCACGTAGTCGTGCGTGTTGGCGATGAAGAGCTTCTCGATGAAGTCGTCTTCCTTGGTCGCGGTCGCCTGCTTGCCGCGCCCACCGCGTTTCTGCGCGCGGTATTCGTCCAGCGGCTGGCTCTTCACGTAGCCGGAGTGGGAAAGCGTCACCACCACGTCTTCGGGGGTGATGAGGTCCTCCAGCTCGAGGTGCTCGGCGTTCACGACGATCTCGCTCCGGCGCTTGTCGCCGAACTCGCGCTTCACCTCGGCGAGCTCGTCGCCGATGATCTGCGTGACGCGCTCGGGCTTGGCGAGAATGTCGAGCAGGTCCTCGATGGCCGCGATCACCTCGCGGTACTCGGAGAGGATCTTGTCCTGCTCCAGGCCGGTGAGGCGCTGCAGCTGCATCTCGAGGATGCGCTGCGCCTGCACGTCCGAGAGGCGGTAGCCGGAGGGCGAGAAACCGAACTCCTTCGGCAGCACCTCGGGCCGGAACTGCTCGGCGGAGGCGCGCTGGAGCATCTGCTCCACGAGCGGCGAGCGCCAGGTGCGGCCCATGAGCTCGGTGCGCGCCGCGGCGGGTGTGGCCGCCGCCTTGATGATCGCGATCACCTCGTCCACGTTGGACAGCGCGACCGCGAGGCCCTCGAGGATGTGGCCCCGATCGCGCGCCTTGCGGAGGTCGAAAACGGTGCGGCGAGTGACCACCTCGCGGCGGTGGCGCAGGAATGCGTCGAGGAACTGCCTCAGGTTGAGGAGCTTCGGCTGGCCGTCGACGAGCGCGACCATGTTCATGCCGAAGGTTTCCTGCATCGGCGTCAACTTGTAGAGGTTGTTGAGCACGATCTCGGCGACCTCGCCGCGCTTCAGCTCGATCACCGCGCGCATGCCGCGCTTGTCGGATTCGTCGCGCAGGTCCGAGATGCCCTCGAGGCGCTTCTCGCGGATGAGCTCGCCGATCTTCTTCAACAGCTCCGCCTTGTTCACCTGGTACGGCAGCTCGTCGACGATGATCGCCTGGCGCTCGCCCTTGCCGATATCCTCGACATGGGTGCGCGCGCGCATCACCACGCGCCCGCGGCCGGTGCGGTAGCCCTCTTGCAGCTCGGCGATCCCGTAGATGATCCCCGCGGTTGGGAAGTCCGGCGCCGGGATGATCCTGATGAGGTCGTCGACGGTGGTCTCGGGATTGGCGAGGAGCACCAGGCAGGCGTCGATCACCTCGCCCAGATTGTGCGGGGGGATGTTGGTCGCCATGCCGACGGCGATCCCGGAGGAGCCGTTCACCAGCAGGTTGGGAAATTTCGACGGGAGCACCAGGGGCTCGCGCTCGCTGCCGTCGTAGTTGGGGCCGAAGTCGACCGTTTCCTTGTCGAGATCGGCGAGCAGCTCGTGGGCGATCTTCGCCATGCGGATCTCGGTGTAGCGCATGGCGGCGGGGTTGTCGCCGTCGACCGAGCCGAAGTTGCCTTGGCCGTCCACGAGCGGATAGCGCAGGCTGAAATCCTGCGCCATGCGCACGATGGTGTCGTAGATGGCGGTGTCGCCGTGCGGGTGGTACTTGCCCATCACGTCGCCAACGATGCGGGCGGACTTCTTGTACGCCTTGTTCCAGTCGTTGGAGACCTCGTGCATCGCGAATAGCGACCGGCGGTGGACGGGCTTCAAACCGTCGCGGACATCGGGGAGCGCGCGGCCCACGATGACGCTCATTGCATAGTCGAGGTACGAGCGGCGCATTTCCCGCTCGAGGCTGATCGGGATGGTTTCCTTGGCGAACTGTTCCATGGGCTCCTGGGGCAGGCGACCCCTTCTTCGGGGCTGGCTAAGTGCTTGTTTTTACTTATAAATACGCGGGCGGCGAAAGGTAAATTCTAGCATACCCGGCGGGCACTTTCCACCCGCCAGTGAGTCCCACCATTGTGGTGAAAATGCTACTGATCGGGGCAAGACTGTTGCGAAAAGCCCCACTTTCGGTTGTGGACTCGAATGCCCTTTGTGTATGATGTTGCGAGCACTTTTGGGCGAGAGCCTCAGAGAAAAAAGTATGCTTCAAACAATCATCCAAATCCTCTTGGGAGTTCCGAATATGAAGATTTCCTCGCTTGGCAGGCTGACGCTCGGTTGCGCGCTGGCGCTCGCCGCAAGCCCTGCTTTCGCCAACGTCACCCCCAACCTGCAGGACGCGTCCGGCCATGCCGTCAAGGACGGTTCCGGAGCGTGCGTCGTGACGTCCGGCGCGGTGCTCCCCGAATGCGCCGGCACCGCCCGGCCCGCAGCGCCCGCTCCTTCGGCGCCCGCGGCACCCGCCAAGCCCGCAGCGCCCGCGTCGCCGACGGCTCCCGCACAACCCGCTCGCCCTGCCCCGGCATCCGTTCGCCAGGCGGTCGTGATCCAGGCCGATGCGCTGTTCGACTTCGACAAGTCGGTGCTGCGTCCGGATGGCCGCAAGAGCATCGATGACGCGGTCGCCAAGCTGCGCGGCGTGGACCTCGAGATGGTGATCGCCACCGGCCACACCGACTCGGTCGGCTCCGACGCGTACAACCAGAAGCTGTCCGAGCGCCGCGCAGCCGCGGTCAAGGACTACCTGGTGAGCAAGGGCATCGCGGCCTCGAAGGTCACCACGATCGGCAAAGGCGAATCGCAGCCCGTGGCAACCAACAAGACCGCGGAAGGTCGCCAGAAGAACCGCCGCGTGGACATCGAGTTCAAGGGTGTCCGCCAGTAAAGCTCCAAAGCTCCGGCAGAAAACCCCGCTCCGGCGGGGTTTTTTGTTCCAACCCCCCGAACATGCAATCCGTTGACACCCTGATCATCGCCGCCCACGTGGCGACGGTGGTGCCGCGCCAGGTCCTGGCCGACCATGCGGTCGCCATCGCCGGCGGACGCATCGTGGCGGTGCTCCCCGCCGCCGAGGCGCTGGCCCGGTTCGAGGCGGGGAGCGTCGTCCGCCTTGGCGAGCACCTCCTCATCCCCGGACTGGTGAACCTGCACTGCCACGCGGCGATGACGCTGCTGCGCGGCATCGCCGACGACACCCCGCTCATGGCCTGGCTGCAGGACCACATCTGGCCCGCGGAGGCGAAGCATGTGGGCGACGAGTTCGCCCACGACGGCAGCCTGCTCGCGATGGCGGAGATGCTCCGTGGCGGCACGACCTGCGTGAACGACATGTACTTCTTCCCCGAAGCGACGGCGCGTGCCGCGTTGCGCGCCGGCATGCGCGCTTGCCTGGGCGTGATCGCGATCGAGTTCCCGAGCGCCTACGCGAGCGACGCCGGCGGCTACCTCAAGCGCGGCCTCGCCGCCCGCGCGGCCTACGACGGCGAGCCCTCCCTCACCTTCTGCCTCGCCCCGCACGCCGCTTACACCGTCGGCGACGAGACCCTGAAGCGCATCGTGGTCCTCGCCGACGAGCTCGACATCCCGATCCACACTCACGTCCACGAGACGCTCGGCGAGATCGAGCAGGGATTGCGCGAGCATGGCGTGCGTCCGCTGCAGCGCCTGTGGCGCCTGGGCATGGTGGGTCCACGATTGATCGCGGTGCACGCCGTCCACCTGGAGGACGCGGAGCTCGAGCTGCTGCATCGGGAGGGCGTAAGCATCGCCCACTGCCCGTCGTCGAACCTGAAGCTCGCGAGCGGCATCGCGCGCGTGGCCGACATGCGCCGCCGCGGCATTCGCGTGGGCATCGGCACCGACGGCGCGGCCAGCAACAATCGCCTCGATTCCATGGGCGAGATGCGCACCGCGGCGCTGCTCGCCAAGGGGGCGAGCGGGGACGCGAGCGTCGTGAGCGCGGCCGACGCGCTCGAGATGGCCACCATCGAAGGCGCCCGCGCGCTCGGCCTCGACGATGACATCGGCTCCATCGAAGCGGGCAAGTGGGCGGACCTCGCCGCCATCGAACTTTCCGCGGTGGAGACCCTCCCATGCTTTGATCCCGTGTCGCACCTGGTCTACGCTGCGGGGCGGGAGAACGTGAGCCACGTATGGGTCGCGGGCGAGGCGAGGCTCCACGAGCGGCGCCTCACCGGCCTTGAGGAGCAGGACCTGCGCGAAAAGGCCCAATGGTGGAGGAGAAGGCTTTCATGACCGAAACAGTTGACCCTCTCCCAGGGGAAAGGGTGCGAACGTTGGACGAGTCTTCGCGAGACTCAGGCACCAACTTCGATCCGGCCGAGCTCGCCAAATTCAGTGCGCTCGCGCACCGCTGGTGGGACCCGCAGAGCGAGTTTCGCCCGCTGCACGAGATCAACCCGCTGCGCCTCGCGCACATCGAGCGCCTCGCCGGCGGCCTTCGCGGCAAGCGCGTGCTGGACGTCGGCTGCGGCGGCGGAATCCTCGCCGAGGCGATGGCGGCGGGCGGCGCGCAAGTCACCGGCATCGACTTGGCCGACAAGCCGCTCAAGGTTGCGATGCTGCACCGCCTCGAGAGCGGCCGCGCGGTGGATTACCGCCTGGTGTCGGCCGAACAGATGGCCGCGGAAGCGCCCGGCACGTTCGACGTGGTCACGTGCATGGAGATGCTCGAGCACGTGCCGCAACCCGCGAGTGTCGTTCGCGCCTGCGCCGAGCTCGCCAGGCCCGGCGGCTGGGTGTTCTTCTCCACCATCAACCGCAACGCGAAGTCGTTCGCCTTCGCCATCGTGGGCGCCGAGTACGTCCTCAAGCTGCTGCCCCGCGGCACGCACGAGTACGCGCGCTTCATCCGGCCCTCGGAGCTGGCCGGCCATTGCCGCGCCGCCGGGCTCGCGGTCGTGGACCTCACCGGCATGACCTACAATCCGCTCACCAAGGTGTACGCACTGGGCCGTGACGTGGACGTGAATTACCTGATGGGCGCCCGCCGTGGCTGAAAGCGGCCTTGCGGCGGTCCTCTTTGACCTCGATGGGACGCTCGCCGACACCGCGCCCGACATGGCGCGCACCGTGAACCTGATGCGGGACCGGCGCGGCCTGGCGCCGGTGCCCGATTCCCAGGTCCGCCCCCATGTCTCGAGCGGCGCGCGCGGCATGATCTGCTCGGCCTTCGGCATGAGAACGGACCATCCCGACTACGCGACGATGCGCGCCGAGTTCCTGGATCTCTACGTGGACAATCTGTGCATCGCCACGCGCCTATTCCCCGGAATGGAAGCGCTGCTCGACGCAATCGAGGCGTCGGGACTCAAGTGGGGCGTGGTGACCAACAAGTTCGAGCGCATGGCACGCCTGGTGATGGCGGGACTCGGCCTCTCGGAACGCGCCGGCGTGATCGTCGGCGGCGATACCTGCCCGCGCGCAAAGCCCTTTCCCGACCCGCTCCTGCACGCCGCGGCGGTGCTGGGCGTGGAGCCCGCGCGCACGCTTTACATCGGCGACGACGAGCGCGACGTGCAGGCGGCCCGCGCCGCGGGGATGCCGGTGATCGTCGCGGGATACGGCTACCTCGGCGAGGAGCGCGCGCCTTCGCTGTGGGGCGCCGACGCGATCATGCAGTCGGTGGCCGAGATCGACGCGTGGGTGCGCAACCAATCCGCGGAACGCGCGGCGTGAGGATGCCTTCGGCCACGCGGCGCTCGCTGCTGAAGGCGCTGGCGGCGGCGCCGCTCGCCGCATCGCTCCCCGCGCTCGCCGCCGCGGATCGCAAGCCGCGGCTGCTGGTGATGGTGTTCCTCTACGGCGGCAACGACGGCTTCAACACCTGGGTCCCCTTCACCAACCCCCGCTATTACCAATACCGGCCCACGATCGCGGTGCCGCGCGACGCCGTGCTGAAGATCACCGACAGCCACGGGTTGCACCCGTCGCTCGCGCCACTCGTGCCCATGTGGCAATCGAAGGAGCTCGCCCTCATCCAGGGCATCGGCTATCCGGAAGCAACCCAGCAGCACTACCGCGACATCGAGATCGCCTTCACCGCCGAAGACGTGGACATCCGCGGCGAGGGGTGGGTTTCGCGCGCGCTCGGGCGCACCGCAGCCGACGCGGTCGCCCTCGACGTGCTCGACATCCGCGCCCTCGACCCGATGGGGCCGTTCAGGGGTGAGCGGATGGGCGTGGTGCAGGTGCATTACGCCGACGAGCTGCTGGCGAAGCGAAGGCTTGCCGACTGCGTCACCTCGACGAATGCGCGCGGCAGGGAGCGCCTGGCGCGAGATCCGGGGGCGCTGCGCGCGGCTACATTGCGAACCTCATTTCCGGACGAGCCGTTTGGCCGCGCGATGCGCTGCGCGGTCGAGCTCGCCGCCGCCGACCGCACATTGCCGGTGATCCACGTGGCGCTGAACGGCCTGGACGACGACAAGCACCATTCCGTGGACACCCACTGGGAACAGCTGAAGCACCACGGCGGCGCGCTGAAGCGCCTCGCCGAAGGGCTCGCGGCATTGCGCGCGGGCATGGTGGAGATCGGGCGCTGGGACGAGACGCTGGTCGCCACCTACGACGAATTCGGCCGCTCGCCAAAGGAGAACGCAGACCATGGCACCCACCACGGATTGGGGACGACGCATTTCGTCCTGGGCGGCGGCGTGAAGGGAGGCCTCTACGGCGAGCCCCCGCCGATCCAGGATTTGCATCCGATCGGCGGCCCGGCGCCGGCCATCGACACGCGCCGCCTGTGGACCACGATCGTCCGCGATTGGTGGGGCGCGGACCCCTCCGGAGTCTTCACCCGGCGCCACGCCCCGCTCGACCTGCTGCGCTCATCGTGAAGGCCTCGATTTCGCGAAACCGCGTCCTACGCTTGCCCCCTCTGCCTCGGGAGAGGGTTGGGGAGAGTGTCGCTACTTCTTCCCGCCGACCACCAGCATCACCACGCCCGCGAGGATCGACGCGATCCCGGCCCACTGCGGCACGTTCACCTGCTCCTTCTCCTGCACCGAGAGCTTGAGCGGCCCGATCTCCGCCTTGTGCGTTTCCTTGGTGAACGAGAACCCGCCGTAGGCGAGCGCGAGCGCTCCTGCGACGATCAGCACGATCGCGGCGATCTTCATCGGTGCCATGTTTTTTCCTTGTAGTCGAAGGGGAACATCCCCATGTGAACAGCGTCAGACTGAGGCGAGCATACGCTCGCGCGTATAATTGGAATCTGCACTATCCGGTTTCATGGGGGCGACCCGGTTTCGACGCGGGATCGGAAGCAACGCAGGGCATGCCGAGGCGCGGAAAACCTCGTAAATACAGCCGCAGACGACATAGTCGCCAACGATAGCAACTACGCTCTAGCCGCCTAATACCGGCTGGACTCTGCCCCAGGTGTGCTCATGCGCCTGGCCGGACTTGCAGTACCGGACGCAGAGTCATATTCATGAGATCGCGGTGAGTGGGGCCACTTCGCTCATCGCCAAATCCAAGGTGGCTCAGCGTTGTCCAGTTCGCCGGTCTACGGGACAGCGGTTAAACCAAATGGCCTGGCTACGCATGTAGAACTGCTTGTGGAAGTCTTGCGGACGGGGGTTCGATTCCCCCCGCCTCCACCAAT
>JBDSRZ010000223.1:0-5985 GCA_039929025.1 Usitatibacter sp. | reverse complement strand
AAAAAAACGGGGCAGGTTATTAACCCGCCCCACAAGGCGCACTCTTTGAAAAGGGAGGCTCCGGCTAGGGAGGCAGTACACAAGGGTACTGGGCCTATATGAGCAAGCCGTGTGCCAAGGCCTCTTTTTCCAAGGAGATCAACCGTTTGACTGATGCGGCGGGACACACCCGTGGAGGGGCGTCGCAATCCAGCGACAGGGACTCAGGGAAAGTGGACCAAGTCGATGAAAGACTTAAGAAAATCCGTGTCGTTGTGGAGCGACAGCTACGACGCGTAGCGCCACAGCCACGTCACTTCGCCTCGCTCTTGAAGACCGCGGCCTCGATCCCGTGGCGCTGCAGCAGCTTGTAGAACTCGGTGCGGTTGCGGCGCGCGAGCTTCGCGGCCTGGGTGACGCTGCCCTTGGTGAGCTTGAGGATGCGCGTGAGATAGTCGCGCTCGAAGCGCTTCCTCGCGTCCTCGAAAGACGTCATCTCGTGCATCTCGACTTGTATGGCCTGGTGCACGAAGGTCTGCGGGATGATTTCCGTGGGGCAGAGCGCGATCGACTGCTCGACCACGTTGTAGAGCTGCCGCACGTTGCCGGGCCACTTGGCCTGCACCAACAGCTCGAGGGCCTCGGGGGAGAACGCCGCCTTGTCGCGCCCGTAGCGGGGCGCCAGCCTGTTGAGGAAGTACTCGGCCAGCATCGCCGTGTCCTCGGGACGCTCGTCGAGCGATGGGAGCTTCAGCGTGACCACGTTCAGGCGGTAGTAGAGGTCCTCGCGGAAGGTGCCGTTGTCCTTCTCTTTCGCGAGGTCGCGGTGGGTCGCGGAGATGATGCGAACGTCGAAGGGGATCGAACGCGTCGCGCCGATGGGGCGCACCTCTCGCGTTTCGATCACGCGCAGCAGCTTCACCTGGAGCGCCAACGGCATGTCGCCGATCTCGTCGAGGAAGAGGGTGCCCTTGTCGGCGGCGATGAAGAGGCCACGCTGGTCGGCAATGGCGCCGGTGAACGAGCCCTTGGTGTGGCCGAAGAGCTCGCTCTCGAGGAGTGTCTCCGGAATGGCGCCGCAGTTGATGGCAATGAACGGCTGGTTCGCTCTCGGGCTCGCGCGGTGGATGGCGCGCGCGAGGAGCTCCTTGCCACTGCCGCTCTCGCCCTGGATCAGCACGCTCGCGTCGCCCGCGGCAACGCGCTGCGCCTTGGCGAGCAGGTCTTCCATCAGGGAAGAACGCGTCACGATGTCCTCGCGCCAGAGCTGGTTCACGCCCGCCTGGCCGCCGCTGGCGCCGCCGTGCAGGCGCAGCGCCCGCTCGATCTGCGCCAGCAGCTCCTCGGCGTCGTAGGGCTTGGTGAGGTAGCCGAACACGCCGCGCTTTACCGCGGCCACGGCCTCGGGAATGGTGCCGTGGGCGGTGAGGATCACGACCGGCAGCCCCGGGTAGCTCGCCTGGATCTCGTCGAAGAGCGCCATGCCGTCCATGCCTTCCATGCGCAGGTCGGTGAGCACCAGATCCGGGCGCGCGGCGGCGATGGAGGCGAGCGCCCGCTGCGCGCTATCCACCGCGGTGACCTCGTAGCCGTTGGCCTTCAGGCGGATGGAGAGCAGCCGGAGGAGATCCGGATCGTCGTCCACCACCAGCAGATAGGCTTTTCCTTGTCGGGACATCAGCGGCTCGCAGTTCGTCGTTCGGAAGGGAGGTGCAAGAAGCTTGCCATTGCGGTCACCTCGCCGCCGTTTTCTTTTCGGTGCCTCATGCCGCGGCCTCCTTCATGTCGTTGCGGCGGCGCGGAAAGCGGATGCGGAAATGCGCCCCGGGGCCCGCCAGCACCTCGATGCGGCCGCGGTGCAGGGTCACGTATTCCTTGACGATGGAAAGGCCGAGGCCGCTGCCCTTGATCGCGGCCACCGGCGCGTCGCTGCCGCGATAGAAGGCCTCGAAGATCTTCTCGCGCTCGGGCTCGGGGATGCCCGGGCCCTCGTCCATCACCTCGAAAACCGCATCGCCGCTGTCCTTGTAGAGCTTGATCGAGACCAGGCCGCGCTCGGGGGAATACTTGACCGCGTTGGACAGCAGGTTGTCGAGCACGACGCGGATCTTGTCCTCGTCGCAGTAGGCGGCGACGGTCTCGCAGTTGAGCTCGATGCGCAGGTTCTTCGCCACGATGGCGAGCTTGCGGTCGTTCACCACGCGATTCACGATCTCGTTCAGCGGCACGATCTTGGCGTCGAGGTAGGAGGTCGTGGCGTGCACCGCGCTGTAGTTGAGCAGGCCCTCGATCAGCTTCCGGAGCTCGATCGAGTTCACCTGCAGGATGCGCGCGATCTCGCGCTGCTCCGCGTTCAAGTTGCCCACCACGCCCGAGGAGAGCAGGTCCGAGCCCTCGCGCAGCGCCGTGAGCGGGGTCTTCAGCTCGTGGGAGATGTGCTGCAGGAAGCGTGTCTTCTGCGCCTCGAGGGTGAGCAGGCGCTCGCGCAGCCAGTCGAGCTGCTCGCCCAGCCGCACCATGTCGCCCGGGCCCTCGACTCGGATCGGGCGCTGGAAGTGGCCCTCGCCCAGGCCGCGGATGCTCTCGCTCACCTGAGTGATCGGCTTGGAGATGAGGAAGGTGAACGAGGCGATGAGCAGGATCGCGGTGGGGATGAGGGCGATCATGAGCCACAGCACGCTGTTGCGCGATTGGACCGCTTGCTCGCGCAACTGTTCGATGCCCTGGTCGATCACGTGGTCGCCCGTGTCCACGAGCGAGTGCGCCTTCTCGGTCAGGGAGTTGAACTCGCGCGCGAGGTACTGCGCGAGCTGCGGGGTCGGTCCGGTTCGGGTGATGAACTGGTGGATCGCGTCGCCCTGGCGTTCCATGGTGACGAGTTGCGCGCGCTGGGCTTCCGAAAGCTGCATTGCGTCCAGTTGCCGCGTGAGCGTCTGGAAGGTGTTGCGGTGTGCGCGGTAGGACTCGAAGAACGCGGGCTCGCCCGCAACGGCGTACTGGCGCGCCGAGCGATCGAGGGACATGATGGTGCTCACCAGCGAACGGCTGGACTGCGTCACCTTCACCGCCGAGTGGACCGCCTTCTCGGAGAGCGCGGCGAGGCGCTCGAAGGCGAGCGCGTTGGAAAACAAGGCGAAGAGGAGAGGGGCCGCGACGATCGTGAAGCCGATCAGCAGCAGGGACATGAAGGAGCGGGGGTAGGTGAGGCGCATCCTGTTTCAATTATCCGCTAAAATCCCATCGAATCAGACGCTTGTGAAGGCAACCATGTACGAGTCCGAGATCACCCGCTTCATCCGCGACCTGAGGGCCAGGAACCCGCAGATCCCCGAGTTGCAGCGGAAGAACCGCGCCACCTGGTGGGACAAGCCCCAGGACCTGGAAACCTCCTGCGAACGGCGCCAATCGACGGTGGTGCAGCCGGGCTACGCCTACTTTCCGCTGCCGGTACCCGAGAAAGACGATGACCCCGATTCGGGGAAAAAGTTGAGCACGCCGTCCAGGCCGGCGTAGTCGAGCGCGTAGTCGGCCTTCGCCTTCACCACTGGCTTCGCGTGGAAGGCGACGCTGGTGCCGGCATCGGCGAGCATCGGCAGGTCGTTGGCGCCATCGCCGATGGCCATGATCTGCTCTCGCGTGATGCCCAATTCGCCCGCGATGCGGGTGAGGTGCGCCGCCTTGCCGGCCGCGTCCACGAGCGGGCCGGTAACCTTGCCCGTGAGCTTTCCGTTTTCACCCCCCAGCACGTTCGAGTATGCGTAGTCGAGCTCGAGCTTGTCACGCACGCGGTCGGTGAAGTAGGTGAAGCCGCCGGAGACGAGCAGCGTCTTCACGCCGCAACGCCGTGCTGCCGCGATGAGCTTGTCCGCGCCCGGGTTGAAGCGCAGCCGCTCGTCGTAGACACGCCCAAGGGCGGATTCCTCCAGGCCTTCGAGCGCGGCCACGCGCCGGCGCAGGCTCTCGGGCCAGTCGATCTCGCCGCGCATCGCGCTCGCGGTGACCGCCGCCACCTCGGCCTTGCGTCCCGCGAAGTCCGCGATCTCGTCGATGCACTCGATCGCGATGAGGGTCGAGTCCATGTCCATCGCGAGCAGCCTGAAGTCGCCGAAGGTGCGGCCCTCCTCGACGAAGCCCCAGTCGAGCTTCGCCTGCGCGCAGTGGGCCGCGACCGCCGCTTTCACCGATGGATCGGCGTGGGTAATGCGAAAGGCGTTGTCGGAGATACGCTCAATGGCTGCGCCGCCCGCGAGATTCGCCAGGTGCCTCAAGTCGGGTGTTTCGACTTCTTCGCCCTGGATGACGAGGTTCATTTTGCGATGGTGGTTGGCGGGGAGATTAAACCTTTGGAACACGGATGAAACAGATAAAAGCGGATGGACACAGATACTTCTATTCATTCGAGAATCAATCGGCACGAACACTCAAGGATCCGTTTTATCCGCCTTTATCCGTTTCATCCGTGTTCCAAAGGTTTACTGCCGGGGTAACTCCCTCATGCCAATTTCTTGAGGAACTGCCGCACCTCATTGGACCGCGCTTTCAGGTCTTCGTGCTTCATCTCGATCTTCACGCGGTCGGGACCGGGCAGCCGGTAGATCCGCGAGGACTGCACCAGCTGCAGCACGCGCTTCGGATCCACCGGCGGCTCGGGCACGAACTGCACCGTGATCGCCGAGGGCGACGCGTCGATCTTCTGAACGCCAAGCGGCGCCCCCTGGATGCGCAGCTTGTGGCACTCGAGCAGCACCCGCGTGGGCTCGGGTAGCGGGCCGAAGCGGTCCACCAGCTCCTCTATAAGGCGCTCCAGCTCCTGGTCGGTTCCACAGTTGGCGAGGCGCTTGTAGAGCACCAGGCGCTCGTGCACGTCGCCGCAATAGGCTTCGGGCAGCAGCGCCGGCGCATGCAGGTTCACTTCGGTCGAGACGTTGATCGGCCGCGTGAGGTCGGGCTCCAAGCCCTTCTTGAGCGAGCGCACCGCGTGCTCGAGCATCTCGGTGTAGAGGGTGAAGCCGATGTCGTGGATGCCGCCGGATTGCGACTCACCCAGGACCTCTCCCGCGCCGCGGATCTCGAGGTCGTGCATCGCGAGATAGAAGCCCGCGCCCAGGTCCTCCATCGCCTGGATCGCCTCGAGGCGCTTCTTCGCCAGCGTCGACAGCGCTTCCTCGGGCGGCGTCAGCAGGTAGGCGTAGGCCTGGTGGTGCGAGCGGCCGACGCGCCCGCGTAGCTGGTGCAGCTGCGCGAGGCCGAATTTGTCGGCGCGATGAATGATGATGGTGTTGGCGGTGGGCACGTCGATACCGGTCTCGATGATCGTCGAGCAGAGCAGCACATTGGTGCGCTGGTGGTAGAAATCGCGCATCACGCTCTCCAGCTCGCGCTCGCGCATCTGCCCGTGGGCGACCGCGATGCGCGCCTCCGGCAGCAGCTCGACCAGCTCCTCGCGGCGGTTCTCGATCGTGTCCACCTCGTTGTAGAGGTAATAGGCCTGGCCGCCGCGCTTGAGCTCCCGCAGCACCGCCTCGCGCACGGTGCCGTTGGAAAGCCGGTTCACGAAGGTCTTGATCGACAGGCGCCGCTGCGGCGCGGTGGCGATCACCGAGAAGTCGCGCAGGCCCTCGAGCGACATGGCGAGCGTGCGCGGGATCGGCGTGGCGGTGAGGGTCAGCACGTCCACCTGGGCGCGCAGCTTCTTCAGCTCTTCCTTCTGCCGCACGCCGAAGCGGTGCTCCTCGTCGATGATCACCAGGCCCAGGTTCTTGAAGCGCACGTCCTTCTGGATCAGCTTGTGGGTGCCGATCACGATGTCGATGCGCCCGTCGGCGAGGCCCTCGAGCGACTTGGCGACCTCCTTGGGGCTGCGGAACCGCGACAGCTCGGCGATCTTCACCGGGAAGCTCGAGAAGCGGTCGCTGAAGTTGCCGAAGTGCTGCTCGGCCAACAGCGTGGTCGGCACCAGGATCGCCACCTGCTTACCCGCGGCCACGGCGATGAACGCGGCGCGCA
>JBDSRZ010000222.1:0-9082 GCA_039929025.1 Usitatibacter sp. | reverse complement strand
CCGCGCTGGTGAACAACGCCGGCATCCTCGAGCGCCAGACTCGGCTGGACGACATGGACGCGGGGCGCTTCGCGCGTGTCTTTGCCACCAACATCACCGGCAGCTTCCTCTGCGCGCGCGAGGCGGTGCGGCGCATGTCGACGCGCCATGGCGGCCAGGGCGGCGGGATCGTCAACGTCTCGTCGATGGCGGCGCGGCTGGGCGCCCCCGGCGAGTACGTCGATTACGCCGCGAGCAAAGGTGCGATCGACAGCCTCACCGTCGGGCTCGCGCGCGAACTCGCCGAGGAAGGCATCCGCGTGAACGCGGTGCGCCCGGGCGTGATCCGCACCGAAATCCACGCGAGCGGCGGCGAGCCGGGGCGCGTCGATCGCGTAAAACTGGCGGTGCCGATGAAGCGAGGCGGCGAACCCGGGGAAGTCGCGAGCGCGATCCTGTGGCTGCTGTCGGACGAATCGTCGTACTGCACCGGGGCGTTCATCGACGTCTCGGGCGGCCGCTAGGACCTGCATGGATATCCTCGTCTCTCGCGACGGACCCATCCTGGAGATCGAGTTCAACCGCCCGCAGCGGCGCAATGCGATCACCGCGCAGATGTATACGTTGCTGAGCGAGGCGTTCGAGCGGGCCGAGGCCGATCCCTCGGTGCGCGTGATCCTCATCCACGGCCAGTCCGAGGGCGCCTTCACCGCCGGCAACGACATCGACGATTTCGTCCAGCGCCCGCCGCTCGGCGATGACACGCCGGTGTTCCGCTTCCTTCGCACCATGAGCGGCGCGGCCAAGCCCATCGTCGCCGCCGTCAACGGCCCTGCCGTCGGCATCGGCACGACCCTCCTCTTGCATTGCGACCTGGTCTACGTGGGCGACAACGCGCGCTTCCAGCTGCCGTTCGCGAGCCTGGGCGTGGTGCCCGAGTTCGCATCCAGCTATTTGCTGCCCCTGGTGGCGGGCTACCAGCGCGCGGCCGAGCTGTTGTTGCTGGGCGAGCCCTTCGGCGCCGAGAAGGCGCGCGAGGCCGGGTTCGTCACGCGCGTCTCGCCATCCGCCGAGACGCTCGGCCACGCGCGCGAGGCCGCGATGCGGATCGCGGCACTGCCGGAAAAATCGGTGCGTCTCACCAAGGCGCTGATGAAGCAGGGTCATGGCGGCGCGGTACAGGAGCGGCTCCTCGCCGAGGGGAAGCACTTCCGCGCGATGCTGCAGGAGCCCGCCGCCCGCGAGGCGCTCGCGGCTTTCATGGAGAAGCGCAAGCCCGATTTCACGCGGAACAATTCGTGACCCGGGGGCTGTAGGAATCGTCCTTCATCCGCCGTGGCCCCCGGATGCGGAACCAAGCGGGGCCGTGAAGCGCCTAATGCCTTCCAGCGACGTCGCTGGCACCACGGAGCCCCGCATGTCGTTCCTCCTCTACATCATCGGCTTCATCGTGTTCATCGCCGGCATCGCCTGGCTTGCCACGGTGATGGGCGTCTCGCAGACGTACATCATGATCGGGGCGGTGATCCTGCTCGGCATCGGCATCATCACCGCCGTGTCGCGCACCCGCTCCAAGGACCCGCCCGCGGTCTGATCTTCAGAGGACGTCGAAGGTCCACGACGCCTTGGCGAAGACCTCGGTCTGGTAGCGCCTGGCCCCGGCATCGGGGTCGCGGCTGCGCCCGAAGGTCGCCCCCACGTAGAAGCTGGTACCGATTCCTCGACGGTGCCCGTACACCACGGACACCGTCGCCGAATCGTCCCGCGAGGACACCGGGAATTCCCACAGCGCGGGAGCCCGCTTGGTGCCCGACGACTGCCAGACGGTCCGCACGCTGTCGCGCGCGCTGAAGTGCCACAACGCGAGCAGCCGCTGCGCCCGCTGCTGGATGATCCGCTTCGATCCGACCACCGGCTCCAGGCTGTCGATGGTGTCGTTGTCGATGCGGTACTCGACCTCGGCGCGCTGGTGGGGACGCAGGTTCGCCTGGAAGGTGAAGAAGGCGCCCTTGCCGACGCGATTGTTGGCCACGTCCACCCGGTCGCCGTACGCGAGCTCCGAGTAGAGCTTCGCCCACCACGGGAACGGATTGCTCTCGATGCCGAAATAGACCTGCTCGCGCTTGCGCAACCCCCCGCCCTCGCGCACCGCCACCAGGTTGTTCATGCGCACCTCGGTCCAGACCGTGGTCGCGCGCGGCAGCGACCAGCGCAGGCCCACGTTGTTCTGCTGGTACTGCACGCGGCCCTCGGGCGTCACCTTGTATTCGGCGTTGAGATACGGCGCTACCTCGTTGAAGCCCCACAGGTCGCGGAACTTGCGCGACGTCTCGCTGTAGACGCGCCGGTAGCCATTCTGGCCGATGAAGCCGTTGTCGGCGCGGAAGTCGCGGCCCACGTCCTCGAAGTTGAGGTACTGGTCCCACTCGCGGCCGCGGTAGTTCCAGTCGAGGACCGCGGCGTGGCTGGATTCGAGTGCGCCGCGGCGCAGCGACCCGCCCACCGGCTGCGCCGTGGTCCACGAGCCCAGCACCTGCGCGCGGAAACGGTTCTCGGTATTCGGGAACCACACCGCATCGGGGCCCGCTACGCGGTTATAGGCGCCGCCCTCGAGGGTGCGATCGGTCACCAGCCCGCCGACCGTGAAGCCCGAGGCCTGCCAGCGGCCGCGCGCGAAGGTCGCTACCGACTTGAAATCCTGGCGGGCGAATCCGGTGCCGTACGTGTTCGGCAACAACACCAGCCCGCCGCCATCATCGCGGGTCACCAGCACCGTGCCGTCGAAGCTGCCGCTTCGCTGCGTGGCGCGCACGCCCCAGGACGGATCGGTGACCGAGCGCGTGTAGATCGCACGGAACGGGGCCTCGAGGATATCGGCGCCCTCGAGGAAGAAGGGCCGCTTCTCGGGGTAGAAGAGCGCGAACTGCGCGTTGCCCGCGAGCTGAGGGGTATCGAGCTCGACCTGCGAGAAATCCGGATTGATGGTGGCGTCGATCACCACGTCGGCGCGCGGGCGCCACTTGAGGTCGAGGCTCGGGATCAGGTCGTTCTGCCGCGAACGCGCTCCGTCGGCGTCGCGCCGGGTGACGCTCCGCGCCGTGACGTTGGGCGTGAGCGCCAGATGCTGCGCCGACGGAAGGTCTTCCAGCCCGGTGAGCGGCTCGTTCAGGCAGATGAAGCAGCTCGAGTCGCGCGCCAGCTTGCTCGACGAGATGCGGTAGCGCTGGTCCCGCGGGTAATTGCGGAAGACCATGATGCTCCACTGCTTCGACGGCGGATCGCCGAAGCGCAACGACGAGAAGGGAATGCGGAATTCCGCGGTCCAGCCGCCCTCAAAGCGGCCGGTGACCACCTCGAACTCGATGTCGGGCGAGAAGTCCTCGCTGCCGCTGTCCTCGTTGTAGAGCCCGTCGCCGACGCTGCCACGCGGGTTCACGCGGAAGAAGTGGGCGAACTTGCGGTTGCCCACCGGATCGACCATGAGCACGATCATGTCCTGGTCTGCGAGCACGTTGTCGCGCCGCGCGAAGGGCGCGCGTACCTTCGACATGTCGGGATCGTGGGCGCGGATCGCGAAGTAGAGGGCCTGCTGGTCGTAGGCGACGCGCGCCTCGGTGCGCACCCTGGCCTCGACCTTGTCGTCGGGCGAGATCTCCCAGAAACGGTCGAGCATTGCCGCTCGGCCCCAGGCGGCGTCGTTCAACTCGCCGTCGAGGACGATCTTCTCGTCGGGGCGGAGCTTGTACGCCTCCAGCGAGCGGGCCTCATCCGCAAAACACCCCAGCCACCCGACCACCCCCAGCACCAGGAACTTTTTCATTTGTTGTCAGCGTTCTGGAATCTGCGCGCAGGTTATAGGGGGAGGCTCGAGTCCGCAACCGGCGTGCGACCGGATGCGCGCCCGAACGGATGGAATGCAGCCGGCCCGCCGTGGTCAGAGAGGTGAGCGGACGCTCACCCCGATTTGTGCGCCGCAACAAACGGGCGTATAGTCCGCCGCCTGCCACGATGAATGCCGCCACCGCAGCTTCTGTTCAAGTCCATGGGGCCCACCGCCATTCCACGCCCTTGCTGGTCATCGGCGCCATCGGCGTGGTATTCGGCGACATCGGCACCAGCCCGCTGTACGCGCTGAAGGAGGCTTTCAGCCCGCACTACGGCATCCCGCTCACCCGCGACAACGTGCTCGGCATCCTGTCGCTGATCGTCTGGTCGATGATGTGGGTGATCACCATCAAGTACCTCTTCGTGATGATGCGTGCGGACAACAACGGCGAGGGCGGCATCCTCGCGCTCCTCGCCCTCGCGCTGCGCGAGGCACGCCAGAAGCCGGTCCTCAAGTGGACCATCATTTCGATCGGCGTTTTCGGCGCGGCGATGTTCTACGGCGACAGCATGATCACGCCATCGATTTCGGTGCTCTCCGCGATCGAAGGCCTCGAAGAGTACTCCCCAAAATTCGCGCCTTTCGTGATTCCCATCACGCTTGCGGTCATCGCGGTCCTGTTCTTCATCCAGAGCCACGGCACCGCCAAGGTCGGCAACTTCTTCGGGCCGGTCATGGTCGTCTGGTTCGTGTCGCTCGCGGTCATCGGCGTCGCGCACATCGTGAAGAACCCCGAGGTGCTCCTCGCGCTCAAGCCCGCCTACGCGGTCGATTTCATGTTCACCTATCCGGGGGCGGGATTCCTCGTGCTGGGCGCGGTCTTCCTCGCGCTCACGGGGGGCGAGGCGCTCTACGCCGACATGGGCCACTTCGGCAAGCGCCCGATCCGCATCGCCTGGCTGATACTCGTCTTCCCGGCGCTGCTGCTCAACTACTTCGGCCAGGCGGCCTACGTGCTGGTGGAGCCCTCCGCGATCGGCAGCCCGTTCTACCGCATGATTCCCGAGTGGGGCCTGCTGCCGATGGTGGTGCTCGCCACCGTGGCGGCGATCATCGCCTCGCAGGCGGTGGTGACCGGCGCCTTCTCGATGACGCGCCAAGCCATCCAGCTTGGCTACATCCCGCGCCTGAAGATCCTGCACACCTCCGAGCGCGCCATCGGCCAGATCTACATGCCGTTCGTGAACTGGCTGCTGTTCTTTGCCGTCTGCATGCTGGTGCTCGGCTTCCAGAGCTCGAGCAACCTCGCCAACGCCTACGGCATCGCGGTGGCCGCGACCATGGTGATCGAATGCCTGCTCGCGATGGTGGTGGCGCGCCTCATCTGGAAGTGGTCGCGGCCCACGGTGTGGATCGTGATCGGCAGCATGCTGGTAGTGGACCTGGTGTTCCTCGCCTCCAACGCCACCAAGATCATGTCCGGCGGCTGGGTCCCGCTGCTCATCGGCGCGGCAATCTTCACGCTGCTGATCACCTGGAAGCGCGGCCGCACGCTCATGTTCCGGCGCATGTCGGAGCAGGGCATTCCGCTCAAGCCCTTCCTCGAGAGCCTCGACGCCCATCCGCCCGAGCGTGTCTCGGGCACCGCGATCTTCATGTCGAGCACGCAGGATTCGGTGCCGCACGCGTTCCTGCACAACCTCAAGCACAACAAGGTGCTGCACGATCGCACCGTCTTCCTCACCATCGTCACCCACGACGTGCCGCGAGTCCCGCTCGAGGACCGCATCCAGTTCGAACGCATGCTGAACGGCTTCTACAAGATCGAGGCGTGGTACGGCTTCACCGAGCAGCCCGATATCGACGAGATCCTCGGCGCCTGCCGCCTGCGCCAGGCGCTCGAATTCGACATCATGGACACCTCTTTCTTCCTGTCGCGCGAGACCGTCATCCCGACCGCGGACACCCCCGGGATGGCCTTCTGGCGCGACCACCTGTTCGCCTGGCTCACCCGCAACGCCACTCGCGCCACCGACTTCTTCAATATCCCGGCCAACCGGGTGGTGGAACTGGGCACCCATATCGAAATCTGATTCCTCTTTTTGGAGGAATCATGGCGAGCTCCCTCTCGACCTGCTGGAAGAAGCGCGATTTCAA
The DNA here is from genome assembly GCA_039929025.1 of Usitatibacter sp. GTDB lineage: Bacteria > Pseudomonadota > Gammaproteobacteria > Burkholderiales > Usitatibacteraceae > Usitatibacter. Next base: position 3,120 of record JBDSRZ010000222.1, on the reverse strand, counting down.
GGTGCCGCCTGGACGAACTCGAAACGCGCTCCGGCAGGCCCCCTGAAGACGAGCTTCGTGCCCTCGCGCCGCACGCTCGCCTCGGCGCCCATCGCCGCCACCAGGCGCTTCTCGATCTGCGCTTCGGGCCCGAGGCACATGCGCTTGGTGGTCGCGATGCTTCCCATCCGCAGCTCCGTGCCCTCCATGCGCCACGCGCCGCTCATCATGTTGCAGCCCGTGAATCCCGCCAGCCGCCCGCCGTCGAGGAATTCGAGGCGAGGCGCCGCGCGCGCGTCGACTCCCGCATCGACCACGCCTACCCAGCGCGTGCCGGCGAATCCCGGGGCGTTGGCGCTCGCCGCGGCGGGCGCCGCGGGCTTCGCCGGACCCCCCGGCCCATCGGGCGCCGCAGCGCATGCCGACAGTCCCAGCATGCACATCGACAGCAGCGATCTCGCCCGCATCATGGCTGCATCTCGAACGGAGGATCCGAGCGGAACTTGAGGGTTCCCGCCGAGCCCGTCATCGTCATCGTGTCGCCCGTGACCTGGTAGCTCGACGCCGCCTGCAGCACTTCCAGCATCCGCTTCTCGGCCTCGATCGCGCCGCCGTCGCAGACGCGCGTGCCGCTGTCCATGCGGCCGAGCGCGATGGCGCGCGCGCCCACGGTGTCCTGCACGTAGCGCGCGACGACGCGGTTGCAGCCACCGAAGCCCTCCATGCGGCCGTCGCCGAAACGAAAGTAAGGCTGCTCCCCGGAAAGCGGCAGCTCCAGCTGCACCTGCCACTTGGTGCCCACGAACGGCTTGGGCGGCGGCTCCTTCTTGGGAGCGAGGCCGCACGCGGCGAGGCACAGCGCGAGCGTCAATCCGAAAAGCGTTTTCATCATCGACATCTCCGGCTTCAGCCCGACATCTCCACGGCTGCGGTTGTCGGCTCCTTGTTTAGTATAGGGGACGAGCCATGTGCAGCCGTTATTTCCTCGACGCCGACGGTAACATCATCGCGTACACCTTCAATGTCGCGGTGCAGGGACCGATCGCGAAGCGCTTCAACATCGCCCCCACGCAGCAGGCGCCGGTGATCCGCGCGCCGCGCGATCGCCAGGCACCCGCCGGCGCCCGCGAGGTGGCGATGCTGCGCTGGGGGCTGGTTCCTTTCTGGGCGAAGGACCTCAGGATCGGCACCTCGATGATCAACGCCCGCAGCGAGGGCGTGGAGTCGAAGCCCGCGTTCCGAGAGGCGGTGAAGACGCGGCGCTGCATTGTGCCCGCCACCGGCTTCTTCGAGTGGCAGGGCGAGCCGGGCCGCAAGCAGCCGTTCGCGATCACGCTCCCGGGGCATGCACTCATCGCCTTCGCAGGGCTCTGGGAACGCTGGAAGCCCGCGGAAGGCGAGCCGGTGGAGACCTTCACCATCGTGACCACCGAGGCGAACGAGCAGGTCGCGCGCATCCACGACCGCATGCCGGCGATCCTGCCGATGGACGCGATCGACACCTGGCTCGCCGCACCCCCCGACGAGGCGCGCGCGCTCCTCAAGCCGTACGAAGGCCCGATGGCGATGCGCGCCGTGGGAAAGCTGGTGAGCAACGTGAAGAACGACGTGCCGGAGTGCCTGAACGACGCGACCGAGCCGTGGGGCCCGGACTCGCCAGGAACCCAGACCACGCTGCTTTAGCGCAGCTCAGGCGGCGACGGCGTCTTCACGCTCGTGCCAGCGCGGCACGACCTTCACCGTGCCGGGATGCTTCGCGATGAAGCTCGCGAGGATCTTGTACACATCGGGGTCGAAATCGATCTCGACCCGGGCCAGCAGCAATTCGGCGAGCTGGTCCTCGTCGCGCGCCGTGCCCACGTGGCACCAGCGATCGAACACGTGAACTTCATCCTGCGCGCCGTCGGCGGCGCGCTCGCGCACCACGATGCGGCCCTCCCAGGGCCAGTCGCGCAGGCGCTGCGCCGCGAGCACCGTCGCGAGGCGCAGGTGGTGCTGCTCGGGCGTCTCCTCGCCGATGCAGGCGCCGCGGCACTTGCGCACCTGGCGCGCGAAGCACGGGCCCCCGCGCTTCTCCCAGCCCAGCGCCCGCCAGCACAGGCCATGCTCTCCGGCGAGCTCCTCCAGCAGGTGGCGCACGTTGAGCCTCGCCGCGAACGGGCCGAAGAGGCTTTCGGTGGGTCCACGCTCGCGCCCCGGGCCGCTGCCGGCGAAGTACTCGCCCCAGTCGATATCCTTGTTGGCCACGACCTGCGGCGGTGCGGTGAGGTCGGGCATGCGGACGAAGCAGGCGTTCAGCTTCCGGCGCAGGCGGTAGTTGTGAAGCGGCAGCAGGTCCTTCACCAACCGCGCCTCGCGCAGCAGCGCGCCCAGCTCGCCCGCGGTCTCCTCGACCTCGATCCGCCGGATCTCGCCCGAGAGCCGCACGTCGTTGGCGCTGCGGTAGTCGCTGGAAAAGTGCGAGCGGATGCGCTCGCGCAGGTTCACGCTCTTGCCGATGTAGAGCGGCAGGTCGTTCACGCCGTAGAAGCGGTACACGCCGGGCCCTTCCGGCAGGTTCTCGAGGGCGTCGGGCTCCAGCTGCGGCGGCAGGCTCGGGATCTTGAGGAGGCGGCGCACCGCGGCCTCGATGTCGGCGATCTCCTTCTCGCGGTAGAGGAGCTGCACGAAGCGCCACAACACGCGCGCGTCGCCCAGCGCCGAATGCCGCCCGCCGCGGCTGCCGGGATCCGGGTCGATGGCGCCCTCGAGGCCGTGGCGCGCGATCACCGCGTCCAGGCCGTGACCCACCGCATGGGGATAGAGCCGGCGCGAGAGGCGCACGGTGCAGAGCACGTCCGCGGTGAAGGCCATCTCCGAGCGGCGGAACTCGTTCTTGATGAAGCCGTAGTCGAAGCGCGCGTTGTGCGCCACGAAGAGATGCCCGGCGAGCCGCTCGTGCACCTCGCGCCGCACCTGGTGGAACGTGGGCGCATCGCGCACCATCGCGTTATCGATGCCGGTCAGCGCCTGGATGTCCTCCGGAATGCTGCACTCGGGGTTCACCAGCGTGGACCACTCCTCGGCGAGCTCGCCATCCTCCACGCGCACGATGCCGATCTCGGTGATGCGGTCGCCGGTGGGCGTGGTGCCGGTGGTCTC
>JBDSRZ010000221.1:0-4306 GCA_039929025.1 Usitatibacter sp. | reverse complement strand
TCAAGCAGCACGGCGCCAACGAGGCTGCGCTCGAAAACGCCATCAAAGCGGTGCGCGGCTCCGAGACGGTGCACAACCCCGAGCAGGAGGGCCAGCGCGAGGCGCTGAAGAAATACACCATCGACCTTACCGAGCGTGCCAGGGCCGGCAAGCTCGATCCCGTCATCGGGCGCGACGAGGAGATCCGCCGCGTGATCCAGGTGCTGCAGCGCCGCACCAAGAACAACCCGGTGCTGATCGGCGAGCCCGGCGTCGGCAAGACCGCGATCGTCGAGGGCCTCGCGCAGCGGATCATCAACGGCGAGGTGCCCGAGGGCCTACGCAACAAGCGCGTGCTGTCGCTCGACATGGGCATGCTCATCGCCGGCGCCAAATACCGCGGCGAGTTCGAGGAGCGCCTCAAGAACGTGCTGAAGGAGCTTGCCCAGGACGAGGGCCAGACCATCGTCTTCATCGACGAGCTGCACACCATGGTGGGCGCCGGCAAGGCCGAGGGCTCCATGGACGCCGGCAACATGCTCAAACCCGCGCTCGCCCGCGGCGAGCTGCATTGCGTCGGCGCCACCACGCTCGACGAGTACCGCAAGTACATCGAGAAGGACGCGGCGCTCGAGCGTCGCTTCCAGAAGGTGCTGGTGAACGAGCCCTCGGTGGAGGACACCATCGCCATCCTGCGCGGCCTCAAGGAGAAATACGAGGTCCACCACGGCGTGGACATCACCGACCCCGCGATCGTCGCGGCGGCGGAGCTCTCGCAGCGCTACATCACCGACCGCTTCCTGCCCGACAAGGCGATCGATCTCATCGACGAGGCGGGATCGCGCATCAAGATGGAGATCGACTCCAAGCCCGAGGTGATGGACCGCCTCGACCGCCGCATCATCCAGCTGAAGATCGAGCGCGAGGCGGTGAAGAAGGAGAAGGACGAGGCGTCGAAGCGGCGCCTCTTGCTCATCAACGACGAGATCATGCGCCTGGAGAAGGAATACGCCGACCTGGAGGAGATCCTCAAGGCTGAGAAGGCGCGCGTGCAGGGCTCGACCCACGTGAAGGAAGAGCTGGAGAAGGCGAAGCAGGAGATGGAAGAGGCCCGCCGCAAGGGCGACTGGAACAAGATGTCCGAGCTGCAATACGGAAGGGTTCCGCAGCTCGAAAAGCAGCTAAGGGAAGCGGAAGCGGCAAACGCGCCCTCTCCCCTGGGAGAGAACCAGGGCGAGGGTCAACGCCTCCTGCGCACCCAGGTCGGCGTCGAAGAGGTCGCCGAAGTCGTCTCGCGCGCCACCGGCATCCCGGTCTCAAAGATGCTCCAGGGCGAGCGCGCCAAGCTGCTGCAGATGGAGGAACGCCTGCACCAGCGCGTGGTGGGGCAGGACGAGGCGGTGCGCCTGGTCTCGGAAGCCATCCGGCGCTCGCGCGCGGGCCTGGGCGATCCCAAGCGGCCCTACGGGTCGTTCCTCTTCCTCGGCCCCACGGGTGTTGGGAAGACCGAGCTGTCGAAGGCGCTCGCCGAGTTCCTGTTCGATTCCGATGACCATTTGGTGCGCATCGACATGTCCGAGTACATGGAGAAGCACTCGGTCGCGCGGCTCATCGGCGCGCCGCCTGGTTATGTGGGGTACGAGGAGGGCGGTCACCTGACCGAGATCGTCCGCCGCAAGCCCTACTGCGTGATCCTGCTGGACGAGATCGAGAAGGCGCACCCCGATGTGTTCAACGTCCTCCTGCAGGTGCTGGACGACGGGCGCATGACGGATGGCCAGGGCCGCACGGTGAACTTCAAGAATACCGTCATCGTGATGACGTCCAACCTCGGCTCGCAGATGATCCAGGCGATGGCCGGCAACGACTACCAGGTGATAAAGCTCGCGGTGATGGGCGAGGTGAAGAGCCATTTCCGCCCTGAGTTCATCAACCGCATCGACGAGATCGTGGTGTTCCACGCGCTCGACGAGGCGAACATCGCGAGCATTGCCCGGGTGCAGCTACGCGACCTCGAACGCCGCGTGCGCGCGATGGAGATGGACATCGAGATCTCCGACGCGGCTGTTGCGGAATTGGCGAAGGCGGGATTCGATCCCGTCTATGGTGCGCGACCGCTCAAGCGTGCGATTCAACAGCAGCTCGAGAATCCGCTGTCGAAGGCGCTCCTCGAGGGCAAGTTCGGGCCGAAGGATGTGATCGAGGTCGGAGTGAAGGGCGGCGTGTTCAGCTTCGAAAAGGCCAAGGCCTCGGTCAAGCAGGCTGCCTGACGGGCGCTGTCGTCCCGGCCGCCAGGCAGGCGCTGCCGTTTCGGCCGCCAGGGCAGGCGCTGTCGTCCCGGCCGCCACTCCTGTGGCAATGGGCCGGGACCCAATGAAAGGCTCCGCATGCGTTGCGATTCGGCGAAATAGGCTAAAATGGCCAGAACCATCGGAGGGCGACATGCCCGCAGCACTCAAGTATCGCAATGCGCGTGGAGACCTGGTCGACATCGAGCGCATCACCGCGACCCGCCTCAAGAACGAGCCCGGTTCGATCCTCGACCAGGCTGCGACCGGCCGCGCGGTCGTCGTCACCAAGCACTCGACGCCGCGGGTCGTCATCCTCTCTTTCGAGGATTTCGGGGCACTGACCCGGGATCGCGAATCGAGCCTGGGTGAGCTGGACGAGCGCTTCGATGGCCTCCTTGCCACGATGCAGACGGCAAAGGCGAAGAAGGGCGTTGCCGCGGCGTTCAATGCGGTCCCTGAAGCCCTTGGACGCACGGCGGTGAAAGCAGCGCGCAGGCAGCGCAAGGTCCGCCGCGCTGGCTGAGCCGGCTCCCTGCGCAATCCATGTCCTTGCCGGGGTGAACGGCGCCGGCAAGAGCAGCATCGGCGGCGCAATGGTGCGCGCTTCGGGGTGCGACTACTACAACCCCGACGAGGCCGCGCGGCTGATCATCGCCGCCAATCCGCGGCTCAGCCGGCCGCAGGCGAACAGCCTCGCATGGGACAAGGGGCGCGACCTGCTCGAGCGTGCAATCGCTACGCGGCAGGACTTCACCTTCGCATCGACGCTGGGCGCGAGCACCATACCGGCAATGCTCGACAAGGCCGCCGACGCCGGCGGGCGCGTGCACATCTGGTACGTTGGCCTGGATTCGCCCGAGCGCCACATCGCCCGCGTGCGTGCGCGAGTGAAGGCCGGCGGCCACGATATTTCCGAGGCCGACATCCGAAGGCGCTACGAAGCGAGCCGGCAGAACCTGGTGTGGTTGACGCCGAAGCTTGCTTCGCTGCACATCTACGACAACTCGTTCGAAGGCGACCTCGTGGCGGGGAAAGCGCCCCGCCTGAAGCCGGTACTGCACCTCGAGGGCGGGCAGATCGTCGGCCCTGAAGACCTGCGGACGACGCCGGGATGGGCAAAGCCGCTGGTGGCGCGCGCGATGCTCGTCGCAGTCGCGCGCAAGCGAGCGTCGCGATGAAGGACGATTACCTGGACGCGGCGGTCTCTGAAGCCGCTGCCGGGCTGGCCGAGGGTGGAATTCCCATCGGCTCTGTCCTGGTTCACCAGGGCAGGATCATCGGCCGTGGCCACAACCGGCGCATGCAGCGGGGTAGCGCCATCCTGCACGGCGAAATGGACGCGCTGGAAAACGCCGGCCGACTTCCCGCCGAGGTGTACCGCAATAGTGTCCTGTATACGACGCTTTCGCCCTGCGCCATGTGCTCGGGGGCGATCCTGCTCTATGGGATTCCCCGCGTCGTGGTCGGTGAGAACGTCACCTTCCTGGGCGAGGAGGAACTGCTGCGTGCGCGGCAGGTGCAAGTGGATGTGGTCCAGGACGCCCGCTGCATCGAAATGATGCGGCGCTTCATCCAGGAGCACCCCGAGGTCTGGAACGAGGATATCGGTCATGCCGGCGAAGCGAAAATGTAGCCATGGGCTGTGCCGGCGGTGAGCGCGCCAGCGTGCCGCTCTCCAGCATCTCGCGGCTGATGTTGTCGAGCCAGAGGCTCTGGCCCAGCTGTTGAAGATTGCGCGTGTTGGCGTTCATCAGCCGCACTCCGATTCGCTCACGGGGTTGTGCCACCCGCCGTCGCCGGCGATGAGATCGTCGGCGGCCTTCGGCCCCCAGGTCCCCGCGGCATAGGGCAGGGCGGCGTGATGGTTCGTCAGGACCGGGTCGACCACGGCCCAGGCAGCCTCGACCGCGTCCTGGCTCGTGAACAGCGCCCCGTCCCCGGCCATCGCATCGCCGAGCAGCCGTTCGTAGGTCGAATCCTCCTGGGATGCCTCCTCGCACAGGTACAGCTCGCGCTGGTCGCCGACGAACTCCTTG
>JBDSRZ010000220.1:0-3543 GCA_039929025.1 Usitatibacter sp. | reverse complement strand
CCGATGTAGGGCGCCCAGTCGATCAAGAGCGTGGGCTTGAGCCCGTAGAGGATCTTCGGGTTGGTGGCCTTGCCCGCGTCCAGCGCCGCGCGCACGCTCGTCACCAGCTCGTCGCCGAAGCCCGCGGCGACGACACCTTCCTTCTCCAGCCTGTCCGCGTAGAGCTTCCTCGTGCCCGGGTGCTGGGCGATCTTCTTGTACATCAGCGGCTGGGTCACGAACGGCTCGTCCTGCTCGTTGTGGCCGAGCCGGCGGAAGCAGACGAGGTCGATCACCACGTCGCGGTGGTAGCGGTGGCGATATTCCTCGGCGATCTCGGAGACGAACACGCACGCTTCGGGATCGTCGCCGTTCACGTGGAAGACCGGCGCCTCGATCATCTTCGCGAGGTCGGTGCAATAAAGCGAGGAGCGCGCGTCGCGCGTATCCGAGGTGGTGAAGCCGATCTGGTTGTTCACCACGATGTGGACGGTGCCGCCGGTCCTGTAGCCGCGGGTCTGCGAAAGGGCGAGGGTCTCCATCACCACGCCCTGGCCCGCGAAGGCGGCGTCGCCGTGGATCAGGAGCGGCAGGACCGCGTCGCCAGTATGGTCGCCGCGGCGATGCTGGCGCGCGCGCACCGAGCCCTCGACCACCGGGTTCACGATCTCGAGGTGCGACGGGTTGAAGGCGAGCGTGAGGTGCACGGTGCCGCCCGCGGTCTGGATGTCGGAGGAGAAGCCCTGGTGGTATTTCACGTCGCCCGAGGAAAGCTCGTGCGCGTGCTTGCCCTCGAATTCGGAGAACAGGTCCGCCGGGATCTTGCCGAGGCTGTTGACCAGCACGTTCAGGCGCCCGCGGTGTGCCATGCCGATCACCACTTCCTTGGCGCCGTGGCCGCCGGTATTCTCGATCACCGTGTCGAGCATCGGGATCAGGCTCTCGCCGCCCTCGCCCGAGAAGCGCTTCTGCCCCACGTAGCGGGTGTGCAGGTAGCGCTCGAGGGTCTCGGAGGCGGTGATGCGCTCGAGAATCTGGCGCTTGCGCTCGGGCGTGAAGCTGGGCGTGGAGAGCGACCCCTCGAACTTCTTCTGGATCCAGCGCTTCTGCTCGGTGTCCGAGATGTACATGTACTCGATGCCGATGGTGCCGCAGTAGGTCTTCTTCACCGCCTGCACGACGTCGCGCAGCCTCATCTGCCCCTTCGCGCCCTGCCACGAACCGGGTGAGAACTCGCGATCCATGTCGGATTCGGTGAGCCCGTAGAAGTCGAGCTCGAGCTCGGGCACGGGAGTGCGCTCGAGGCGCTTGAGCGGATCGAGCTGCGAATAGCGCGAGCCCATCACACGGTGGGCGCGGATGTACTGCAGCACCTTGAGCGACTTGGCGTCGGAGCCCGCCGCCGCCGCGGGTGCAGCCGCCGCGGCACCTGCGGGCTGGCGGGCAAGCCGCTGGAAAGCCTCGATCACCGGGGTGTGGGCCACGTCCTTGCCCCTGCCAGCCTGCTGCCACGCATCAAAGACTCCGCGCCAGCTCGGATCGACCGAGGCCGGGTCGGCGAGGTAGCGCTCGTACTGCTCCTCGACGTAGGACGCATTGGCGCCGTACAGGTTGGAGGTGGCTTCGAGTTCCTTCATCACGCTTGCCATGGCGGGTTCCTATTTTCTGTTCGCGATCGGCACGACATCGCGCTTGGTCGGGCCCAGGTAGAGCTGCCGCGGCCGGCCGATCTTCTGCTCGGGGTCCGAGATCATTTCATTCCATTGCGCGATCCAGCCCACGGTGCGGGCCATCGCGAAGATGCAGGTGAACATCGAGGTGGGGATGCCGAGCGCGCGCTGCACGATGCCGGAATAGAAATCCACGTTGGGATAGAGCTTGCGCGAGACGAAGTAGTCGTCCTCGAGCGCGATTTTCTCCAGCGCCATCGCGAGCGGCAGCAGCGGGTCGTTGTCGGCGCCCACGGCCGCGAGCACCTCGCGCGTGGTCTCCTGCATCAGCTTGGCGCGTGGATCGTAATTCTTGTAGACGCGGTGGCCGAAGCCCATCAGCTTCACGCCCGAGTTCTTGTCCTTGGCGCGCTTGATGAAGTCGCCGATCCTGGCGAGGCCGCCTTCCTTCTCGATGTCGATCAGCATCTGCAGCGCCGCCTCGTTGGCGCCGCCGTGCGCGGGACCCCACAGGCAGGCGATGCCCGAGGCGATGCACGCGAACGGGTTGGCGCCGGAGGAGCCGGCCAGGCGCACGGTCGAGGTCGATGCGTTCTGCTCGTGGTCGGCATGCAGGATCAGGATGCGGTCGAGCGCGCGGTTCAACACGTCGTTCTGCTGGTACTCCTCGGCCGGCACGCCGAACATCATGCGCATGAAGTTGGGCGTGTAGCCGAGGTCGTTCCTCGGGTACAGGAACGGCTGGCCCATGTTGTACTTGTAGGCCATGGCGACGATCGTCGGCAGCTTGGCGATCAGCCGGAAGGCCGAGATCTCGCGGTGCTCGGGGTTATTGATGTCGAGGGAGTCGTGGTAGAAGGCCGACAGCGCGCCCACCACGCCGACCATCACCGCCATCGGATGGGAATCGCGGCGGAAGCCCGAAAAGAGCCGCGCGAGCTGCTCGTGCACCATCGTGTGGCGGGTGACGGTCCAGTCGAACTTCCCCTTCTGCTCCTGGCTCGGCAATTCGCCGTTCAGCAGCAGGTAGCAGACCTCGAGGAAGTCGCAGTGGACTGCCAGCTGCTCGATCGGGTAGCCGCGATACAGCAACACGCCCTCGTCGCCGTCGATGTAAGTGATCTTCGAGGCGCACGCGGCGGTGGAGAGGAAACCCGGGTCGTAGGTGAACATCCCGGTCTTGCCGTAGAGCGCCCGGATGTCGAGCACATCCGGCCCGACGGTGCCGCCATAGACAGGCGCTTCCAGGCTCTTGCCGCCGACGTTGATCGTCCCCTTGCCTTTCGCTTCCATGATTTCTCGGCTCCCTGGCCGCTTAGGCGGCCCTTAGTTTCCCCACCAGGGCCCGGAAATCGGTGTCCGGGCTTTCGGTACGTCCCATCACCAGGTCCAGCAAATCGTTGTCGGGCAACGTGAGCAGCCGCTCGAGGACTTGCGCCTCCTCAGGCGACAACTTCGTGTCCGCGTGCTTCCAGAACCGCTCGAACACCAGGTCCAGCTCCAGCAATCCCCTGCGGCTGCGCCACTTCAACCTTTCCATGCTGCGCGGGTCAATCAAGGGCTGAGAGTCAACAGCTCAAACACAGAGAGCACAGAGAGCACTGAGGCCACGGAGAAAGGCTCTTGCATGGATTTCGTGGCTGCGGCTGCCAATGTGGATGACCGAAGCATTCTCCTCTGTGCTCTCTGTGTTCTCCGTGTATCAGCTTTGATCTTCTAAACCGCGCGGCGAACCAGCAGTTCCTTGATCCTGCCGATCGCCGCGGTGGGATTCAGTCCCTTCGGACACACGTCGACGCAATTCATGATGGTGTGGCAGCGGAAGAGCCGATACGGGTCCTCGAGGTCGTCGAGGCGCTCGTTGGTCGCCTGGTCGCGGCTGTCGGCGATGAAG
>JBDSRZ010000219.1:0-5797 GCA_039929025.1 Usitatibacter sp. | reverse complement strand
CCGGGGCCCAATCTCCCCGCCGCACCTTCTTCGCATCCACGTCATCACGCAGCCGCACGAACACGGGCGCGCGCAACCCGCCATCCCCGGTCCACTCGTGGAACCTCACCTCAGCGACCACCTTCGGTTCGATCCACACCGTCGGCCCATTGAGCGGCGGCTCCTCGACGAAGGGACACGCTTTCGCGGGGATTGCATCGAGCCGCGCCTTCACCTGCGCGAGTGTCCTGTCGTCGAACCCAGAACCTACGTGCGAGGCGTAGCGCAGCTTCCCCTTCTCCCAGTGGCCCACGAGGATCGCGCCCAGCGGCGCGCGCGCGCCCCTGCCCCGCGTGTAGCCGCCGATCACGAAGTCGGCGCTGCGTGTGGGCTTCACCTTGATCCAAGACTGCGAGCGCTTGCCCGCTTCGTAACGGCTGTCGACGCGCTTGCCGAGCACGCCCTCGAAGCCACTCGCAAGGGCCGCCCGGCTCAGCGCAACACCGTCCCGGGCCGCGTGCACCAGCTGCACCAGCGGAGAGGGCAGCAGGCACTGCGCGAGATACCGCCGCCGCTCGTGGTAGGGCGCGCCGCGCAGGTCGATGCCGGCGAACCACGGCAGGTCGAATGCGAAGAACACCACCGGCTGCGTGCGGTCGGCCGCCGCGAGATCAGTCGGCGCCTTCAATTGCCCGCGGTCCTGCATCGCCGCGAAGGACGGCCTGCCGGCAGCATCGAACGCCACCAGCTCGCCATCGAGGATCATGCCGTCGACCGCTTGCTTCGCGAGCTCCTTCACCAGCGCCGGATAGGTTGCCGTCAGGTCGAGTCCGCGCCGCGAGCGCAATCGCACGCCATCCTTGTCGATGAAGGCGAGTGCGCGGTAGCCATCCAGCTTCGGTTCCCACATCCAGCCGGGCATGTCGAAGGCGGCCTCGCCGATCTCGGCCAGCATCGGCAACATCTTCGCGGGCATCGGCGACGTCTCACCCGCCGCAATGAGGCGCTCCGCGGGCGTGCGCCGCACCGGCACGCCCTTCATCTCCTCCACCGAAATTCCCGAGAGCACCGAGCGGTCGCGGGCGAGCACGTCCTCGGTGGTGACGAAGCGGTCCTTGTGCTTGATGAGGAGCCACTGCTTCGCTTCCTTCGTCTTCACCAGCGCGAACGAGCCCTTGAGCTTCTCGCCGCGCAGCGTGAACGATAGCTTCCCGGCGGCGAGCTCCTCGCGCACGCGCCGCTCGGCCTGGGCACGGTCGTGGTACCAGGTGCCGCCCTCGTCGGGCGAGTAGGCGCCGCAATCCCAGACGATCACCTCGCCGGCCCCGTACTGCCTGGGCGGGATCACGCCCTCGAAGGATCCGTAGCCGTAGGGATGGTCCTCGGTCTGCACCGCAAGGCGCTTCTCGTTGCTGTCGAGCGACGGCCCGCGCGGCACCGCCCACGAGAGCAGCACGCCGTCGCACTCGAGCCGCAGGTCGTAGTGCATGCGCGTGGCCGAGTGCTTCTGCACCACGAAGAGGAGCGGGCCGGAGCGCCCCGCGGCCACGACCGCCGCCGGCTCGGGGGTCGCATCGAAGCGGCGCTTCGAGATGTACTCGCCGAGCTTGCCTTTGGCCATGGGACGGATTCTATGGGAGGATTCAGCGATGAAGATCCGGGCGGGCGCGAGCGGCTATTCGTTCAAGGAATGGTGCGGGCCTTTCTATCCCGAAAAGACGAAGCCCGAGGCCATGCTGCCGTGGTACTCGGAGCGCCTGCCGACGGTGGAGATAAACAACACCTTCTACCGCATGCCGCGGCGCGAGGTGCTGGAGAACTGGGCGGCCACCACGCCGGAAGCCTTCCGTTTCGCGATCAAGGCCACGCGGCGCATTACCCACATGTCGCGCATCAAGGCCGAGAGCTCGGCCGAGCCGCTCGCCTTCCTCTACGACGTCCTCGGTGGCCTGGGAACCAAGCGCGGGCCGGTGCTCTTCCAGTTGCCGCCGAACATGAAGAAGGACCTGCCGCGCCTCGAGGCCTTCCTCGCGCTGCTGCCGGCCGATCATCGCGCCGCGCTCGAATTCCGCAACGACTCGTGGTTCGAGGACGACGTCTATGCGGCGTTGAACAAGGCCGGCGTGGCGCTGGTCCTCTCGGAGCGCGAGGACGCGACGCCGCCCCCGATGGTCGAGACCGCGCCATGGGGGTATCTGCGCCTGCGGCTGGAGAATTATTCCGAGGACGACCTGCGGCGCTGGGCCGAGCGCCTCGCCGCTACCGGGTGGGGCGACATCTTCGTCTACTTCATGCACGAGCCCACCGCCCCCGAGTACGCAAGGACGCTGATGCGTGTCGCGGTCTGACGGGGCCCGATGAAGGCCGAGGGCATCACGATCGCGCTCGGCGCGCGGGCGCCCGTCTCGGGTTTGCTCCTCGCGCCGCGCGGCGCGCGCGCCTGCTATGTATTCGCTCACGGCGCAGGCGCGGGAATGGGGCACGCGTTCATGGCGGCCGCCGCAGCGGGCTTCGCGGAGCGCGGCATCGCCACGCTGCGCTATCAGTTCCCGTACATGGAAGCCGGCTCCAAACGGCCCGACACGCCCAAGGTCGCCCACGCGGCGGTACGCGCCGCGGTAGCCGAGGCGGCGCGGCGCATCCCCGACGCCGCGCTCTTCGCCGGCGGCAAGTCCTTCGGCGGGCGCATGACCTCGCAGGCGCAGGCGGCGGAGCCACTCCACGGCGTCCAGGGCCTGGTCTTCGCGGGCTTCCCGCTGCACCCCGCGGGGAAGCCGTCGATCGAGCGGGCGGCGCATCTCACGCAGGTCGAGATCCCGATGCTCTTCCTGCAGGGCACGCGCGACGACCTCGCGCAGCTGGACCTGCTGCGCCCGGTGGTCGACGCCCTCGGCGCGCGTGCCACGCTCGAGACCTTCGACCAAGCCGATCATTCCTTCCACGTTCCCGCGCGCACTGGCCGCAAGGATCCCGAAGTGCTCGCGCAACTCCTCGATGCCGCGGCGGGCTGGATGGCCCGCTAGCCCCCGGTGAGCGACTTCAAGCTCGCGATCGGGAGCGGGCGATTCGACATCCTCATTGCGTCCTGTAGCCGGCTTTCGCCGCGAGCCGATCCATGCACCAGTACTCTTCGCCGCCGATGGTGAGCGGCGCGAGCGCGCGCACCTCCACCGCACCCAGGCGAGCCGCGGGGATTCGCGAAGCCACCTGAATCGCCTCGTTGAGGTCGCGCGCCTCGATGAGGAAGAAGCCCGCGACTTGCTCCTTGGTCTCCGCGAAGGGACCGTCGGTGACGGCGATCTTGCCGCTGAGGATGCGCACGCAGGCCGCGGCGTGGGAAGGCTGCAGCGCCCCGGTGAAGATCATGTGGCCGCTTTGCACCAACTCGTCGTCGTACTCGTGATGCTCGGCGTTGATCGCCTCGACCTCTGGCTGCGGCATCGCCGCCATTCGGGATTCGTCGAGGAAGATCTGGCAGATGTATTTCATGGAAACCTTCTCCCTGACCCTCTCCCAAAGGAGAGGGAAAAAGTCAGTTGTTGAGCTCGGCCAGGCGCCGCTCGAGGAACTGGCGCTCGGAGAGTTGCTGGGTGAGCGCGAGCGCCCGCTGATAAGAGGTACGCGCATCGGCGACACGGCCCATACGGCGGCAGAGGTCGGCGCGCGCCGCGTGGGCCAGGTGGTAGTCGCCGAGGCCGCCGCCGGCAAGGAGTGCCTCGACCATGGGCAGCGCCGCCTCCGCGCCGCGGTGCATCGAGACCGCGACGGCGCGATTCAACTCGATCACCGGCGACGGATCGGCCTGCAGCAGGAGGTCGTAGAGGCCGACGATACGGCCCCAGTCGGTGGATGCCGCATCCGGCGCCTCGGCGTGCACCGCCGCGAGCGCGGCCTGGATCGTATAGCGACCGATCTCGGGCGCCGCCATCGCGCCTCGGGCGAGCGTGAGGCCGTCGGCGATGTGATCGCGGCTCCAGAGCGCGCGGTCCTGGTCGGCGAGCAGCACCAGCGCGCCGGTGGGCGAAGAGCGCGCCGCACGGCGCGATTCCTGCAGCAGCATGAGTGCCAGCAGCCCCACCGCTTCGGGTTCGGGCAACAACTCCACCAGCAGGCGGCCGAGGCGGATCGCCTCCTCGGAAAGCTCGCGCCGGGTGAGCGCAGCGCCCGACGAAGCGAGGTAGCCCTCGTTGAACACCAGGTAGATCACGCGCAGCACGCTGTCCAGCCGATCGGGCAAATCGCTCCGCCCCGGCACCTCGTACGGAATCTTCGCGTCGCGGATCTTGGTCTTCGCCCGCACGATGCGCTGGGCCACCGTCGAGGGCGATGCGAGATAGGCGCGCGCGATCTCCTCGGTCGTGAGCCCGCACACCTCGCGCAGCGTGAGCGCCACCTGCGCATCGGGCACGAGCGAGGGGTGGCAACAGGTGAACACCAGCCGCAGCCGGTCGTCCTCCATGCCCTCGCGCTCCTCGAGCATCGCGGGATCAGCCAGCTCGTCGATGCGCTCGGCGACATCCTCGAGCGACACGTCGTACTTGGCGCGCCGGCGGATACGGTCGATCGCCTTGAAGCGCCCCGTGGAAACCAGCCACGCGCGCGGGTTGCGGGGCACGCCCTCGACCGGCCACTGCTCCATCGCCGCCATGAAGGCGTCGTGCAGCGCCTCCTCCGCGATGTCGAAATCGCCGAGCAGGCGGATCAGCGTCGCGAGCACGCGCCGCGATTCGCTGCGGTAGACGGCCTCTATCGCTTGCCGGGGGTTCGGATCCAATCAGGTAAGGATACTTGGGCGCGGGCGCTTCCTCGCGGGCTTGCGGGCGGGCAGCTTCCCGGCCGCCCGCATCCTGCGGATGAACTCCCTCGCAACCGCGCAGATGGGACACATTCACCGTGTCTCGCCGCGCACCGTCACTTGCTCTTCGCGTTCGCCGCGGCCTGGGCGTGGAGTCGCTTTTCCTTCTCGACGAAGTCCGCGGGAGCATCGAAGTCCTCGATCTCGTAGAACGGGCGGATCTCGATGTCGGAATCGCCGGGCATCGGGTTGGGGCACTTCTTCACCCAGTCAATCGCCTCCTGCATCGACTTCACCTTCCAGACCCAGAAGCCGGCAACCAGCTCCTTGGTTTCGGCGAAGGGGCCGTCGGTCACCGTGCGTTCGGCGCCGGAAAAACGCACGCGCTTGCCCAGGGAGCTGGGTTTCAGGCCGTCGCCGGAGAGCATGATCCCGGCCTTCACCAGCTCCTCGTTGAAGTTGCCCATGTCGCGGAGCAATTGCTCGCTCGGCATCACGCCCATCTCGGAGTCCCGGGTCGCCTTCACCATCACCATCACTTTCATCGTCATCTCCTTGGTTTTGCGGATTGGAAGCCTGCCTTCCTATCCCACTCCTGGTCGAATGGCGAGCGGGCGTTTCGACAGCGGCCTGAAAACTATTTCATTATTCTGCATGGAAGGGGCGTGGCACACTGCGCCGCTCATGGCCTCGATACAGGTGAGCGAAGAGAAGGGAGTCCGGTACCTGCATTTCGGCTCGCGCTGGGTGCAGGGGGCGATGCGCATCGGCCGGCCGTGGGCGCTGGAGCTCGAGTACACGCGGCTCATGATGATGCCGCTGGTGGTGCACCCGGCGCGCGACTGGCCCGCGAGCGTGTTGCAGATCGGGCTCGGCTCGGCGTCGTTCACGCGCTTTCTCCATCGCCATCGGCCGCAAGCGCAGATCACGGTGGTCGAGATCCTGCCGGAGGTCGTGGCGGCGGCGCGGCAGTTCTTCAAGCTGCCGGAGGACGAGCGGGTGCGGATCGAGATCGCCGACGGC
>JBDSRZ010000218.1:0-5274 GCA_039929025.1 Usitatibacter sp. | reverse complement strand
TGGTTCCCGATGCTGCTGCTGATCGGCGTGTGGATCTTCTTCATGCGCCAGATGCAGGGCGGCGGCCGTGGCGGCGCTTTCTCGTTCGGCAAGAGCCGCGCGCGCATGCTCGACGAGAACCAGAACCAGGTCACGTTCGGCGACGTCGCCGGCGTGGACGAGGCCAAGGAGGAAGTGGCCGAGCTGGTCGAGTTCCTCCGCGACCCCTCCAAGTTCCAGAAGCTGGGCGGGCGCATCCCGCGCGGCGTGCTGATGGTGGGCTCCCCCGGGACCGGCAAGACGCTCCTCGCGCGCGCCATCGCCGGCGAGGCGAAGGTGCCGTTCTTCTCGATCTCCGGCTCCGACTTCGTCGAGATGTTCGTCGGCGTGGGCGCGGCACGCGTGCGCGACATGTTCGAGCAGGCGAAGAAGAATGCCCCGTGCATCGTGTTCATCGACGAGATCGACGCGGTCGGCCGCCAGCGCGGCGCGGGCCTGGGCGGCGGCAACGACGAGCGCGAGCAGACGCTGAACCAGTTGCTGGTGGAGATGGACGGCTTCGAGGGCACCTCGGGCGTGATCGTCATCGCCGCCACCAACCGGCCCGACGTGCTCGACCCCGCGCTCCTGCGCCCGGGGCGGTTCGACAGGCAAGTAGTCGTCCCGCTGCCCGACATCCGCGGCCGCGAGCAGATCCTGCTGGTGCACATGCGCAAGGTCCCGATCGCGCCCGACGTCGATGCGTCGGTCATCGCGCGCGGCACGCCCGGCTTCTCCGGGGCGGACCTGGCCAACCTGGTGAACGAGGCGGCCCTCTTCGCCGCGCGCGGCAACAAGCGCCTGGTGGACATGGACGACTTCGAGCACGCCAAGGACAAGGTCATCATGGGCGCCGAGCGCCGCTCGATGGTGATGCCGGAAGAGGAGCGCAAGAACACGGCCTATCACGAGTCCGGCCACGCCATCGTCGCGAGACTGCTCCCGAAGACGGACCCGGTCCACAAGGTCACGATCATTCCCCGCGGCCGCGCGCTGGGCGTGACGATGCAGTTGCCGGTGGAGGACCGCTACAGCTACAACCGCGATTATCTGATGAACAACATCGCGGTGCTGTTCGGCGGCCGCATCGCCGAGGAGCTGTTCATGAACCAGATGACCACCGGCGCCTCGAACGACTTCAAGCGCGCGACCGAAATGGCGCGCCGCATGGTGACCGAGTGGGGCATGTCGCAAGCGCTGGGCCCCATGGTCTACGGCGAGAACGAGGGCGAGGTGTTCCTCGGCCGTTCGGTGACCACGCACCAGAACATGTCGGAAGAGACGATGAAGACCGTCGACAAGGAAGTGCGCTCGATCATCGACCAGCAGTACGCGCTCGCCCGGCGCCTGCTCGAGGAGAACCGCGACAAGGTCGAGGTGATGACCAAGGCGCTGCTCGAGTGGGAGACGCTCGATTCCCACCAGATCGAGGACATCATGTCGGGCCGCCCGCCGCGTCCGCCCAAGCCGGTCGCGGCGAAGCCGTCGCCGCCGCCCCCGGGCGACGGCGGCCATCGCGGTGCCGAGCCCGCGGGTGCGGCGGTCGAGAACACCTGATCGCGATCGACGTGCAGCACGGCGGGAAGGGGTGGCCTCGCGCCACCCCTTTTTCCTTTGCCCGCTCGCGGCATGGCCGACCGCTGGTGATGGGGATCGTCAATGTCACGCCCGACTCGTTCTCCGATGGCGGGAGATTCCTCGAGACGTCGAAGGCGATCGAGCAGGGGCTCAGGCTTCGTGCCGACGGCGCGGACCTGGTCGACGTGGGCGGGGAGTCGACGCGGCCAAACGCGGAACCCGTCGGCATCGGCGAGGAGCTCGATCGCGTCATCCCGGTGATCGAGGCCCTGGGACGCGAAGGCGTGGCGGTATCCGTGGATACGATGAAGCCCGAGGTGATGCGCGCTGCCATCGCCGCGGGCTGCGCGGTAGTGAACGACGTGCACGCGTTCCAGGCTCCGGGCGCGATCGATGCGGTGGCGGCCGCACCGGTGGGTGTGGTCGCGATGCACATGCAGGGGACGCCGCGAACGATGCAGCAGGCGCCGCAATACGCCGACGTCGTTGCCGAGGTCGGCGCCTTTCTGCGCGCACGGGCGCAGGCCCTGGAAGCCGCGGGCGTGGCGCGCGAGCGCATCGCGCTCGATCCGGGATTCGGTTTCGGCAAGACCCTCGAGCACAACCAGCAGCTCTTCCGCGGGTTGCCGATGCTCGCGTCGATCGGTTATCCGTTGCTGGTGGGGGTGTCCCGCAAGCGCATGATCGCGGAGCTCACCGGTGGCCGGCCGGTGGAGGATCGCGCCGCCGGCAGCGTTGCCGCGGCGCTCCTCGCGGCGCAAAATGGCGCGAGCCTGCTGCGCGTGCACGATGTGCGTGAAACCGTCGACGCGCTGAACGTCTGGCTCGCCCTCGGAAACCCGGAGACGAATCCATGAGCCGCACATTCTTTGGCACCGACGGGGTCCGCGGGCGCGTCGGCCAGCCGCCGATCACGCCGGACTTCGTGATGAAGCTGGGCTACTGCGCCGGCAAGATCCTGTCGCGCGCCGACGTGGCCCCGCCGCATCGCGACCGCCCCGCGGTGCTGATCGGCAAGGACACGCGCATCTCGGGGTACATGCTCGAGTCGGCGCTGGAATCGGGGCTTTCCGCCGCGGGCGTCGACACGCTGCTGGTGGGGCCGATGCCCACGCCCGGCGTGGCTTTCCTCACGCGCGCGCTGCGGCTTTCGGCGGGCGTCATGATCTCCGCCTCCCACAACCCGTTCGAGGACAACGGCATCAAGTTCTTCTCCGCCGACGGCATGAAGCTGCCGGACGCGGTGGAATCCGAGATCGAATCGATGATCGATGGGCCGATGTCGCTGCCCGCGTCGTCGGCGAACCTCGGCAAGGCCGAGCGCGTGCACGATGCCGAGGGCCGCTACCTCGAGTTCTGCAAGGGGACTTTTCCCAAGCAGCGCTCGCTGCGGGGTCTCAAGCTCGTGGTGGACTGCGCCCACGGCGCCAACTACCGCGTCGGCATCCGCATCTTCCAGGAGCTGGGCGCCGAGGTGATCGCCATCGGCAGCTCCCCCAACGGCTTGAACATCAACGAGGGGTGCGGCGCGACCTCGCCGAAGACGGTCGCCAGGGCGGTCGCCGATCGTCAGGCCGATTTCGGCATCGCCTTCGACGGCGATGGCGACCGGCTCGCGATGGCCGACCACGACGGCACGCTCTTCGACGGGGACCAGCTGCTGTACGCGATGGTAAAGCACCGCCACCAATCGCAGCGGCTGCGCGGGGGCGTCGTCGGCACGCTGATGACCAACTTCGCGCTCGAGCGGCGTTTCGCCGAGATGGGCATCGAGTTCGCGCGCGCCAAGGTGGGCGACCGCTACGTGCTGGAGACCCTGGTGGAGCGCGGCTGGGAATGCGGCGGCGAGAACTCCGGGCACCTCCTGTGCCTCGATCGCCACAGCACCGGCGACGCGATCATCTCGGCCCTGCAGGTGCTGGCCGCGCTGGTCTCGAGCGGCCAGACGCTGGGCGATTTCACCCGCGAGCTCACGCTGCTGCCCCAGGTGCTGCTGAACGTGCGCCTTCCGGGCAAGGCCGACCTGCAGGTGGCGTCGATCCGCGAGGCGGTCGCCCAGGCCGAGGAAAGCCTCGCCGGCAGGGGGCGGGTGCTGCTGCGCCCCTCCGGCACCGAGCCCGTAGTCCGGGTGATGGTGGAGGGCGAGGATCGTGCGCACGTACAGTCGCTTGCCGAGGCGATCGCGAGTGCGGTCAAGGCGGGCGGGGAGCGGGCGGCCGATTTGAAGGCCGACCCCGTTTCGCGGTAAAATCCTATGGTTTTGAGGGTCTGATGCGGTCCAAAGCGGTCGTCGGCAATTGGAAGCTCAATGGCAGCCTCTCCGCGAACGAGGTGCTGCTGGGTGCGCTCCTCCGAGAAATCCCCCGGGAAGGCCCCGTGGCATGCGCGGTTTGCGTGCCCGGCCCCTATCTGGCCCAGGCCAGGGCGGCTCTGCAGGGGTCGGGAGTCGCGTGGGGCGCCCAGGATGTGAGCCGCTTCGACAACGGCGCCTACACGGGGGAGGTTTCCGGGGCGATGCTGGCGGACCTGGGTTGCCGCTACGCGATCGTCGGGCACTCGGAGCGCCGCACGATCTTCGGCGAGACCGACGCCATGGCGGCGGAGAAATTCGCCGCGGCGCGGCGCGCGAAGCTGACGCCGATCTTCTGCGTCGGCGAGACGCTCGAGGAGCGGGAGCAGTCGCGCACCGAGGCGGTGCTGGCAAGGCAGGTGGATGCGCTGCTGGAGCATTGCGGCGCGAAGGAGCTGGACGGCACGATCGTCGCCTACGAGCCGGTCTGGGCCATCGGCACGGGCAGGACGGCGAGCTCTGCGCAGGCAGATGAGGCGCAGGCCTTCATCCGCGGGCGCATCGCCGCGAAGGACGCGGGAATCGCCGCGAGGCTGTCGATCCTGTACGGGGGCAGCGTCAAGGCGGCGAACGCCGCGGAGTTGTTCGGGATGCCGAACGTCGACGGCGGGCTGGTCGGCGGGGCGTCGCTGGTAGCGGAAGAATTCGTGGCGATCTGGCGTGCTGCCGGATCCGCAAGCGCAAAGGGTTGACCGAAGATGCAAACGCTGGTCCTGGTGGTTCACGTGCTCGCGGCGCTCACCATCGCCGTCCTGGTCCTGCTGCAGCACGGCAAGGGCGCCGACATGGGCGCCGCCTTCGGCAGCGGCTCGGCCGGGAGCCTCTTCGGCTCCGCGGGCGCGGCCAACTTCCTGTCGCGCACCACCGCCGTCCTGGCCGCGGTGTTCTTCGCGACCACGCTCCTCCTCACCTATTTCAGTGCCCCGTCGAAATCCAGCGGCGTGACCGAAAGCCTGGTCGTCCCGGCGGGCAAGACCGATTTGCAACCCGTGGCGCCTGCTCCCTCGGCACCGGCGCCCGCGGGAACCTCCCAGGGCAAGCCCACGGAGATTCCCAAGTAGGGTTTGTCGCAGAATCAGCATCGCCGGGTCCGCATTCCCGGATCATTTGCCGTCGTGGTGGAATTGGTAGACACGCTGTCTTGAGGGGGCAGTGCCGAAAGGCGTAAGAGTTCGAGTCTCTTCGACGGCACCATTTTTTTGTTTCAGCTGGGATTCCCGGCATTGCTCGAGAGTTACTTCGCGATCCTGCTGTTCCTCGCCATCGGCGCCGCCGTGGGCGTGGGCGGCATTGTTTCGAGCGGAGTGCTCGCGCGGCTGTCCGGATCG
>JBDSRZ010000217.1:0-3471 GCA_039929025.1 Usitatibacter sp. | reverse complement strand
AGCTGGTCGTAGGCGCGCTGCAGGAACGTGGAGTAGATCGCGACGACGGGCTTCATGCCCTCGACCGCGAGCCCCGCGGCGAAGGTCACCGCATGCTGCTCGGCGATGCCGACGTCGAAGTAGCGGGCGGGGAATTCCTGCGAGAACCTGACGAGCCCCGAGCCCTCGCGCATCGCGGGCGTGATGGCGATGAGGCGATCGTCCGCGCGCGCCATGTCGCAGAGCCACTCGCCGAACACCTGGGTGTAGGTCGGCCGCGGCTTGGCGTCCGCCGCGGCCTTCGCCTTGACGATACCAACGCCCGGATCGAACTTGCCGGGGCCGTGGTAGGTGATCGGGTCCTCCTCGGCGAGCTTGTAGCCCTGGCCCTTCCTGGTCACCACGTGCAGGAACTGCGGGCCTTCAAGGCGCTTCACGTTGTTCAGCGTGTCGACCAGCACGTCGAGGTTGTGGCCGTCGATGGGGCCGGTGTAGTTGAAGCCGAATTCCTCGAACATGGTCGAGGGAGTGATCATGCCCTTTGCGTGCTCCTCGAAGCGCCTGGCGAGCTCCTTCACGCCGGGCGCGGCCGACAGCACCTTTTCGGCGGTCTTCTTGGTCGCGGCGTAGAAGCGCCCGGACATCAGCTTGGCGAGGTAATTGTTGAGCGCGCCCACGTTCTCCGAGATCGACATGTCGTTGTCGTTCAGGATCACGATCACGTTGGCGCCGGTCTGCTCGGCGTTGTTGAGTGCCTCGAACGCCATCCCCGCCGTCAACGCGCCGTCGCCGATGACGGCGATCACGTGGCGGTCGGTGCCCTGTCGATCGGCGGCGACGGCCATGCCGAGGGCCGCGGAGATCGAGGTGGAGGAGTGCGCGGTCCCGAAGGTGTCGTAGGCGCTCTCCTCGCGCCGCGGGAAGCCCGCGATGCCGCCCTTCTGGCGCAGCCTTCCCATGCCCTCGCGCCGCCCGGTGAGGATCTTGTGCCCGTAGGTCTGGTGACCGACGTCCCAGATGAGGCGGTCGTGGGGAGTACGGAAGACGTAGTGCAGCGCGATCGTGAGCTCGACCGTGCCCAGATTCGAGGACAGGTGCCCGCCGGTGGCGGCCACCGAATCGACGATGAACGCCCGCAGCTCGCCGGCCAACTGGCCCAGCTGCTTGCGATCCAGGCCGCGCAGGTCCGTGGGGTCGGAGATCTTTTCGAGAAGCGGGAAGGAGGTCATCTCGGGTCCCCGGTTCCACGGGGACGGCAATGTTGTTCCGCAGCCATTCTAACGCTCACGATGGACGACGAATTCCGCGATCTCCCGCAGGCGCCCGGCACCGGCGCCCAGGGTGCTCAGGGCCTCCCGTGACTGGGCGAGCAGGTCATCGGCCAGCCGCCTGGCGGGCGCCAAGCCCATGAGGCTTGTATAGGTCGGCTTGCCGGCGGCCTTGTCCTTGCCCGCGGTCTTGCCGAGCGTGTCCGCGTCGCCTTCCTCGTCGAGGACGTCGTCCACCACCTGGAAGGCGAGGCCGATGCACTTGGCGAAGCGGTCGAGGTGCTCGTGCTCGGCGGGCGGCAGCTCGCGGCCGCAATAGGCACCCATGAGGATCGAGGCGCGAATGAGGGCCCCGGTCTTGAGGATGTGCATGTATTCGAGCTCCGGCAGCGAAAGCGACTTGCCGACCGCATCCAGGTCGATCGCCTGTCCGCCGGCCATGCCGCGCGAGCCGCAGGCGACGGCGAAGAGCTGCAGCATCTTCAGCTGGCGGACTGGGTCGTCCGCGACGCGATGCTCGGCGAGGAGCTGGAAGGCGAGGCTCTGCAGCGCGTCGCCGGCGAGGAGCGCCGTGGCCTCGTCGAACTCGACATGGCACGTGGGCTTGCCGCGCCGCAGGATGTCGTCGTCCATGCACGGCAGGTCATCGTGGATGAGAGAATAGGCGTGGATCATCTCCACCGCGCAGGCGGCAATGCGCAGCCGTTCCAGATCGGCCTCGGCGAACTCGCCCGCGGCGTGGACCAGCATCGCGCGCACGCGCTTGCCGCCGCCGAGCGTCGAGTAGCGCATCGCGTCGTGCAGCCGGGCGGGAGCCGCGCGGCTCGAGGGTATGAGCTCGGCGAGCGCCGCCTCGGTGCACGCGGCAACGTCGCGCGCCCAGGCCTGGAAGTCGCCGGGATGGGGCGCGACTGCGGGCAAACGATCGGAACGCGAGGCCATCACTTGTCGGGATTGAAGTCGCGCAGCTCGCCGCCGTCCAGGATGGCGACGCGCGCCTGGGCATCGGTGAGGCGCGACTCGCAGAACTTGATCAGCTCGGCGCCGCGCTGATAGGCGACAAGCGACTCCTCGAGGGGCAGCTTGCCGTCCTCCATCCTGGCGACGAGTGATTCGAGCTCCTCGAGGGCCTTCTCGAAGCTGAGAGCTTCGGCGGCGGCGGGCGGGACGGGCTGTGACATGGCCAAGGCGCGGGAAAGATCGTCATTTTGCCCGAGATTGGTGCCACGACGCGAACCGGTGCCGCGCCGTAAAATGCCTGCAGGACGGCACGCCGCGCTCCTCGATCCTCTACTCGATCCTCGACAGCGAATGGCCCGCGGCGAAGGTCCACATGGAAAGCGTCATGGCGCGCGCCAAGGACTAGCCGCAAATCCCCGTTCCCGTGGGAGTTGCGATTGAAACCCCGCCCTCGCACGAAGGTCTTGAAAAATAAGGGAACTTGCCCCAAAATCGGGGTCATAAGTAGGTAACAAACGGTTCAACGATCCGGGACGGAGCTGCAGAGCTAAAAGCTAGCTGACTCAATTGCCCGCTTGTTGTTTTCATCTTCGAATTTCCGGGGGTGCAGATAATGACGGATCTCGCGAGTCAGAGAGCGCTCACGCGCTCGGCTCCCAACCTTCCGCTGTCGTGGTATTTCGACCCGCGAGTCGCCGCGGTGGAAGAAAAGCTCCTGTTCGCCAACGGCCCTGGCTACGTCGCCCATGAGCAGATGGCGCCCAACCCCGGCGACTATCGCGTGCTCGACTGGCGCTCGGCGGGTGCCTGGTCGCTGGTGAATGACGGCGGGCGGCACAACCTCGTATCCAACGTCTGCCGCCACCGGCAAGCCATCATGCTGAAGGGCGCGGGCTCGCTCCCCGGCGGCACCATCACGTGTCCGCTGCATCGCTGGAGCTACGATTCAGCGGGCAAACACCTCGGCGCGCCGTCATTCCAGGAGAAGATCTGCCTCGACCTGCCGAGCCAGGGCCTGCAGAAGTGGAACGGCATGCTCTTCAACGGCAAGCGCGAGGTGGCCCGCGACCTGGCGAAGCTCGGCGTGGCGAAGGAGCTCGACTTCGAGGGTTACCACCTCGACAAGGTCGAGACCACCGAGTACGACTTCAACTGGAAGACCTTCATCGAGGTCTACCTCGAGGACTACCACGTGGGCCCGTTCCATCCGGGGCTGGGCAAGTTCGTCACCTGCGACGACCTGCAGTGGGAGTTCGGCAACTGG
>JBDSRZ010000216.1:0-9959 GCA_039929025.1 Usitatibacter sp. | reverse complement strand
GCTGGCCAGCGGCAGCGACATCAATCCGAGCGCCAACAGTCCTTTCATTGCTTTTCGATGCTCCTTTTCAGCCAATCTAGGCGCCCCCCGCCAAGGTGTCAATGAGTCTCCACCCCGTATAATTTCGCGTTTTCCATTTTTTCTGTTGCGCCGATGACACACCCGCCGATCCGTAGCTACGTGCTGCGCCAGGGTCGATTCTCCCCCGCCCAGCAGCGTGCCTACGAGGAACAGTTGCCCCGGTTCGGCCTGCCGTACATGGCTTCGCCGCTCGATTTGGACGCGCTTTTCGGCGCCAAAGTCCCGGTAATCGCCGAGATCGGCTCCGGGATGGGCGAGACCACCGTGCGCATCGCCTCCGAGCATCCCGGTAACGGCTATCTCGCCATCGAAGTGCACACGCCGGGCGTCGGCAGCTTGTTGAAGCAGATGGCGCAGCAGGGGCTCACCAATGTGCGCGTCATCCAGCACGACGCGGTCGAGGTCCTGCGAGAGATGGTGCCGGCCGGCGCGCTGGTGGGGCTGCACGTGTTCTTCCCGGACCCCTGGCCGAAGAAGCGCCACCACAAGCGCCGCCTGATCCAGCCGCAATTCGCCGCACTCCTCGCGACGCGCCTGGCTCCCGGCGGCTACCTGCACGTCGCGACCGATTGGCAGGAATACGCCGAGCACATTCTGCAGGTACTCTGCGCTACGCCGGGGCTCGCAAACACCGCCGCGGATTTTGCGCCCAGGCCCGATTCACGGCCGCAGACCAAGTTCGAGCGGCGCGGCGTGGGGCTGGGGCACGGCGTCTGGGACTTGTATTTCCGGAGGACATGACATGAATGACGAAAGCCAGAAACGCCGTGAGTTGCTGCGCGCCCTGGTGTCGGGCGGGGCGCTGGGCGCCGCGGGCCTGTCCGGATTCATGTCCCGCGCCCTCGCCGCGGGCGACATCCCCGGCGGCACCGGCATCGCGCGGCTGGAGGGCAGTGCCACGGTGAACGGCCAGCCCGCGAAGGTGGGCACCGCGGTCAAGCTGGGCGACCGCATCGTGACCGGCGCCGGGGCGAAGGCGGTGGTGGTGCTGAAGGGTGATGCCTTCCTCCTGCACCAGAAGACGATCATCGAGGTGAAGGGCCGGGACAATGTCCTCACCGACATGCTCGTCTCCGGCGGGCGCGTGCTGTCGGTGTTCTCGAAGAAGCCGGTGGCCATCAAGGCCGCGGTCGCCACCATCGGCATCCGCGGCACGGGCGCGTACCTCGAGGTCGAGCCGGGCTCGGTCTACTTCTGCCTCTGCTACGGCGAAGCACGGGTCGAGGGCGCGAACATGGAAGCCAGGACGGTCAAGACCACCCACCACGAGACGCCGCTCATGCTGCGCGAGACGGGCGGCATCCTGCGCGCCGAGCCGGGCGGCTTCAAGGGGCACAGCGACGACGAGCTGATCCTGCTCGAGTCGCTCGTCGGCCGCGAGCCGCCGTTCGTCAAGAGCGGCGCGTACCCGGCGAACAAATACTGATCACGCGCGGGGCGCACTTCGCACCCTCGCCGGGCAGGAAGGTCTCCAGGAGCTCGTTCAGGAAACGTGCGCCTCGCACCGTCGGCCGGATGGTGGCGTGGTCGCGCTCGAGGAGGCCGCGCGCTTCGGCGATCGCGATCTGCGGCTCGACCACCGCGATCGGAAGGCCCGTCCTCTGCGCGAAGAGCGTGATCGGAAACCCTTCCACGAGACGAAGTGCGTTCAGCATGAATTCGAACGGCAGCTCGTCGATGGCCACTTCGCGCGACTCGTGGATCGGATCGCCCGCAATTGCCGCGGTGAGGTAGGTCTGGGGCTTGCGCGCGCGCACTTCACGCAGGATGCGGTCGCGGAACGAGATCTTGCCGTGGGCTCCCGCGCCCAGGCCAAGGTAATCGCCGAATGACCAGTAGTTGAGGTTGTGGCGCGCGCGGTGGCCGGGCCGCGCGAAGGCGGAAGTCTCGTAGTGACCGAAGCCGGATTCCCGCAGCAGCGCCTCGATCGATTCCTGCATGTCCGCGGCCTCGTCGTCTTCCGGGAGTTGCGGCGGGAAGCGGAAGAAGTGCGTGTCGGGCTCGAGCGTGAGGTGATAGGCGGAAATGTGCGGCGCCCCGGAAGCCGCCGCTTCGCGCACGTCCCCAATCGCACCCTCGATCGATTGGCCGGGAAGCGCGTACATCAGGTCCACGTTCACGGTCGGGAAGATGCGCAGCGCCGCGGCAAGGGCAGCGCGCGCTTCACCCGCGCCGTGGACGCGGCCGAGTGCCGCGAGTTTTGCATCGTCGAAGCTCTGCACGCCGATGGACAGGCGGTTCACGCCCGCATCGCGATAGCCCTGGAAACGCGCGGCCTCGAAGGTACCGGGGTTCGCTTCCATGGTGATCTCGGCATCGGGGTCGACGGGAAGGCGCGTGCGCACCGCGGTGAGCAGGCGATCGATCGCCTCCGCGCCGAAAAGGCTCGGCGTGCCGCCGCCGATGAAGATCGTGTGGATGCGCCGTCCCCACACCTTGGCGAGGCTCGATTCGAGATCGGCGACCAACGCGTCGACGTACTCGCGCTGCGGCAACTCGCCGCGCTTCTCGTGCGAGTTAAAGTCGCAGTACGGGCACTTCTTGAGACACCACGGGATGTGGAGGTAGAGGGAGAGGGGCGGCTGTTGGGCGATCGAGATGTCGCTCATCGGCGTGCCTCGTCGCGCGCCAGGTAGCCCTTGCATTCCATCGCCTTCAGAGCGGTGAACGTGGTCGGCTCCATCACCCCCGCCTCGTCGGAGAGGCTGCGCTGCGTGAGACCGTCGTGCTCCCAGAGGATGCGCGGGAACGTCCAGTGGCCGAACGAGACATCGTGCTCGGCGAGGCGTACCTGCAGGGCCCGCACCAGCGCGCGGGAAGTGTCTTTCACCAGGTGGGCAAGGCGATCGTTGGGCACCGCCTCGCGCCAATGGTGCAGGATGTCACGGGTCGCGCGCTTGCTCGATGCGGTGCTCGTTTTCACTCCGTGATTATCCCATCGCCACCTGGTGCGAGAGCTGCACCTCGCGCCCGGCGCCCGCGGATTCGAGCATCGCGAGGCAGACTTCCAGCGTGGCGCCTCGGGCCGCGGATCGGCAGCTGCCGCCAGCCGCACACGCGGGTCGTGCGTTGAGCGTCGACGCCATGAGAGTGAACGCTCGCCCCAAGCCGGCAATCCCCAAATAAATGGTGTCAGACACCATTTATTCTTGGGCGGAAATGGCTGTCAAGGCGCTCTGGGAAATTCGACTCCGACACCATTTTTCCGCGGTCCAGGATGCCGGTCTGCCTTTCGGAGGAGGTGGTGGAAAACGATGGCACGCCGGTGCATGCGCGTGTGCTCAGCGAGGACCTGGTCGTCTTCCGCGACAGCGAGGGCCGCCTCGGCGTGCTCGACGAGCGCTGCCCCCATCGTCGCGCCTCCCTCGTCCTGGGCCGCAACGGGGAAGGTGGGTTAGAGGTCGCGCAGCGCGACCAGGCGGGAGGCAAGGCGCCCCAGCGCCTTGCCACGATGGCTCAGCCGATTCTTGTCACCGGGCTCTAGCTGTGCAGCGGTGAGGTCGAGCTGTTCGGTCTGGAAATGCGGGTCGTAGCCGAACCCCCCTTCGCCGCGGGGTGCGGCCACGATGGTGCCGTGCCAGGTTCCATCGACCACGATCGGCGTCGGATCGATGGGTGAGGCGACCAGCACCAGCACGCAGTAATAAAAGGCCGATCTATCCTCGACACCTGCGAGTGCCGCGACGAGCTTCGCGTTATTGCGCGCATCGCGTACCTCGCGCGAGCCTTTCCCGCCGGCGTAGTACGCCGACTGCACCCCTGGCGCCCCGCCGAGGGCTTTCACGCACAGGCCGGAATCGTCGGCGAGCGCTGGGAGCCCGGTAAGGGCGCTCGCGTGGCGTGCCTTGGCGAGGGCGTTCTCGAGGAAAGTGCCGTGGGGCTCTTCGGCTTCGCCGACGCCGAGCATTTCCTGGGAGACGGTGTCGATGCCGAGGGGTTTCAGCAGCGCGGAGAGCTCGCGCAGCTTGCCGGGGTTACTCGACGCGATGACGATCCTTTTCACAGCAAACCTCTGGAACACGGATGAAACGGACAAAAGCGGATGAACACGGATACTTCTACTTCCAAGCCCTTCCAAGCGGTGAATCAACCGGCAAGTACACTCGACGATTCCATCAAGATCAAGGAGTGAATCAGCCGGCAAGAATACTCAAGTATCCGTTTCATCCGTGTTCCAAAGGTTGAGCCAGAGCCGCGCGCTGCAGTACCACCAGCTCCCCGATCCCCTCCGAAGCCAGGTCCAGCAATCGCGCCATCTGCTCGCGCGTGAACGGCTCGCCCTCCGCGGTCCCCTGCACCTCGACGAAATGCCCCGCGCCGGTCATCACCACGTTCATGTCGGTGTCGCAGCCCGAATCCTCGCCATAGTCGAGGTCGAGCATCGCGTTGCCGCCGACAATCCCAACGGAAACCGCCGCGACGAAATCGCGCAGCGGATCGACCGCGATGAGCCGCCTGCCACGCAACCATGCGACGGCATCGGCAAGCGCCACCATCGCCCCGGTGACGGAAGCGCAGCGCGTCCCGCCGTCGGCCTGCAGCACGTCGCAGTCGAGCGTGATCTGGCGCTCGCCGAGCGCCTTGAGATCGGTGACCGCGCGCAGGCTTCGTCCGATCAATCGCTGGATCTCCTGCGTGCGCCCCGACTGCTTGCCGATCGCCGCCTCGCGGCCGCCGCGGGTGTTGGTGGCGCGCGGCAGCATGCCGTACTCTGCCGTCACCCAGCCGCCGCCTTTCCCCTTGAGGAATGACGGCACCTTCTCCTCGACGCTCGCGGTGCACAGGACCCGGGTATTGCCGAATTCAACCAGCACGGAACCCTCGGCGTGCTCGGTGTAGCGGCGCTGGAAACGGATGGGCCGGAGGTGCGCGGCCCCGCGATTGAAGGATCGTTGCATGGGGAGCCTAGCGGGGGACCTTGCGGATTGCGTTCTGGATCTCGGCGATGGCGCGCTCGATATCGTCGTCGGTGACTTCGTCGGCGGGAAGGCCGTCGGGATCGAGCGGTTGCGTGGTGTTGGTGGAGGTGGCGAACTGCTCCTCGTCCATGGCGCGCGTATCGGAGACGTTGTCGTCTTCCTGGTTCTCCCATGTCATCGCGACCACGGAGACGTTGTCCGATTCCCCCTGGGCGCGGCGCTGCGCTTCGGTGATCAGCCCGGGCAGGAGCTGCGTGATCGGCTGGCGGACGAGCATGGTGCCGATGATGTTCGGCGGGATCTGCGTCCAGAAGCCGTCGGTGGAAAGCAGGATCGTGTCGCCGGGTTCGAGGCGGATGTCGCGGCCCAGGTCGATCTGCGGCGCCACCACCCCGCCGAGGCAGCTGTAGATCTTGTTGCGGTCGGGATGCTTCGCGGCGGCCTCCGAAGTGAGGCGGCCGGCGTCGATCATCTGCTGCACCTTGGAGTGGTCCTGGGTCTTGGCGACCACCTCTCCGCGGCGGATCAGGTAGAGGCGCGAATCGCCGGCGTGCGCCCAGAAGGCGCGCCCGCCCTGGACCACGCAGGCGACGCACGTGGTGCGCGGGCACTCGAACATGTTCCTCTGGTCGGCGTACGAGACGATCGCGCGGTGCGCCGACTGGATCGCGGAGACGAGGAAGTCGAACGGCCGCTGCAGGCGATTGCGCGCCTCCTGCTGGAAGCGGCTGGTGATCTCGCCCACCGCGATCTCGGCGGCAACCTCGCCCATGTCGTGGCCGCCCATGCCGTCGGCGATCGTCATCAGCAACACGTCGCGGCTGTATGAATAGCCGACACGGTCCTCGTTGCCCTGCCGGTCGCCGACCTTGCTGTCCTGGAAGATGGTGAAGCGCACGGCGCGTGTGCCTAACGCGAGAAGAGCTTCGAAAGGGGCGTGCTGAGGGTCTCGAGGAACCCGCTCGGCGACCTGTCCTCGGCCACCGGCTCCTCCATCAGCAGCTTCTGCAGGTCGAAGGCGGTCTGCGGCCGCTTCATGTAGTCGACCTCGAGGCAGGACTCGACGATCGAGTAGAGGTTTTCGGAGTATTGCTGTCGCGCGAGCGTGCGCAGCGGGATGATGCGGTCCTTCTGTTCGCGCTGGTCGCCTGCCTGGGGCGGGGTACCCGCGATACAGGTGTACATGGTCGCGCCCACCGAGTACATGTCGCTCCAGGGGCCCAGCTCGCCCGGCTTGAAGCGATAGTGCTCGGGCGCGGCGAAGCCCGCGGTGTACATGGGCTTCAACTTCATCGCCTCTTCCGAGAGCGTGATCCGCGCGGCACCGAAATCGAGCAGCACGGGGCGGCCTTCCATCGACAGGAAGATGTTTGCCGGCTTGATGTCCAGGTGCAGGAGCTTGTTGGCGTGCACCTCCCTCAGCCCGTTCATCAGGTACATGAACACCTTGCGGATGAAGCCCTCGGTGAACTCGTGGCGGTTCCTCTGGATGTGGAACTGGAGGGTTCGGCCGCGCACGTACTGCATCACCATGTAGCAGGTCTCGTTCGCCCGGAAGAAGTTCTCGACCCGCACCACGTTCGGGTGCGAGATCATCGCAAGCGCCCGGCCCTCCTCGAAGAAGCACTTGAGGCCGTGGCGGAAGAGCGAAAGGTTGCCCTCGTCGGTTACCAGCACTTCCACGCCCTCGGTGCGCAGCGGCATCGTGGAAGGCAGGTATTCCTTGATGGCGAACGGGGTACCCGCCTCGTCGCGCGCCAGGTACACGATGCTGAAACCGCCCGACGACAAGGGCTTCTCGATGCGATAGCCATTGAGAACGTAGCCGGCGGGCAGAGGCTGGTTCGCCTGTGCGGGCATTGAGCGGGGGGGTTCCGATATAATTCGGTGCTCCATTGTCGGCACTCCCTACCGCCTTGTAAAGGCGGAATATTCCTCCAAAAATGATCGCCAGCATGACCGGCTTCGCGGCCGCCGCGCAGGAAAGCGCCCTCGGTAGCCTCGCCGTCGAGCTGAAGACGGTCAACCATCGCTACCTGGAATTCCAGACGCGCATCCCCGAGGAGCTGAGGCCGCTCGAGCCCGCGATGCGCGAGGCGGTGGGCGCGAAGCTCACGCGCGGCAAGGTCGATTGCCGCGTCACCTTCACGCCGGTCTCGACCGCGGCGCGCTCGCTGGTGCCCGACGCACAGGCTCTCGTGTCCCTGCGCGTCGCCTCGCAGCTGGTGCAGGAAAAATTTCCCGAGGCGCGGGCGATGTCGATCTCCGAGATCCTCCACTGGCCGGGCATCCTCGCCGACGAATCGCTCAGCGCCGAGAAGCTGAAGGAGCAGGTGCTGGGGCTCCTCGAGCGCGCCATCGTCGAACTCAATGCGTCGCGTGTGCGCGAGGGTGGAAAGCTCGATGCGGTGCTGCGCGAACGCCTCGACAAGATGGCGCAGCTGGTGCGCGAAGCCGGACCCCTTATCCCCGCGGCGATGCGCGCCTTCCGGGACAAGCTCGTCGCCAAGCTCGCGGAAGCGGGCGCATCGCCCTCCGACGAGCGCGTCCACCAGGAAATCGTGCTCTACGCCGCGCGCATCGACGTGGACGAGGAACTTGCGCGGCTGAATACCCACATCACGGAATTCCGCCGCGTGCTCGACCGTGGCGGTGCATGCGGAAAGCGGCTCGACTTCCTCTGCCAGGAGCTCAATCGCGAGGCGAACACCCTCGGCTCCAAGTCGGTCGCCAACGAGATGACGCGCACCTCGGTGGAGCTCAAGGTTTTGATCGAGCAGATCCGCGAGCAGGTCCAGAACATCGAATAGCCATGCCCGGCGCGCTCTTCGTCGTGGTCGCGCCCTCCGGTGCCGGGAAGACCAGCCTTCTCGCGCGGCTGCTGAAGGAAGAGCCGAACATCCGGCTATCGATCTCGTACACCACGCGCGCGCCGCGGCCGGGCGAGGACGACGGGCGCGAGTATCGCTTCGTCGATCGCCCGACCTTCGAGACGATGATCGAGAACCACGAACTTCTCGAGCACGCAAACGTCCACGGCAACCTCTACGGCACCAGCCGAAAATGGATCGAGGAAATGCTGCGCGGCGACCACGACGTGCTGCTGGAGATCGACTGGCAGGGGGCCCGGCAGGTGCGCGCGATGCTGCCGCAGATGGTCGGGATCTTCATCCTGCCGCCGTCGCTCACGGAGCTGCGCAGGCGCCTGCAGTCGCGGGCCACGGACGCCCCGGACGCGATCGAGAGGCGGCTCGCCAACGCCCGCGAAGAAGTCTCGCATGTTCTTGAATTTGAATATATAATTGTCA
The DNA here is from genome assembly GCA_039929025.1 of Usitatibacter sp. Taxonomy (GTDB): domain Bacteria; phylum Pseudomonadota; class Gammaproteobacteria; order Burkholderiales; family Usitatibacteraceae; genus Usitatibacter. Next base: position 1,651 of record JBDSRZ010000216.1, on the reverse strand, counting down.
ATGAACAGTTCGATGCCGCGCTCGCCGACCTGAAGCGGGTCGTCGCCGTGATCCGCAGCACCCCCGTGTCACGCGCGCAGCAGGCGTACCGCATCGCCAAGTTATTGGACGAATTCAGGTAATTGGAGACTCGCCATGGCCCGCATCACCGTCGACGACTGCATCAAGCACTTCCCCAACCGTTTCGAGCTCACCCTCGCCGCGACCAACCGGGCACGCCAGATCGCCCTGGGGGCGACGCCGCTGGTCGAGGCGAACAAGGACAAGCCCTGCGTGATCGCACTGCGCGAGATCGCCGGCGGCAAAGTCGGCAAGGAGCTGCTGAATCCCCCGGTTCCCACGCCGCCGGTGCTGTAAACAGGCGAGACAGGCGTCAGGTTGCTTTCGAGCGTTGGGAGCCGGAAGTGATGTAGCAGCAACCTGACCCCTTTGTCCTCGTATATGCCCGCCCTCGGAGTCCAAACCGTCACAGCGGGTGGTCTCAAGACCACCGGATCGTCGTTGCCTGGCCCCGGGCCGGAGGAGCTCACCGCGGTACTGGGCTACCTAAAGCCCGCCGACGTATCCCTGATCGAGGAAGCCTACGAGGTCGCCCGCGCGGCGCATTCGGGGCAATACCGCCAGAGCGGCGAGCCGTACATCACCCACCCGCTTGCGGTCGCGAAGATCCTCGCGGAGTGGCACCTCGACGCGCAGGCGTTGATGGCGGCGCTCCTCCACGACGTGGTGGAGGACACGCCCACCACCAAGACCGAGATCGCCAAGCGCTTCGGCAAGCCGGTGGCCGAGCTGGTCGACGGCGTCTCGAAGATCGACCGCATCGAGTTCGCCACGCTGCAGCACGCGCAGGCCGAGAACTTCAGGAAGATGCTGCTCGCGATGGCGCGCGACGTGCGCGTGATCCTGATCAAGCTCGCCGACCGCCTGCACAACATGCGCACGCTCGAGGCGGTGCCCACCGAGAAGCAGGAGCGCATCGCGCGCGAGACGCTCGACATCTACGCGCCGATCGCCAACCGCCTGGGCCTGATCGCGCTCTACTACGAGCTGGAGGACCTGGGGTTCCACTACCTCCATCCGACGCGCTTCCGCGTGCTCGACAAGGCCCTCAAGCGCGCCCGCGGCAACCGGCGCGACGCCGTCGGCAAGATCCAGGAAGCGATCCAGGGCCGCCTCAGGGACTTCAAGGTCGAAGCCCAGGTGACCGGCCGCGAGAAGCACATTTCCTCGATCTACAAGAAGATGCAGGAGAAGAACATCTCGTTCTCCGAGGTGTTCGACATCTACGGCTTCCGCATCATCGTCCCTGACGTCGCGAGCTCCTACCTCGCGCTCGGTGCGCTGCACACCTTCTACAAGCCGATCCCGGGCAAGTTCAAGGACTACATCGCGATCCCCAAGGCGAATGGCTATCAGTCGCTGCACACCACGCTCTTCGGCCCGTTCGGCATGCCGGTCGAGATTCAGATCCGCACCCAGGACATGCACAAGGTGGCGGAGGCCGGCGTCGCCTCCCATTGGATCTACAAGAGCGTGGAGGACGCCGACGGGCGCGAGGTGCAGCTGAAGACCCACCAGTGGCTGCAGTCGCTGCTCGAAATCCAGAGCGAGTCGGGCGACGCGCTCGAGTTCCTCGAGCACATCAAGGTCG
>JBDSRZ010000215.1:0-6867 GCA_039929025.1 Usitatibacter sp. | reverse complement strand
GACATGATGCTTAGTCAAGCATCAGTCAAGTTTTGTGTCAAGTCGGCTAGAGCGTGCCGCTGAAGGCTTGGCAACCGGAAAACGAAGCCCTTAATTTGTTCGGTGCTGAGGTTCGGCTGTGCTGCGCCCACTGAAATGCCGAGATTCTCTTCAACTCTCGTGGAGAGGAAGTGATACAGGAAACGTTTATTCAACTTTTTGCTGGGCTCGAATTTCCCGACGCGCTGGTTCAAGTAGAAAACCGTGTCTTCGGTATTGAAGCCAAGTTTGCCCGTCGTTGCTCCCGACATCGCAATTAGCAAGTCGTCGGCAACGATGCGATATGCTGAAGGTAACCGACGCAAATGTCATTCGAGGTTCGGAAGATCCTATCGCGGAAGCAGCAGGCTGATGGATCTAGCCTGCCCTGGTGTTCGCGCGATCAGGCCACGCGCCTCAAGGCTCAGGATCATCTGATGCACCGTCGGTGGCGAAACTCCGAAATAGATCTGCATATCGCGCTCGCTCGGCGCCTGCTTGTGGAGCCGTCCGTAGTAGTAAATGAAGGCGAGATACTGCCCCTGCTTCGGTGTGTAGGGTTTCGTCACTGCCTATTTCTTGCCGTTATCGGGTTGGGTAGGGGGGTCGCCTAATAGGAGCGCGGCATCCCAAGCACATGCTCCCCGAGGTACGACAGGATCAGGTTGGTCGAGACCGGCGCGATCTGGAATAGCCGCGTCTCCCGCCATTTCCTCTCGATGTCGTATTCGCGTGCCAACCCATAGCCCCCATGCGACTGCATTGCCGCCTCCCCCGCATGCCACGAGGCTTCAGAGGCGAGCAGCTTCGCAATGTTCGCCTCCTCGCCGCAATCCTTCCCCGCATCGAATAGCGCGGCGGCGCTCCTGTTCACCAGATCCGCCGCCCGCGACTCCGCATAAGCCCGCGCGATCGGGAATTGAACACCCTGGTTCTGTCCTATCGGCCGCCCGAATACCACGCGCTCCCCGGCATACGCAGAGGCCTTGCGAATAAACCACCTCGCATCGCCCAGCGCCTCGGCGGCGATCAGGATCCTCTCCGCGTTCATGCCGTCGAGGATATAGCGAAACCCGCGGTTCTCCTCACCGATCAGGCTCGCCGCGGGAATGCGCAGTCCGTCGAAGAAGAGCTCGGTGGTGTTGTGGTTGATCATCGCCGGGAGCTTGCGGATCTCGAGCCCCTTGCCCTGCGCATCGCGGATGTCGATGAGGAAGACCGAAAGCCCGTCGGAGCGGCGCTTCACCTCCTCCACGGGCGTCGTGCGCGCGAGGAGCAGCATCATGTCCGAGTGCAGCGTGCGCGAGATCCACACTTTCTGGCCGGTCACCACATAGGAGTCGCCGTCGCGTACCGCCTTGGTTCGCAGCTGCGTCGTGTCCGATCCGGTGGTGGGCTCGGTGACGCCGAAGGCCTGCAACCGCAATCTCCCCGCGGCGATCTCCGGCAAGTACGCGCGCTTCTGCGCATCGCTCCCATGACGCAGCACGGTGCCCATGATGTACATCTGCGCGTGACACGCCCCCGCGTTGCACCCGCAGGCGTGAATCTCTTCCAGGATCACCGCCGCGGCGCGCAGCGGCAGGCCGGACCCGCCGTACTCCTCCGGGATCAGCGCGGCGAGGTAGCCCGCCTCGGTGAGCGCGCGGACGAATGCGTCCGGATAGGCCTCGGCATCCTCGAGGTCGCGCCAGTACTTGCCGGGGAAGCCTTCGCAGACGGCGCGCACGCCCTCGCGAATCTCGGGGTAGTCCTCACCCAGCGGTACGAGGGTCGGGTTTTCCATCGCGCGAGTTTAGCCCGTCCGCGCCGAGCATCCGCCAGAGCTTCACGTGACCGACCAGCACCTCGGGCGTGGAATCGAGCATCCGCCAGTAACGGTCGGTGAAGCGCACGTCGGTGCTATCGCGTTGGATCAGGGTGCGCAGCGCGCCCACGATGTCGTCCAGCGCCAGGCTCTCCACGTCCTTCGAATCCTCGCGCCACTCGTCCAGCAGCGCCATCAGCGCGGAGAGCTCGCGGATCCACTCGAAGTCGGGATGCTCGAGCACCAGGCCCAGGAACTGCGCCGGTGTCTCGACGCGGCCATGGTCACGCTCGTAGATGATGCGCTGGGCATCGATCATCGACTTGTGCAGGTCGAGGAGCGCGTGGCGGATGTCGTCGGCCTTGCGGAGGGAATTGGTGGGTTGCATCCGTTGATCTCCTGGATCCGGGGATAGACGTCGGTCACAACCAAATGTGCCGCAGTCCGTTAAAAAAGCCTAGCCCCTTGTGCGCATCAGCTTCGCGGCGGTCATCTCCGCCAGGCAGTTCACGCCGAGCATCGCCATATTGCGCGAAACCTCTTCCTTGAGGAGGCCGATGCCGTGGCGTACGGCCGCTTCCTCGCCGATCGCCGCGGCATACATGAACGGCCGCCCGACGAACACCATGCGTGCGCCCAGGGCGAGGGCCTTGAGGACATCGCTGCCGCGGCGCACGCCGCTATCCATCAGCACCGGCATGCCCGGCACGGCTTCCACGATCCCGGGCAGCACCCGCAGCGGCGTCACCACGCCATCGAGCTGGCGCCCGCCGTGGTTGGACACGATCAGGCCATCGATGCCGATGCCGCGCGCGGTCTTCGCGTCGCCGCGGTCGACGATGCCCTTCAGCAGCAGGTTGCCCTTCCAGTTGCGCCGGATTGCCTCGATGTGGCTCCAGTTCAGGTGATCCTTGGCGCTGAAGTCGCGCATCACGTTGCGCGCGACGATCGGCACGCCGCGGGTGGCGAACGAGTTCTCGAAGTGCGGCATGCCGTGCTTCACCAGCGTGCGCAGGAACGTGTTCACCGTCCAGCGCGGATGGGTGATTCCCTGCCACGCAAGGCGCAGTCCCGGACGCAGCGGCGTGGTGAAGCCGTTGCGCGTGTTGTTCTCGCGATTCGCGGCCACCGGGGTATCCACCGTGATTACCAGCGTGTCGTAGCCCGCGGCCGCCACGCGCTCCACCAGCGCGTCGATGCGCGCCTGGTCGCCGGGCAGATACGCCTGGAACCATGCGGTGTGGCCCTCGCGCTTCACGTCCTCGAGGCGGATGAGGGACGAGCCCGCGAGGATCATCGGGATATCCTCGGCCGCCGCGGCGCGCGCCAGCATGATGTCGCCGCGGTAGGCGATGATGGCCGCCATCCCCATGGGGCAGATGCCGAACGGCGCCGAATAGGTCTTGCCGAAGAGCGTCGCCTGCTGCGAGCGCTGGCTCGTGTTCACCAGCGTCTTGCAGACGAACTCGTATTCGTCGTAGACCGCGCGGTTGTCGCGGAACGAGGCGTTGGTCTCGGCGGCGCCGGAGACATAGCCAAAGAGCGGGCGCGGCAGGTAGCGGCGCGCGGCGGGCTCGAAGTCCTCGAGCGCGAGAATGTCGCGCAGTTGGCGCGGCGGGGTGGTGTCGTTCATCGCGCCATCGTAGCCGACGCGCCCGTGTCCGGTGGTCTTCCGCTCCACCGGGTTCGCCATCGAGGACCTCGCGCTTGCGGCGCTCCTGGTCCACAAGTGCGGCATCGATTGTGGGTAAGGCGACCGCATGCGAGGAAAAAGACCCCCTTATCCACAATGTAGCCCGGCCATTTCGCCGCGCACCGGGCGCCGCTACGATGGGTGGATGAAAGTGCGTGTCTTCCCGCTGCGCGCCCGCGGCCGCCGCCTCGATCGCGCCGAAAACCTCGATGGCGTGCCGGGCGACCTGCGCATGTATTCCCAGGTGCACGGCTCGGAAATGCACATGGTCGCCCGGCTGTGCACGCGCACCGATCGCAGCTCCACCGATCGCGAGCTGCTGCCGCCGCTCTTTTCCCCGGAGCTGGTGGCCATGGGCGACAAGGCGCTGCTGCTGCGCGGCTTCCAGTCGCTGGACGGCGCGGCTTACGTGCAGGAGTGGCGCTGCCTGCTCGAGTGACCTGCGGGGCTGCGTTTAACGTCACCCGAACTTCGGGCTGGGGATTCAACACGCTGCATCCGGGTGTCGCGCGCTACTAGCCGCGCTTGGCGAGCATCGCCTCGCGCCGCTCGAGGCTTTCCTTCGGCCAGAGCGCCTTGCGGTCGTAGTACTCCGCGACCGCCGGGATGCCGGGCGGCAGCACCACCCAGGGCTGCTTCGACGCGGTGAAGATGTGGATGTCCGGCGGCAGACGGTCGGGCTCGTCGAGGGTCCCCACGCGCACGAACCGCACCGCGTCGCCCCCGCCGCCGTAGTTGCTCCACACCGCGATGCGGCATGTGCGGCAGCGGGAGATCTTCTGGCCCTTGCCGCTATTCGAGGGCGTGTCGACGACTTCAGGCTGGCCGGCGATGAGCTCCACGCGCTCGGACTCGATCATCGCGTTCAGCGCGAAGCTCGCCCCGGTCTCGCGCTGGCACCAGCGGCAATGACAGCAATGGACGAAGAGCGGGCGGCTCATCATCCGGTAGCGGATTGCGCGGCAGGTGCAGCCGCCTTCGTAGGGCTGATCCAGGGTGCCTCCGGCGTGAGGTTTTCAGGGCGGCATGCTGTGCCGAGTGGTATCTCCGCAGGGGACGAATCCGCTTTCCGACCTACTTGCAGCCCACGCGCGTCACGCGCAGCGCACCGAAGACCGCGACGCCCTTGCTGCTCTCGTCCACGGCGCCCACGGAGGTGCCGTCTTCCTTGGCGCTGGCGAGCTGGGCGTTGCACGGGGCCTCGATCTCGATCTTGCCGGCCACCGTCACGTTGTTGCGGAAGCAGTACCAGCCTTTCGGATTGGAAAGGCGGATGGTGCTCTTGCCCATCACGTTAACCGCGGGGCGGATCAGCACCAGGGCGGCTTTGTCCGTGGGCGCGTCATAAGTGCTGCCGCCGCCGCCAATGCCGAACACCTTCACCCCGGGCGAGATCACGCTCGTCGCGTGCGTGCCCCTCTTGAAGGGCGACTTCGCGCCCCAAGACGCGATGCAGGCGTCGAGCACTTTCTGGTCGTTGGCGTAGGCGTTGGAGGCCAGCAGGGCCGAGGCGGCAAGGGCCGCGATCGCGATTCGCTTCATCATCTTTCCTTCTCGTCATAACGTCACTTGCGTTTCCGGCGGTGCGATGCAGTTACTCGCTAGGAGCGGCCGAGGAAGTCCTGCTTGCCGAGCTCGATGCCGTTGTGGCGCAGGATGTCGTACGCGGTCGTGGTGTGGAAGAAGACGTTCGGCAGCACGTGGTTGAAGAGATAGGGTGTGCCCTGCATCGACTTCTCCGCGGTGCGCGTCTTCCAGGTGACGGTGCGGTCCTCCGCGCCTTCGAACTGCTCGGGCTTGAGCGTCTTCAGGAACTCCACGGTCTTCCGGCATCGTTGCGCGAGGTCGGCGAAGGTGGCCTCGTTGTCCTCGTAGGCGGGAGGCTCGACCCCGGCGAGGCGAGCCGACCCACCCTTGGAAATGTCGGAGGCGATCTGCACCTGCTTGGCGAGCGGGAACATGTCGGGGAAAAGGCGCGCGGAAACGAAGGCCGACGCGTCGATCTTCTTCGCTTCGGCCTGGGCGCCGGCCTTCTCGAGCACCGCGGCAAGGTTGTCGAGCGCGCGGGAAATGGTGGGCACACAGGCCTCGTACATCGAAAGCTTCATCGTCGATCCCTGCTGGTAGTGGAGCGACGATGGTACCGCAGTCCCCGCCCCTATCTGCGCAGCCGCCGGTATTGGGACATGTGGCGGATCGCGTCCTTGCCGCGCCCGGCCTGCTCGTGCAACAGCGCCAGGTTGTAATGCGCATCGGCCATCTCGGGATCGACCTGCACCGCTGCCTGGTAGGCGCGGATCGCCTGCGGCACGTGGCCCATGTCATCGAGCAGCACCGCGAAGTTGAACAGAAGCACCGCGTCGGCGCCGCAGGCATCGAGCGCCGCGAGGTAGGCGCGCTCCGCCTCGGCATACCGCTTCGCCTCATGCAGCAGCAACGCCATGTTGATGCGCGCGTCGAGGTGGGCCGGATCCGCGGCAATCGCCCGCGCATACGCCTGTAGCGCGGCCTTGGCGTCGCGCTCTTCGAGCTCCAGCCCCTGCTCGAAATAACCGGGGCCAGACTCCGCCGTTCCGCCAGGCGGGAAACGGGTGTCAGACACCGGTTTGTTCCTACGCGGAAAATCGACTCCGACACCATTTATTTCGGTCACGGGTCTGTCAACGAATTCCAGGAGGTACTGGCCGGTGTCGGCCAGCCAGCGCCCGCCTCCCTGCTTGAGCTTCACGACGATGCGGTCGGCGACGGCGCTGATCGTGAGCCCGGCGAGCGGCATGGATTCGGGAAGGTGGCGGCGCAGCTCCTTCACCGATCTTGCGATTCGGCGGTTGGAGACTCCGGCATCGACCAGCGAATGCGCGGTGCGCAGCACGACCAGGTCCTGGAAGGAGAAGCGCCAGGCGTTGCGCGGGCCGCGCTCGGGAGTGACGAAGCCGGCGGCGATCAGCGCACGCAGCGTGGCGCGCGTGAGGCCGATGAGGCGCTCGACATCGCGAACGCCGTAGGAGTGCATGGTGCTGCCGCCTTGCCGCTCAGGCCTTGTTCTTGGCCTTCTTCGCGGCCGGCGCGGGCGCGGCCTGCGCGCGCTTGGGCGGCTTGCGCGCCTCGGTAGCGGCTGCCGCCTTGGCCTTCGAAGGCGCGGGCGACTTCCTCTCCAGGCTCGCGCGCAGCGCATCCATGAGGTCGATCACCTGCGCGCCGATTTCGGGCTCGTCGGTCATGGTGATCTCCTGCCCCTCGACCTTGCGCTGCACCGCGGCTTCGATGCGCGCGGCGACCTGGTCCGTGTACGCGCTCGGATCGAAAGTCTCGGAGGTCTGCGCGTCGATCAGCTGCTTGGCGAGCTTCA
>JBDSRZ010000214.1:0-9012 GCA_039929025.1 Usitatibacter sp. | reverse complement strand
GATCGTGGTGCCGGGGATCATGAACAGCTTCATCGCCATCTTCAAGGACACGTCCCTGGTGACCATCGTGAGCCTCTATGAGCTCACCGGCGCCATGAGCCTCGCGCTCAACTCCGACGCCAACTGGCGGCCGTTCAAGATCGAGGGCTACATCTTCATCGCGCTTGTCTACTTCGCCTTCTGCTTCGCGATGTCGCGCTACAGCCTGTGGATCGAGAAACGCGTGAGCGTGGGGAAAAACCGTTGAAAATCTCCCTCTCCCTTGGGAGAGGGCCGGGGAGAGGGTAAATGTCGCAACCGATCATCACATTCGAGAAGGTCAACAAGTGGTACGGGGACGACTTCCACGTGCTGCGCGACATCGACCTCACGGTCACTCCCGGCGAGCGGATCGTGATCTGCGGCCCTTCGGGCTCCGGCAAGTCCACCCTCATCCGCTGCGTGAACCGGCTGGAGGAGCACCAGGAAGGCAAGATCGTCGTCGACGGCACCGAGCTCGCCGACGACGTGAAGGCGATCGAGAAGGTGCGCCGCGAAGTCGGCATGGTGTTCCAGCAGTTCAACCTTTTCCCGCACCTGACGGTGCTCGACAACCTCACCCTCGCACCGACCTGGGTCGGCAAGATGCCGAAGAAGGAAGCCGAGGAGCGCGCCATGGAGCAGTTGAAGCGCGTGCGCATCGCCGAGCAGGCGAAGAAATTCCCCCTTCAGCTGTCCGGCGGCCAGCAGCAGCGCGTCGCGATCGCCCGGGCGTTGTGCCTCAAGCCCAAGATCATGCTGTTCGACGAGCCGACCTCGGCGCTCGATCCGGAGATGATCAAGGAAGTGCTCGACGTGATGGTGGAGCTTGCCAACCAGGGCATCACCATGCTCTGCGTCACGCACGAGATGGCATTCGCCAAGGCCGTGGCCAATCGCGTCATCTTCATGGACCAGGGCCAGATCGTGGAGGAGAACAATCCCCACGACTTCTTCGACCACCCGAAGAACGAGCGGACGAAGGACTTCCTGTCCAAGATCCTGGGGCATTGAAGCCGGGTATTCGTCCAGCACCCGTTGAGCTCTCCGGTCGCCCTCGTGGGAACCTCCTTGCGAAGACTCCATCCGGCACTGGCTTTTGCCGCCGCCGCGCTCTGCGGGTGCGCCGGCTTCACGGAGGCCCCGCCCGTCCGCGATGGCCTCGAGCTTTCGCGCATGGAGTCGGTGACGCCCGCGGTGCCGCTGGCGATCTACGTCCTCAGCATCGACCTCACGCGCCCGGGCACGGAGCTCGAGGTCACGGCCGGCGATCCCAGCGGCGGGCGGGGCTTCCGCGCGCAGACGACCTCGGAGTTCCTGGTGCGCAACCGGATGAGCGCCGCGGTGAACGCGAGCTTCTTCGATCCGTTCAAGGGCGGTACGCCGGGTGGCGACGACTACTACCCGCGCTCGGGCGATCCGGTCGACGTGCTCGGGCTGTCGATGCACGCGGGGAGAGTCGATTCGCCGCCCAACAACGATCCGAAGATCAACGGCGCGGTGTGCATCCGCAAGCCCGCCGCCGTGACCATCGTGCGCGGCCAGGCCTGCCCTCCCGGCACCGACGAGGCGCTCGCCTCGGGCCCGGTGCTGCTGGCGGGTGGCGAGCCGCAGACGCACACGTTGAGCATGACCGCGCGGCATCCGCGCACCGCGTTCGGGCTATCGGCCGATCACCGCACCGCCTGGATGGTGGTGGTCGACGGCCGCCAGCTGATGAGCCCGGGCGCGACGTTGCCGGAGATGGCCGAGATCCTGCGCCGCCTCGGCGCCTCGGAGGCGCTCAACTTCGACGGCGGTGGCTCGACCGCCCTGGTGATCGCCGATGGAGAAGCGCCGCGCGTGGTCAACGTTCCGATCCACACCGGGGTGCCGGGACGCGAGCGCCCTTCGGCCAATCACCTCGGGGTTCGCACCCGCCGCGGCGCGCCGTGACTCAGCGTTTGGCGTTGGCGGAAAGCCAATCCACGGCGAGCGTGGAAAGCGCCTTCATCCCGTACTTGAAGCACGCTTCGTCCACGAAGAGCCGCGGGCCATGGCTCGGCGCCGCGGTGCGCGTGTCCTTGTCCACCGGCGTGCAGCCGACCCGCAGGAAGACCCCGGGCACGACCTTCTGGTAGCAGGAGAAGTCCTCGGCGCCGCAGACCTTGTCGACGACGCTCACGTTCTCCGCGCCCATCGCTTGCTGCAGCACCGGTACCGCGTACGCCATCAGTTTGGGATCGTTCACCACCACGTCGTAGCCGCGCTTGATCTGCACCCTGGCCTTGGCGCCGCCCGATTCCGCGATCATCTCGGTGATGCGCTTCACGTGCGCGTGGATCTGGCCGCGCTGCTCCTCGTCGAAGGAGCGGATGGTGCCTTCCATCTTCACCTCGTCGGGGATGATGTTGTTGCGGTTGCCGCCCTGGAAGATGCCGACGGTGACGACCGACGGCTCCCGCGTGATGTCGACACGGCGCGAAACGATGGTCTGCATGCCCATCACGATCTGCGCGCCGACGACGATCGGGTCCACGCCGCGCCACGGCATCGCGGCGTGGGTCTGCGATCCGCGCACGAAGATGCGCATGGTGTCCGAGGAGGCCATCAGGGGACCGGAGCGATAGCCGATCTTGCCGGTGTGGTGCACCGCGGTCACGTGCAGGCCGAAGATCGCCTCGACCTGCGGGTTTTCCATGCAGCCCTGCGCGATCATCAGCGCCGCACCGCCTTCCTCGCCGTCGGGGACGCCTTCCTCCGCGGGCTGGAAGATGAACTTGACGCTGCCCTCGAGCTCCGCGCGCATTCCAGCGAGGACCTCGGCCACGCCCATCAGGATCGCGGTGTGCGCGTCGTGGCCGCAAGCGTGCATGACACCGCACGGCATGCCGTTCCACTCGGTTTTCACGGTGCTCTTGAACGGGACGTCCACTTCCTCCGTCACCGGGAGCGCGTCCATGTCGGCGCGCAGCGCCACCACCGGCCCGTGCTTTTCGCCTTTCAGCAGGCCAACCACGCCGGTGTGCGCGACTTTCTCCCTCACCTCGATGCCGAGCGAGCGCAGGTGATCGGCCACCAGCTTCGAGGTGCGGAACTCGCGGTTGCCGAGCTCGGGGTTCTGGTGGATGTCACGCCGCCAGGCGATGACCTTCGGCTCGATGCGGTCGATGGCCGCCTGCAGGGCGCGGCGGGTGTCCGGGCGGGTGAGGGTGGCGTCCATCCGGAAAGTCTACCTCGCGTCACGGATTTGCGCGCAACGGCGCGGTGCTGCACGATGCGGCATGAAGGAGAACAACGAACCCTCCGGCCCGCGGCGCCGCATCGTGATGGGCGGCATGGCCGCGGCGGCGGGTGCCTTGCTGCCCTCGTGGCCTGGCTTGACCCACGCGCAATCCGAGGGCGCCTCGAGGCTGCTGCGCCTGCCCAAGGCTGCGCTGGTGATCGGCAACGGCGCCTACGCCGGCGACGATGCGCTCGCGAACCCGGTCAACGACGCACGCGCGCTCGCCGAGCAGCTCGCCGCCGCGGGTTTCGCGGTGGACCTGCGCGTCGACGCCACGCGCGCGCAGATGGTGGAGAGCATCGAGGCCCACGGCAGGCGCCTCGCAGGTGGCAAGGGAGTGGGCGTTTTCTACTTCGCGGGGCACGGCATGCAGCTTGCGTGGCGCAATTACATGATGCCGGTGAGCGCGGCGGTACGCAGCGTCGAGGAGATCCCCGCGCAGGGCGTCGACCTCGGAGAAGTGCTCGATGGAATCAAGCGCGCCGCCAACGCGATGAACCTCATCATCGTCGATGCGTGCCGCAACAATCCGTTCGGCGGCGGCCTCGCGGTGCAGAAGGGCCTGAGCCAGATCGACGCGCCGCCGGGCACGCTGCTCGCCTATTCGACCTCGCCCGGAAATACCGCGAGCGACGGGCTCGGCAAGAACGGGCTCTACACCGAGCACCTGCTGCGCGAGATGAAGGTGCGTGACGCGAAGATCGAGGACGTCTTCAAGCGCGTGCGGCTGGGCGTGCGCCGCCAGTCGTTCGGCCGCCAGATCCCGTGGGAGAGCACCTCGCTCGAGGAGGACTTCTACTTCGTCCCGCCGGTCGCACTCGCGCGCCTTTCGGAGGAGGAACAGAAGCGCGCCTTCCAGGAGGAGAGCGAGGCTTTCGCGAAGGCGCGCGACGCGAAGGCGTCGCCGCCGCTGGTGGATTTCCTCGGCCGCTACCCGAGCGGCGCGTATTCCGAGCTCGCGCAGGCGCGGCTCGAACGCGTGCTGGCGGCCGAAGGCGAAAAGCCGGTGGAGCCCGCGGTCGCTGTCGGCAACCCCTACACCGCGGGCACCAAGCGCGCCGATACCGCCTTCACGGTCGGCGATGCCTATGCGTATCGGATCGCGGACCGCCTCGCGGATACCACGCGGCAGGCGCGCTTCACGGTCACCTCGATCACCGAAACCGAGGTTCATTTCAACAACGGGCGCATGATCCTGGATCCCCTCGGCAACACCATCCTGCAGCCCAATGGCTGGCGCTTCACGGCGCGCCAGGACCAGCCGCTCGAGTACAGCGTCGGCAAGCGCTGGACCACGCGCTTTCGCGGGGTCCATGGCGGCGTGGACCAAGGGGAGATCATCCTCGACTTCCGGATCGTGGCGCGCGAAGGCGTCACGGTGCCCGCCGGGACCTTCGAATGTTTCCGCATCGAGGCGCGAAGGCTCGACGAAGACCTGCTGCGCCGGCCGCAGCGCATCGAGAAGCGGGTCACTTTCTGGATGGCACCCGACCGCGTGCGCCTCCTGGTCGCGCGCGAGGAGGAGAGCTGGGTGGGCCCGGCGGGCACCGTGACGAAGAGCGTGTCCGAGCGGCGCGAGCTGACCTCCTTCAAGCAGTCCTAGGCCGGCGAAAACCCCTCGCGCGTGAGCGCCGCCTGCAGGTGGGCGCGCGCGCGGTGCAGCAGCACCCACACGTTTCCGGTACTCACGCCGAGCAGCCCTTGCAGCTGCGCGGTGTCCAGGTCCGCCACTTCCTTCAGCAGGAAAGCCTCCTTCTGGCGCGGCGGCAGTTGGGCGATGGCGCGGTCGATCGCCGCGCGCAGCTGGCGGCAATGGACCGCGTGGTCGGGACCGCCTTCGGGAGACACGATGCTTTCCTCCGGGGGCGGCTGGTTGCCGTCCTGGCCTTCGTCGCGGGCGTGCCGGTGCGGGCCCTCGCGAGCGCCGCGGCGGAACTCGTCGTGGATCTTGTGCAGCAGGATCCCGGTGAGCCAGGTCCGCAGCTTGGCGCGGCCGCCGAAGCGGTCACCGCTTTCGAGTGCCGCGAGGAGCGTCTCCTGCACCGCTTCCTCGGCCAGGTCCTCGTCACGCATCCGTGAGCGCGCGAAGCGCCGCAAGTAGTCGAGGTGTTCGCCCAGCTGCGTGGCGAGGAGTGCGCCCTGCTCGATTCGGTTGGTGTCCATGCCGACAAGACCGGGGCACGGGCCGGAAACTAACGGGGTCAGACCTTCCGCAACGACTTCTCGATCGCCATCGCCGCCTCGATGCTCGCCGCCACCAGCGTGATGCTGCCTTTGGCCGCGGGGATGGTAATCGCCGTCATGCCATCGCGCTCGGTCACGGTGCGGGTGCGGGGGTTGGGATCCTCGGCAAAGAGGAAGAGCGTCACGGGCCCGGCGGCGGTGCGCACCACCAGGTGCCGGGCGACCTTGCCGGCCAACGGGCAGACGGTGGCGTAGGTCACCTGGCCGATGGCTTTCGCGACGCTCACGCCTTGCTCGGCCATGACGGCGGGCAGGAAGTTGCCGGGGACGGCATGGGAGGTGGTGAAGGCTTGCGGCTCGTGGGCCACATGGGCGATTGCCTCGCGCCCGAGCGGGTCGCCCGCGGAAAGGCGCGGCCACACCATCGCGACACCGACGGTCATCACCAGCGCGGCGGCCATCGGCATCACCCAGCGGCGCGTGCGTAGCCCCCGCGCCACCAGGATGCGGTCGGCCAGGCCGTCCGGCGGCGGCACCTGGAGCGCGCCGAAGAGCTCGGCATCGAACTCGCGCTGCTTCTCGAGATACTGGCGGCAGGCGGCGCACTCTTCCGCGTGCGCGCGCTCCATCGCGCCCGGCTGGCGCGGGTTGGCGAGGACCAGGCGGCGGAAGTCGATGCAGTTCATCGCAGCACCTCTTTGCGCGGGGCCCTGGTGAGCGGGGAATCCCCGAGCATGTCGCGCAACGCCCGGCGCGCGCGGCTCAGGCGCATGTTGACCGCTTCCTCGGTGCTTTCGTGGGAGGCCGCGATCTCGGCGCTGGAAAGACCCCCCAGGACCTGCAGCAGCAGGGGCTCGCGGTAGGTCTCGGGCAGCATCGCGAGGGCGCGGCGGACGTCGAGGCCCACGGCCGGGTCGGTCGCGGTGCGCGACACGATCTGGTCGAGGTCGGCCTCGGGCTCCATGTCGATGCGCTTGCGTTCATAGGTCCGTGCATGCTCGTTGCGGGCGATGGTGAAGAGCCAGGCCTTGAGCGCCTTCTCGTCGCGCTGGTCCTCCCAGGCCGCCCAGGCGCGGGCGAAGGTCTCCTGGGAAAGATCCTCGGCGAGGTTGCGGTCGCGGCACAGCCAGTACAAATATCGGAACACGTCGTTCGCGTAGGCGCGGACCACAGTTTCGAAACGGGCGCGGCGCGAAGGAGCGAACATGACCATGGGACCGGGGATCGAAGCCTAACCTAACAAGAAAATCGACTTTGACACCGTTTATTTACAATGCGGCTTTCCCTTGCGAAGGAAGAACCCATGGCCAAGCTGCTCGCGCTCTACAAGCATCCCCAGAACCCGGCGCACTTCGAGGCCTACTACTACGGCACCCACGTGCCGCTCGCCAAGACGGTCGCGGGCCTGCGCCGCTACGAGGTGAGCACGGGGCCGGTGGCTACGCCGCAGGGCACGTCGCAATACCATCTGATTGCCGAGCTCACGTTCGACTCGATCGCCGCAATCGGCAAGGCGCTCGCTTCGTCCGAAGGCCAAGCCACGGGCGCGGACCTGGCGAATTTCGCGACCGGCGGCGTGGATCTGCTGGTGTTCGATACGACCGAGCTCTAGATCAGCACGTTCACGATCGCGTTGCCGATCCCCACCAGCGCCGAGCCCGAAATGAGGCCCGCGCAGATCGGTTCGGCCCCCTCGACCCAGAACGCGTGCCCCTTGCTCGCGGGTGTGCGATGGCGCCGGCCCATCACCCAGAAGATCATCGCGCCGACCCACATCGCGAAGCTGGCTTCCGGTGGCAGGATCACTCCCAGGCCGATGGAGACCGCGCTCAACGGGAAGCGGCCCTTGGTCAAGATGCGCGCGACCTCGATCGCCACCGCCGCGACCGCGGCCACGATCATCGACACAATCGCGGTATAGGGCAGGGCCTTGAGCCCCGCCGCGATCAGCTCTGCCACGCCCTTCCACTGGACCGCGCCCGGGAAGGCGAATTGCTCGGAGATGATCGTCGAGGGCGAGCGCACGCCATTCGCATCGGGCGGCAGGAACAGCAGGAAGAAGAGCGGCACGCAGAAGAGCGCGCCCGAGAGGATGCCGATGCAGTGCCCCCAGGCCTGCTGGCGCGGCTTGGCGCCCAGCATGTAGCCCGGCTTGATGTCGGAGAGCAGGTTGGCCGCGTTCGAGGCGATCTCGGAAGTCATTCCCGCCGGGATCAGGTTGCTTGCTGGATTGCTCCGATCGATCGCCCCCATGGTGAACTGGGTGATCTTGGAGAGCGACCCGGTGGGTGTCCACGAGGTGAGCGCCATCGAGTTGGTGCAGATGATGGTGAGCACGAAGATGAGCGGCAGCGAGATGAAGGCGAGGAACCAGGGCACGCCGAAAAACGCATGGGTCGCCCAGGCGCCGAGCACCGAGAAGACCGGGATGCCGGCCGCCGAGATCCACAGCGGAAACTCGATGTCCTTCAGCAGGTCCGAGCCGGCCTCCTTCGCCTTGCCGAGCCCCTTGAAGGCGCTGGTGAAGATCTCGGGACGGGCGAAGAGGCTCACCAGCGAGCCCACCACCATGATCGTGACCCCCCACCAGAGCGACCACTGGTTCACGATCTCGGGACGCGAGATCGGCACCACGGCCCCCGTCGGGCCGATGCGTGCCACGATGTCCCCATGCTGGATCATGATCGGCGCGAGGATCACGAAGTTGATGAAGGCACCCAGCAGTACGCTGGTCGCCACCTTGATGCCCATGAGGCCACCGATGCCGAACATCGCAAGATCGAGCGTGAGGCGCAGCCCCAGCTGGCGGATGTCGGTGCCGAGGATTTTCGGCACATAGCTCGAGGCCGCGTAGTAGTAGGAATCGAGCCGCTCGTGGAAATTCCACGGCTCCTTCAGGCCGGCCCATTTGTCCATGCGCAGCAGCTTGAATTGCAGCAGCTTCATCCAGCCGTCGCTGATCAGCAGCTGGTAGGTCCCCGCGAACACCGCGGTCCACGCGAGGAGCTTCGCCTTGAACATGCCGGCGGTGGCGGCGCCGGTGTAGAGGGCATCGAGCACCACTCCCGCGGCGCGGCCTTCGGGGAACGGCAGCTGCTCCTCGTTGATGAAGCGCCGCTTCATCGGGAAGGCCACCAGTACGCCGAGGACGGAGCACACCACCATCCACACGATCATGTGCCACCACACGATCACGGTGTTGGTGACCAGCATGTAGGCGGCGAGCGCCGCGACCAGCGGGGTGCACATGTAGCCCGCGGCCGTGGCGATCGACTGCGTCGCGTTGTTCTCGAGGATGGTGAAGTCCTCGGCGAAGCCCATGCCGTTCATGATGCGATAGATGGCGAAGGCGAGGATCACCGAAGTAAGGCCCACGCCGATAGTGATGCCGGTCTTGGCGGCGACGTAGAGCGCGGTCGCCGAGAGCACGCCGCCGAGGAAGAAGCCGGTGAGCGCCGATCGCAGCGTCAACTGCGCCATCGAGCCGCGATAGATGTTGCGGAACCACCATTCGTCCTTCTGCTGGCGGGTCCAGTCGCGGATCT
>JBDSRZ010000213.1:0-3645 GCA_039929025.1 Usitatibacter sp. | reverse complement strand
GCCTGCACCTGCGCCATGAAATCCATGGTCACCACCACGGTGATGAGCAGCGAAGTGCCGCCGAAGTAGAACGGCACGTTGTACTGCGAGTGGAGGAACTCCGGCAGCAGGCAAACCAGGGTGATGTAGAGCGCGCCGACCAGCGTCAACCGCATGATGATCCGGTCGATGTAGCGCGCCGTCTGTTCGCCCGGCCGGATCCCCGGCACGAAGGCGCCGCTCTTCTTCAGGTTGTCCGCGGTCTCCTTCGAATTGAAGACCAGCGCGGTGTAGAAGAAGCAGAAGAAGATGATCGCGGCCGCGTACAGGACCACGTACAGCACCTGTCCGGGCGAGAGCGCCGCGGACACGTCCTTCAGGAAGGTCATGTGCTCGTTCGACCCGAACCAGGTGGCCAGCGTGGCCGGGAACAGGATGATCGACGAGGCGAAGATCGGCGGGATAACGCCCGACATGTTGAGCTTCAGCGGCAGGAACGAGCTTTGCCCGCCGTACAGCTTGTTGCCCACCTGGCGCTTGGCGTAATTCACCAGGATTCGCCGCTGGCCCTTCTCGATGAACACCACCACGCCCGTCACCACGATCACCATGGAGAAGATCACGAGGGCAAGGAAGATAGACATGGCGCCGGTGCGCACCAGCTCGAGGCTGCCGCCGATCGCGTGCGGCAACCCCGCGACGATGCCGGCGAAGATGATCATCGAGATGCCGTTGCCGATGCCGCGCTCGGTGATCTGCTCGCCGAGCCACATGAGGAACATGGTGCCGGTGGTCAGCGTCACGACCGTCACGAATCGGAATGCGAGGCCCGGATCGATCACCAGCCCCGGCTGCGACTCGAGCGCCACCGAAATGCCCAGGCCCTGGAAGAGGGCGAGCACCACCGTGCCGTAGCGCGTGTACTGCGTGATCTTGCGCCGGCCGGCCTCGCCTTCCTTCTTGAGCGTCTCCAGATGGGGCGACACCGCCGTCAGCAGCTGCATGATGATGGAGGCGGAGATGTACGGCATGATTCCGAGGGCGAAGATCGAGAAGCGCGACAGCGCGCCGCCCGAGAACATGTTGAACATGTCCAGTATCCCGCCCTTGGTCTGCTGGAAGAGGCGCGCGAGCTCGCCCGGGTCGATGCCCGGCACCGGCAGGAAGGTGCCGACGCGGTAGACGACGAGGGCGCCGAGCAGGAACCACAGGCGCCGCTTGAGGTCGCCGAGTTTCCCGAGGTTCGCGAGGGGATTAGCCGACAAGGCGCTGGGTCTCCGTGATTACTTGGCCGCCGCGGCCTTGTGGGCGGCCTTTTCGGGGCCCGGCTGGGCGACGGCCGCGGCCGCGACGAGCGCCGCGACACTGCCGCCGGCCTTCTCGATCGCCGCCTTCGCGCCCTTGGTGGCGCCGATGCCCGAGACCACGAACTTCCCGTCCACGGCGCCGGCGAGGATGATCTTCGCGCGCTGCGCGCCGCCCGGGACAAGGCCCGCCTTCTTGAGGCTCGCCATGTCGATCGCCTCGGCGCCCACCTTGGCGAGGTCGCCCGAGCGAACCTCGACCGCCTTCACGATGGTGACCGCGAGAAAGCCGCGCTTCGGCAGCCGCCGCTGCAACGGCATCTGGCCGCCCTCGAAGCCCACCTTGTGGTAGCCCCCGGCGCGTGACTTCTGTCCCTTGTGTCCGCGGCCGGCCGTCTTGCCCAGGCCCGAGCCGATGCCGCGGCCGACGCGGCGGCGATTTTTCTTCGCGCCCGCCGCGGGCTTGATGGTGTTGAGTTCCATGGCTATTCCTCGACCTTCAGCAGGTAGCTCACCTTGTTGATCATCCCGCGAATCGAGGGCGTGTCCTGCACCTCGACCGTGTGCTCGCGGTGGCGAAGCCCCAGGCCTTTCACCGACTCGCGGTGGGTGTGGAGCGCGCCGCGCAGGCCCTTCACCAGGGTCACCTTGATCTTCTTGCCGGCGACAGCCGGCTGCTTCTGCTTCGCAGTCATCTCAGTCCTCAGGCGATCTCTTCGATCTTCTTGCCGCGCTTGGCCGCGATCTCCGACGGTCGGCGCTGCTGCGTGAGGCCGTCTAGCGTCGCGCGCACGACGTTGTACGGATTGGTGGAGCCGTGGCACTTGGCGGAGATGTTGGTGACACCCATCACCTCGAAGACCGCGCGCATGGCGCCACCCGCCTTGATGCCGTTGCCCTCGACGGCGGGCTTCATCATCACGCGCGTCGCGCCGTGGCGGCCCATCACGTCGTGGTGGATAGTGCCGCTCTTCAGCGGGATCTTCACCAGGTTGCGGCGCGCCTGCTCCATGGCTTTCTGCACCGCCACCGGAACCTCGCGCGCCTTGCCCTTGCCCATGCCGATCGAGCCGTCGCCGTCGCCCACCACGGTGAGCGCCGCGAAGCCGAGGATGCGTCCGCCCTTAACCACCTTGGTGACGCGGTTCACGGAGATCATCTTCTCCCGCAAGCCGTCGCTGCGCTCGTCGGAGGATTGGTTGCGCTGGTCGTTTCTCGCCATGTCTCAATTCGTCCTTAGAATTTGAGGCCGCCCTCGCGGGCCGCCTCGGCAAGCGCCTTCACGCGCCCGTGGTAGCTGAAGCCCGCGCGGTCGAAAGCGACTTCGCTCACGCCGGCCGCCTTCGCCTTCTCGGCGATGCGCTTGCCGACTTCGGCCGCGGCTTCCTTCTTCGCCCCGTTGGGGTGGGAAGCGCGCACGTCCTTCTCGAGCGTCGAGGCCGAGGCGAGCACCTTGCCGCCAGTCGCGTCGATCACCTGCGCATAGATGTGCAGGTTGGTGCGGTGCACGGTGAGGCGCACGGCGCTTTGGCGCTGGATGCGCACGCGGGTCTTGGCCGCGCGGCGCTGTCTCGAAATTTTCTTGTCCATATGTTCTTGCCCCGATTTTCCTAGTTCGGATGCTTCCGGAGTTGAGCGGCAACTCGTTGTCCGCTCGAACGATCGCCCCGCTGTGTCAGATTCGCTCCGCTCATCACTTTTTCTTGGTCTCTTTGATGACGACCTTCTCGTCGGCGTAACGAACGCCCTTGCCCTTGTACGGCTCGGGAGGCTTGTACGCGCGCACTTCCGCGGCGACCTGGCCGACCTTCTGGCGGTCGACGCCCTTGATCAGGATCTCGGTCTGCGTCGGCGTCTCCGCCTTGATGCCCTCGGGCAGCAGGTAAGAAATCGGGTGCGAGAAACCGAGCGTCAGGTTCAGCTTGTTGCCCTGGGCCTGGGCGCGATAGCCCACGCCCACCAGCGTGAGCTTCTTCTGGAAGCCCTCGCGCACGCCCTTCACCATGTTCGCTACGTTGGCGCGCATGGTCCCGGAAAGCGCATTGGCCGCCTGGGTTTCGTCGGCCGCGACGAAGGTGACCTGGTCGTTCTCCAGCTTCACCGTCACCTCGCGGTTGATCGCCTGCTTCATCGTGCCGAGCGGGCCCTTGACGGTGACTTCCGACCCGTCGACGGTGACCTGCACCTTGTCGGGAACGACAACGGGGTATTTCGCGATTCGGGACATGGTCGGGGCTCCTTAGACCACCACGCAGAGCACTTCGCCGCCGATGCCGGTCTCGCGTGCGCGCCGATCGGTCATCACGCCCTTGGACGTGGAGACGATGGCCACACCGAGCCCGTTCATGACGCGCGGGATGTC
>JBDSRZ010000212.1:0-28933 GCA_039929025.1 Usitatibacter sp. | reverse complement strand
AGAAGTGCCTGAACGTGACCGAGTTCTACTACCCCGAGGAGATCGCGCTCTTCGAGCCGGAGTTCATGGAAGCGCAGCAGAAGGCGTACCACGAGACCGCGATCGAGGACGAGGAGATCTGCGTGCGCATGACCGAGGGGCGCCGCGCGCTATTGGCCGACGGGCGCGAGGAGCACGGGCCTTACCAGTCTCCGATGGAGGACGGCATGGTTCACTTCCACGAGTTCATCCAGCGGGAGATCGGGCAGCACGTCTAGCAAGCTCAATCCTTGTCGAACTCGTGCACCACCGCGTAGAGCGTGGCGTACGTATAGCTCGGGAAGCGATCGTGCAGGAGCTCGTAGTCCTCCGCATGCTCCTTGTCGTCCCGCTTCGGCTGGCGGATCTCGTGCCAGCGGTTCTGGATCTGCTCCCGGACCGGGTGCGGGGGCATCGCGGGCCGCCGCAACAGCGGGCTCGTGCCCGCGAAGAGCCGGCGCTTGAGCGTCACGTCCGCCGACGAGATGCGGAAGAGCTTGGTGAGCATGTTCGAGGTGGCGCCGTGGCGGATGAAGTGTTCCAGCTGCCGCGAGCGCTTGTTGAGGTAGTCCACCTGCCGCAAGCCGTGCTCCAGCGATCCGGCGTCGATCTGGATCGCGACGCGGGGCTCGGTCATCTCCGCCAGCTGCACCAGCTCGGCGGAGCTCAACGCCTGCAGCTCCGCGATCTGCTTGTCGCTGAAACCCGCCGGGGCCGGCGCATGCTCCGCCGCTGCCAATTGCAGCTCCTTGATGAGCTGCGCCAGAGCCAGCAGCCGCAGCTGCTGGTCGCGGATGACGATCATCGGGCCTCCCCTCGACTGAAGGCGGCGCCGCGAATCAGTCGGGTGCCGCACGTCGCAAAAATGCCGCGCCAGCGGCGCCACGTCAATCGCAAATCAATTTTTTTCTGATCCCCGGGGTTTACGGCCGGGGCGGGCAAGGAATTTGCAGTGCGGGGAGGGAGAGTGAGCCCTTCCAGTCAGTCTTCCTCGCGCTCGAGCTTGAACTGCGAGGCGAGCTGCGACTGGGTCTGCGGGGGCACCGCGGAGTAGTGGCTGAACTCGATGGTGTACGCACCCTGGCCGCCGGTCACCGAGCGCAGGCGCGCCTGGTACTCGTTCACCTCCGATAGCGGCACCATGCCGCGGATCGCCATCAGGTCGCCACCAGTCGATTCCGTCCCCGTGACTTGTCCGCGCTTGCTCGAAAGATCCGAGGTGAGATCACCCACGAAGCGGTCCGGCGCCGTGATCTCGATGGTGACGATGGGCTCCAGCATGATCGGCGCCGCCTTGAGCACCGCGTCGATCACCGCCTTGCGGCCCGCGGTCACGAAGGCTATCTCCTTCGAGTCCACCGCATGGCTCTTGCCGTCGTAGACGATGACGCGCACGTCCTCGACCGGGTAGCCCGCGACGACGCCGTGGTCGAAGGCCTGGCGCACGCCCTTCTCCACCGCCGGAATGAAGACCGTGGGGATGGTGCCGCCCTTCACCTGGTCGACGAACTCGAAGCCGGTGCCGCGCGCGAGCGGCTCGATCTTGAGATAGACCTCGCCGAACTGGCCGGCGCCGCCAGTCTGCTTCTTGTGGCGGCAGTGCCCTTCGGCGCGCCGCGTGACCGTTTCGCGGTAGGGAATCTTCGGCGGCTTCACCGTCACGTTCATCTTGTACTGCTGCTGCATCTTCTCCAGCTTGACGCGCATGTGGAGATCGCCCAGGCCACGCATCACCGTCTCGTGCGTGGTGGGGTGGCGCTCGATCCACAGGCACGGATCCTCGACTTCCAGCTTGTGCAGCACCTCGAAGAGGCGCTGCTCGTCACCTTTTTTCTGGGTCTCCACGGCGATCGAATGCATCGGCGTGGGGAAGTCGAGGGACCGCAGGCGGATGTGGTCCTCGTCGTGCGAGTCGTGCAGCACGGCGTTGAACTCGATCTCCTCGATCTTGGCCACCGCGCCGATGTCGCCGGGCACCAGCGAATCGACCTCGACATATTCCTTGCCCTGCAGGTGGTAGAGGTGCCCGGTCTTGAAGGGCTTCTTGCCGTCGCCGATGTAGAGCTGGGTATCCTTGTTGATGGTGCCCTGGTGCACGCGGAAGACGGCGACCTTGCCCACGTACGGATCCATGATCACCTTGAAGACGTGCGCGAGGACGTGCTTCTTCGGATCGGGCTGCGAGTGGTACTCCTCGCCTTCCGTGGCCGCGGACATGATGAACGGCGGCGGATTGCCTTCGGTCGCATTGGGGGCGAGCTTCGCCAGGATGTCGAGAAACTCCATCACCCCCGCGCCGGTGCGCGCGGACGCGAAACAGACGGGAATGAGGTGCCCCTCGCGCAGCGCCTTCTCGAACGGCGCGTGCAGCTGCTCGGGGGAAAGCTCCTCGCCCTGCTCGAGGTAGAGGGCCATCAGCTCCTCGTCGACCTCGACCACCTGGTCGATCAGCTTCGAATGCGCGGCCTTCACCGAGGAGAAGTCCGAGTCGCCGTCGGGATTGAAGAAGCAATCGACCACGTCCTTGCGGCCGTGGGCGGGAAGATTGATCGGCAGGCACTCCTTGCCGTACAGGTCCTGGATGCGCTTCAGCAGGCTTTCCAGGTCGATGTTCTCGCCGTCGATCTTGTTCACCAGGATCATGCGGCAGACGTTGCGCTTGCCCGCCGAGCGCATCATGCGCGACGTGTTGAGTTCGATGCCGTTCTGCGCGTTGACGACGATGACGGCGGTGTCCACGGCCGCCAGCGCCGCGATCGACTGGCCGGCGAAGTCCGGCATGCCGGGGGTATCGACCAGGTGAACATGGATTCCCTTGTAGGGAAAATTCGCCAGCGCTGAATTGAGGCTGTGGGCGTATTGCTTCTCGAGAGGGTCGAAGTCGCAGACCGTGGTGCCGCGCTCCGTGCTGCCCATCGCGCCGATCGCTCCGGCTTTCCACAGCAGGGCCTCCGCCAATGTCGTCTTGCCGGCCCCGCCGTGGCCCACTAGAGCCACGGTGTGGATGTTCTCGGTGGTGTATTTCGCCACGGCGAAGTCTCCTATCTGCTGCTCTGCAGCAAGTCCGGTGCGTGGGGGGTATGGACCTAATTTACACCACCGGACGAGACGTATGCCTAGGCCGAAATCTCCAGCTCCACGGTGGCGCGCTCCTCGGCCAGCACGCGCGCGATGCACACGTAGGCGCGGATCGCGGCGCGCGCGTTCTCTACCGCCTGGACCTCCGAATCGCCGCGCGAGACGCAACCCGGAATGTCGACCGCGCGCGCGAAATAGCTGCCGCGCCAGCGGTGGAGCGTGATGCGGAAGCGCGTCGGAATGGGTGCGTCCATCTGTGGCGACGATAGCCGCCTGCCGGACGAAGTGGGCGAAAGAATCGCCGCGCGAAGACTGGCGATTCTCGCGTGATCGCGCCTGGTATCCCCACTACGATGCATTTCACCGACGGGGCGCGAAACCGGTCCCGCCACAGATGCCCGCATCGGGAGGACACGGTGAAGGAACTGACGCTTGAGGAAGTGTTGCGAATCGCAGGTGGCGTGCCGCATTCGGCGGCGCTGGATGAGATCACCTACCGCGCGCCGCAGGATGCGGACCGCGACCTGCTCGATCGCGAGCGCCTCCTCGGCAAGGACGCCTGTCCCTCCGAAACCGTCTGAAACCGGATCTCCGGCGAGCGCCCCGCCGGCCCCAATCAACCAAGGAGTTTCCATGAAAGAAATCGAGAAGAAGGACATGCCCGAAGTCTCCGGCGGCTGGACAGCGCCGGACGAGACTTGCTTTCCGCCCGTGACCACGCCACCCGAGAAAGACTACCCGAACAACCCCGGGGGCCCGCTGATCAATGACCCGACATGCCCGGATACCGCGGCTTGATCCCAGAGAAAAGGAAAGCGACATGAGCGAACAGAAATTCGGGGAACTCCTCACCAAGGAGCAATTGCAGGCGATCGCCGGGGGAGATTGCACCGTGAACGACCTCATCTCGGCACTGGAGCAGTTCAAGGAATCGTACGAGACGTTGATCGACTTCACCTCGTACGTGATTGAGCGGGTGGCGGGACAGTAACGACACCGGAACCGCGGGCCGCCACGAGCGGCCCACGCATTTCGAAATGGTTCACATGAAGCCCGCCTCGGCCTCGGGACTCCAGATCGCGTTCCTTACCTTCGTGGTGGTCCTCATGGCCGCCCCGCTGACCCTGTGGATCCTGCGGCTCGAGCGCTGGGCTCCCGAGGTCGCGGCCATGATCGACAAGGCGATTCCCTTCCTGCTCGGAGTCGCGGTACTCGTGTCCTTTCGGGGATTGCGCACGATCTGCTCCATCGAGCTCAACACTCCGGTGCCCGCGGAGAAGCGCGCCGAAGTCGCGGCGGTCACGGTCCTGCATATCCTGGTCGCTTTCGGATGGGCCGGCGCGGTCGCGCTCTGGTACTGGATCGCGGGCGCAGAAGCGGCGCTCGCGCACCTCATGCGGCAGCTGAAATCCGACGAAGTGGAAATGGCCACCGCCTTCGTGCCCGCCGAGATGGTGCGCAGCCTCCTGGTGGCGGGCGTCCTCGCGCCGCTGACCGAAGAGCTCGTGTTTCGCGGACTGTTGTATCGCGCATGGGAAGCGCAATGGGGCTGGTTTACCGCGATGCTCGCCAGCTCCGCGCTCTTCGCCGCCTACCACCCGAATCCGATGCCCGTCTTCGTCGCCGGCATCTTCTATGCATGCCTGTATCGCCGTACCGGCTCGATCTGGGCGCCCATCGTGGCGCACGCCGCGTTCAACATCCTGATGTGGTATCCGTTGCTCGGCCGGCTTGTGTTCCCGCGCTCGCTCGAGGCGCCGGGTGACCTGCAGTCGTGGGCATTCCACCTGGCGGCAATGCTATTGTCGGTGGTCGCAATCCCCGCCTATGTGTCCCTGGCGCGATTCCAATGGGTCTCGCCCGGGCCCTTCCCCCCCGTCGGCGATGGCGCTCTTCCGCGCTGAGTCGCAGCAGGCGAGGGAGGGCGCCTGGCTGGGCAAGATCGTGCTCGCAAGGCCGCTGTCGTTCTCTCTCCTCACGGCTGTCGCGGTCGGCATTGTTATCGCCCTCGCAGCCTTCTTCACGTTCACCGAGTACACACGCAAGGCGCGCGTGACCGGCGCCCTGGCGCCCGCCGAGGGAGTGGTGCGTGTCCTTGCGCAGCAAGCGGGGCGCGTCGAGTCGCTCTCCGTTCGCGAGGGCGACACGGTCCAGCGTGGTGAGACGCTCCTGGGGCTTGCCGATGCCCGGGCGGGCGCTTCGCGGGAGGACATCGGCGCAGCAATGGTGCGCGGCGTCCGCGACCGGCAGCGAGCGCTCGAACAGCAGCGCGAATTCGTGTTCGCGGCAATGCGCTCGGAGCAGGCGGCCTTCGCACAGCGGCACGCGGGCATCGAGCGCGAAATCGCGTCGGTGGACCGCGAGCTCGAGTCACAGGCGCGCCGCCGCGCGCTCGCCGCCGAGGCAAGCGGCCGCGCGGATCATCTCGCGAGCATCGGCTTCCTTTCCGCGGCGGCTCGCGACCGCGAGCGCGACGCATCCCTCGACCAGGAAGCGCGCCACGAGGCGATGAAGCGCTCGCGGCTCGCGTTCTCCCGGGAGGTCGCGTCGATCGAGTTCGACGCCGCAGCGGCGCTCGCACGTTCCCAGGCCCAGGTCGCCGGCATCGACCTGCAGCGCGCGGCCCTGGAGCAGGAGCGCATCGAAAGGGGGGTGCAGTACCACGCGGCCATAGTCGCCCCCGTCTCCGGCCTGGTCTCAAGCCTCCTTGTGGAGCCAGGCCAGATGGTGCTTGCGGGCACCACGCTTGCCACCATCATTCCAGAGGATGCCCGTCTCGAGGCACACCTCTATTCGCCATCGCGATCTATCGGCTTCGTGCGCCCCGGGCAGGAAGTTCTGGTGCGCTACCTCGCCTATCCGCACCAGAAATTCGGCAGCCACGGCGCGCGCATCACGATGGTGTCGCGCAATGCCCTCGCTCCCGCGGAGCTCGGCTTTGCCTCCGGCGACGGCGGGCGCGAGCCGCTCTACCGCATCAAGGCGACGCTCGCCTCGCAGTCGGTTTCCGCCTACGGGCGCGCCGAGCCCCTGCAGGCGGGCATGCAGCTCGAAGCCGACGTGCTGCTCGACAGGCGCCGCTTGATCGAGTGGCTCTTCGAGCCGCTGCTGAGCCTCGCCGGCCGGGCCTGATGGACGTCCTCGGCGCGCTGCGGTTCGACGGCGGCCGAGCGCTGCCGGTGTATCTGCAGACGGAAGCGGCCGAGTGCGGGCTGGCGAGCCTGGGAATGATCGCGTGCTTTCACGGCCATCGGATCGACCTTGCGGGACTCAGGCGCCGTTTCACCGTCTCCCTCAAGGGCGCGACCCTCGCCTACCTCATGCAGGTGGCCGGACGCCTCAACCTCGCGCCGCGGCCGCTCCGCCTGGAGCTCGACGAGCTCTCGCGCCTGCGCATGCCGTGCATCCTGCACTGGGACCTGAACCACTTCGTGGTGCTCAAGTCCGCGGATTCCCGCGCCGCCGTGATCCACGATCCCGCCTCGGGCCGCAAGCGCATTTCCATATCGGAAGTGTCCAGGCACTTCACCGGGATAGCCCTCGAGCTCTCGCCTACCACGGAGTTCCGCGCCGCCGACGAGCGCCGCCGCATCTCGCTTCGCGACCTGATGGGTCCCGTCGTGGGCCTGAAGCGCTCTATGGCGCAGGTCTTCGTGCTGGCCCTCTGCCTCCAGGGCGCCGCCATCGTGAGCCCCTTCTACATGCAATGGGCCGTCGATGGCGCG
Source organism: Usitatibacter sp. (assembly GCA_039929025.1). Classification (GTDB taxonomy): domain Bacteria; phylum Pseudomonadota; class Gammaproteobacteria; order Burkholderiales; family Usitatibacteraceae; genus Usitatibacter. Next base: position 22,112 of record JBDSRZ010000212.1, on the reverse strand, counting down.
CTGGTCTCGGCGGATCGCGACCTGTTGACCGTCCTCGGCACCGGTTTCCTGCTCCTTGCCGTCGTGCAGGTCATGCTCTCGATGCTGCGCTCCTGGGTGGTGCTGTACCTCAGCACGACGCTCAACCTGCAGTGGCTGGCCAACGTGTTCTCGCACCTGTTGCGGCTTCCCGTGGGCTATTTCGAGAAGCGCCACCTGGGCGACGTGGTGTCGCGGTTCGGCGCGGTCGGCAGCATCCAGCGCACGCTCACCTCGAGCTTCGTCGAGGCGCTCATCGACGGCGTGATGGCGTTCGCCACGCTCGCGATGATGCTGGTCTACAGCGCTGCGCTCACCTGCGTGGCCCTCGGTGCAGTGGCTCTCTATGGGCTGCTGCGCTGGGCCTTCTACGAGCCGCTGCGGCGCGCGACCGAAGAGCACATCGTGCACAACGCCAAGCAGCAAAGCCACTTCCTGGAGACCGTGCGCGGCGTGCAGTCGATCAAGCTCTTCGGGCGCCAGGAAGAGCGGCGCTCGCGGTGGCTGAACCTCGTGGTCGACGCGGTGAACCAGGACCTGGTGAGCCAGAAGCTGGGCCTGGGATTTCGTTCGGCCAACGGCCTCGTCTTCGGCGTCGAGCGTGTCGCGATCGTGTGGCTCGGCGCGCTGCTGGTGCTCGACAGCGCCTTCTCCGTCGGGATGCTGTTCGCCTTCATGGCCTACAAGGAGCAGTTCTCGGCGCGGGTCGCCGGGCTGGTCGACAAGATGATCGACTTGCGCATGCTGAACCTGCAGGGCGAACGCCTCGCCGACATCGTCCTCACGCCACCGGAAATGGAATCGCCGGTGACCGCGGTCGACGAGGTCGAGGCCTCGCTCGAGGTGCGCTCCCTGTCGTATCGATACTCGGACATGGAGCCTTTCGTCCTGCTCAACTGTTCGTTCGCAGTGGCACCGGGCGAGTCCGTTGCGCTGGTGGGACCGTCCGGAGGCGGCAAGACCACTCTCCTCAAGCTCATGCTGGGACTGCTGCCGCCCACCGACGGCAAGGTGCTCGCGGGCGGCGTCGACATCCAGAAGCTCGGCATAGACCGCTATCGGAAGCTCGTCGGTACGGTCATGCAGGACGACCAGCTGTTTGCCGGGTCGATCGGCGACAACATCAGCTTCTTCGATCCCGCGCCCGACCACGGGGCCATCGAGCGCTTCGCGCGGCTCGCGGCGGTGCACGATGACATCTCAGCGATGCCGATGGCCTACAACACCCTGATAGGCGACATGGGCGCGGCGCTATCCGGTGGCCAGAAACAGCGCATCCTCCTCGCCCGCGCGCTCTACAAGCAGCCGCGGATCCTGTTCCTCGACGAAGCCACCAGTGCCCTCGACGTGCAGAAGGAGCGAGCGGTCAACGAGGCGATCCGCTCGCTCAACCTCACTCGCATCATCATCGCGCACCGCCCCGAGACCATCGCCTCGGCGGAGCGGGTGATCGTGCTGCAGGCGGGGAGGGTGGCGCAGGACCTGCGGCGTGTTCCGGGCGGCATAGCCAGCGGATGAGATAATTCGAGCCTCTAATCCCCGGCCCTTCCCACGCCTTGAACTTCTGGGGGCGCCCGCGCGGAGGGAGAAGAAAAAGGAATGACCGCCTCCTGGATGCTAGTCGCCGGCTTTCTCTTCGCGGCGGCCGCGGTCGCACATTCTCGTATTCCACCATCGTATTCGGCACCATAGCGACCGTGGTGCTGCGGAGCGACACGCTCACCCCGCTGGGGTGGGCCGGCATGGCGGTCATCGCCGCGAGCGGCATTCTGGCGATGCGCCTGGAGAAGTAAGGATCAGATCGAGGAAGCGGGTTCGAGAGCTGAACACGAACGAGGATGCAAACATGCTGATCACGACGGAGCAACTGGCCGGCCATCTCGACGATCCCGAGTGGGTCGTCATCGACACGCGCCACGAGCTGATGGACCCCGTGAAGGGACGCAAGGCCTACGAGGCCGGCCACATCCCCGGCGCGCATTTCATGAGCGTGGACGAGGACCTCTCCGGGGCGAAGACCGGCAAGACCGGGCGCCATCCCCTCCCCGACCTCGCCACCTTCGCCGCACGCGTGAACGAGCTCGGCATCGGCCCCGAGACGCAGGTGGTGGTCTATGACGACGCCGGGGGCACCTTCGCAGTGAGGCTGTGGTGGATGCTGCGCTGGCTGGGGCATGGCCGCGTTTCGCTCCTCGATGGCGGACTTCCCCTGTGGGTGCAGGAGGGCAGGCCCACCTCCGCCCCGGTGCCGCAGGCGCGCAAGGGCTCCTTCGTACCAAAACCGCGCCTCGGCGCCACCGTGGACGTTCACTTCGTCGCGCGTCATCGCGGGGACGCCACGGTGAAGCTGATCGACGCGCGAACGGGCGAGCGCTTCCGCGGCGAGCAGGAGCCGATCGATCCCGTCGCGGGCCACGTGCCCGGCGCGGTGAACCGCTTCTGGAAGCAAAACCTCCTGCAGGACGGACGCTTCAAGACCCCTAGCCAGTTGCGCGCGGAGTACAGGGACTTCCTCGACGGGGCCGATCCGCATCGAGCGGTGCACATGTGCGGGTCGGGCGTGACCGCGTGCCACAACATCTTCGCGATGGAACTCGCCGGATTGCCGGGCGGCCGTCTCTACCCCGGATCGTGGAGCGAGTGGTGCGCCGATCCCTCGCGGCCCGCCGCGAAGGGCGCTTGATGCGCTCGACGCGCCGCGCGCTGCTCGCGCTCTGCCTCGCCTGCGGCCTCGCCGCGGCGGCGGATCTCGTGGTGCCCCCCGCGAGCCTGGTGCTCGAGGGCGTGCCGCCGATCGCCGGCGACATCGCGGCCAAGCTCCGCCCCTACGGTGAGTTCCGCTCCCACGGCCTCATGTCCTGGCATCCCACCCAGCGCGAGGTTCTGGTGCGGCGGCGCCTCGCCGCGACCAACCAGGTGCACCGTGTTTCCGCGCCGGGACTCGCGCCCGTGTCTCTCACGGACCTTCCGGACGCAGTGGCAGGCGCCTCCTATCAGCCGACGCATGGCGACTACTTCGTATTCTCCGTGGCCGAAGGCGGCAACGAGGTGTTCCGCCTGCATCGCTTCGACATCAGTTCCGGGGGCGTTTCGCCACTGAGCCCCGAGGGCGAGCGCGCGCTGATCGGAACATGGAATCGCAAAGGCGACCGGCTGGTGTTCACCACCGCCATGATCGATCGCCACAACCCCGGGCGGACGGCGCGCACCACCCTGCGCCTCATCGATCCGGCCCGGCCGGAGACCTTGCGCACGCTGGCAAAGTGGGAGAGCGGCAGCCGTTGGTCGTCGTTCCGCTTCTCCGAGGACGGCAAGCGGCTCGCATTCCTGGAGGTGGTCTCCTCGAACGAGCGCCACGTATGGGTCATGGACGTCGCCACCGGCAGGAAGCGGCGTGTCTCGCCGCCCTCCCGCGACGGGCCGGTGGCCTACAGCGAGCCGTGGTTCTCCCGCGACGGGCGCGGCCTCTTCGTCGCAAGCGACCGGGGGTCGGAATTCCGCCGCCTCGTCTACCTCGACCTCGCCAACGGCAAGGAGCGCGTGCTGAGCGCGCACCTGCGGCACGACGTGGAGGACGTGGAGGTCTCGTTCGATGCCGGCCTCATCGCCTTCGTGACCAACGAGGCGGGGGCGAGTGTGCTGCGCTTCATGGATCTCAAGACGCTGAAGGAGTTGCCGCGCCCCGCGCTCGTCCCGGGGGTGATCGGCGGGCTCGCCTGGCGGCGCAATTCGAGCGAGATCGGATTCCACATCACTTCCGCGCGCTCCGCGGGTGACGTCTTCTCCTACGACCAGAAGGAGCATCGCCTCACGCGCTGGACCAACGGCAACAATCCCGAAGTGAACACCAGCGAATTCGTCGAACCCCGGGTGGTCAAGTGGTTGAGCTTCGACGGCCTCGAGATCACCGGCCTGCATTACCATCCGCCAGCACGCTTCACCGGCAAGCGCCCGGTGCTGCTGAACATCCACGGCGGCCCCGCGTCGCAGGCGCGGTCCGGATTCATCGGCCGCAGCAACTATCTGGTGAACGAGCTCGGCATCGCGATCATCTATCCCAACGTGCGCGGCTCGCTCGGCTTCGGGAAGACGTTCCTCAAGCTCGACGACGGTATGAAGCGCGAGGACTCGGTGAAGGACATCGGCACGCTCCTCGACTGGATCGCGCAGCAGCCGGACCTGGACGCATCGCGGGTCATCGTGAGCGGGGCCAGCTACGGCGGCTACATGTCGCTCGCCAGTGCCGTGCATTTCGCCGATCGGATCGCCGGCGCCATCAGCGTCGCCGGCATTTCCGACTTCGTGACCTTCCTCGAGCGCACCGAGAGCTATCGCCGCGACCTGCGGCGCACCGAATACGGCGACGAGCGCGAGCCCGCGATGCGGGCGTTCCTTGAAGGCATCGCACCTCTCAGGCATGCGGACCGGATCGCCAAGCCCCTCCTGGTGGTGCAGGGGCAGAACGATCCGCGGGTTCCGTACACCGAGGCCGAGCAGATCGTGGCGGCGTTGAAGAGGCGCGGCACGCCCGCGTGGTTCATCCTCGCCAAGGACGAGGGGCACGGCTTCGTGAAGAAGCCGAACGCCGACTACCTCTTCTACGCCACCGTCGAGTTCGCGCGGCGCACGCTGCTGGCGCAGTGACTCGCTTCAGGTGCGTGGCATGGACCTTCTTCAGCCGGGTCGTAACCCGGTACCGCCGGAATATACTGGCCCCGCAGCCGGATTGACAATCGGCCACCAAGGGAGAAAACCGGTGTCGGAAGCTCTCAGCTCGGCGCTCAACATGCTGTACCCGCACCCCGCCCTGAAGGCTGGCGTCCGGCCCCCAGCCGCGGCAGCAGCGGCGAAGGCCGCGGCCCCGCTCGCCACCGCCGACTGAATCCGTTCTTCGCCGACCTCGTCCTTGTAGCGCACGCACTCTTCGTGCTGTTCGTGGTCGGAGCGTTGCCGGCCATCTGGGTCGGTGTCGCGCTCGACCGCCCCTTCGCCTTCAATCCCGGGTTCCGGGGCGCGCACCTCGCGGCGATCGGCTTCGTGGTGCTCGAGGTCGTGCTGGACTACACGTGCCCGCTCACCACGCTGGAAGGCTCGCTCCGGGGCAACGCGGATGGTCCGGGCCTCATCGAGCGATGGGTGCACGCGTGGCTCTTCTGGCGCCTGCCCGGATGGGTGTTCAGCGTGGCGTATGCTTCGTTCGGAGCGCTGGTCGCCGCGACCTGGTGGCTGTGGCCGCCTCGATTCAAGACCCGCTGATCCAACCTACTAGAAGCCGGTCTTCGCGAGAGGGGGCCCGCCGGTGCTTGCTTCGGTACGCGCCTCGGCCACCTTCTGCGGCGAGGGCGGAGCCGGCGGCAACGCAGCCGGCCGGGTGAAGTCGAGATCTGACATCACGAGAGCGCTTCCTTGGTTTCGGGCTTCTTCTGCCCGATGCGGCTCTCCTCGCCGCGAATCAGCTTCGCGATGTTAATGCGGTGGCGAGCGATCAGCAGCATGCTCATCGCGATCACCGCCCAGAGCATCGGGCCCGGTCCCGCGATGTACCACGTGCCGACGGGCGCAAACAGGGCCGCGGTGACCGAGGCCAGCGACGAATAGCGGCTCACGACCACGATGGTGAGCCATGCGACCAACACCGCGAGCCCGATGCGCCAGTCGAAGGCGATCAGCACGCCCGCCGCGGTCGCGACCCCCTTGCCGCCGCGAAACCCGAGCCAGACCGGGAAGACATGGCCGAGGAAGGCCGCGAAGCCCGTGAGCGCGATCAGCTCCGGCGGCAGCTCCAGCATGCGCACGGTGAGGACGGCGAGCCAGCCTTTGGCCGAATCGCCCACCAGCGTGAAGATCGCCGCCATGCGGCTGCCCGAGCGCAGCACGTTGGTCGCGCCGATGTTGCCGGAACCGTAGGTGCGGGGGTCCGGGAGCGCGAGCGCCCGGCTCACGATCACCGCAAACGGGATCGATCCGGCCAGGTAGCCTCCGAGCGCGCAGAGGAAAGCCGTCATGGCCATACTCTACAATACGCGCCCATGGATACGATCTTCATCCGCGAGTTCCGCGTCGACGCCTGGGTGGGAATCTATGAGTGGGAAAAGCAGCGCCCCCAGACTCTGGAAATGGAGATCGAGATCGGCATTCCCGGCAACGCCGTGGGGCGCACCGACAACATCCACGACACGGTGCACTACGGCGACGTGGTGCAGCGCGTGGCCGCCGAGCTCGCGCAGCGCAAGTTCAAGCTGCTCGAAGCGCTCGCCGAGCACGTGTGCGCGATCGTCACCGGCGAGTTCAGGGCGCCGTGGGTACGGTTGTCGGTGGCGAAGCTCGGCCACATACGCAACGTGCGCAAGGTGGGCGTGACACTCGAGCGCAGGCGCGACGCGGACGAATAGCGGCGCGGCCGGCGCTGATCGGCCGCCTGCCCTAGCCCTCGGTGAAGATGCGGCGGTAGGCGACGTAGGTGGACGTGATCGCGACCGGAACCCAGACGAGCAACCCCAGGCCAAAGGGGATCATGGCGACCACGAGCGGCACCAGCATCACCAACCCGTAGATGAACATGGGCACGAAATTGCGCAGGCACGCGACGAAGCTCGCCTTCATCGCCTCCATCGGCTTCATGTCGTGGATCATCACCAGCGCCGGGGCGAACCAGTAGGCAGCGAGAAGCGGCATGAACAGGCCCAGCATCACGAGAACCCCGAGCAGGAGGGCGAGCCACGAAGCCGCGAGCGATTCCATCAAGACTCCGGGGTCGCCGGTCATGAAGGCGCCCAGGACCGAGAAACCGACGAACAGGGCGAACACCAGGAAGATCACGATCTCCCCCGCCAGGAACACGAGGCCCACGACGGCGAGCGAGCCGAAGCGCTTGCTGAAGCCGGAGAAGAGGTGCTCCAGCTCGAAGTCTCCGCCGTTCTCGAGCGAGCGGCACCCCGCCACGAATCCTCCCGCGAGCACCGGCTGGGCGACCTGGAAGGCGAGCGAGCCGATGAAAGGGACGATGCTCACGAGGATGGCGAGCACGACCACGATGACGATCGCCACGACCCACATGAGCGGTGCCCGGGCGAAAAGCTTCCAGCCTTCGGCGACCCAGGTCCAGCCGTCACCGGGCGATTCGATCTTGCCGGGGATGACCAGCTGCAGCCCCTGGTCCAGCGCATCGCTTTCGGGGGTTGCACTCATGTCGTCACTCCTTCGCGGTGCGTGGGCGCCTTCCGGTGTGCCGAAGGCTACTCCTCGAGCGCCACATCAACAAGGATCGGCGAGATCACGCGGGCGAGTTCCGCGGGCGGCATGCCGAGGAGATAACCCCGCCGTCCGCCGTTGATGTAGATGCGCGGCAGGTCGAGCACCGAACGTTCGAGGTAGACCGGCATCGCCTTGCGTGTACCGAAGGGCGAGGTGCCGCCGATGAGGTAGCCGGAATGGCGGGTCGCGACCTCCGGCTTGCAGGGCGCGATGCGCTTCACGCCCGACTGGCGAGCGAGCTCCCTGGTGGACACCTTGCGATCGCCATGCATCAACACGATCAGCGGCTCGTCGCGCTCGTTCTCCATCACCAGCGTCTTGATCACCTGGTGCTCGGGCACGCCCATCGAGGCGGACGAGTGGCCGGTTCCGCCGCGCTCCCTGTACTCGAATTCGTGCTCGGTGTACTCGACACCGTGCTTTGCGAGGTATGCGGTCGCCGGCGTGGCGCTTGACTTCATGGGCTGAAGAAGACGCGCAGCAGAAGGCTCACACCCGTGCCCACCAGCACAGCCCCGATGGCGCGCCGCATCTGAACCTGGCTGAGGCCCACGTGGATGCGCCGCCCGATGCGAAGTCCGATCCACACGAACGGCGCGAGCACCGCCATGCCGATGAAGATCGCCTTGTGCAGCAACAGTCCGCCTACCGCGTAGACGATGGCGCGGCTGAAGGCGGAGATGGATATGAGGGTGGAGATGGTCGAGCGCAGCTCGGCCTTGTCGCGCAGCCTCCCGGAAAGGTAGGTCGCGTAGATCGGGCCGCCGGCGCCGAAGATCGTCGCGATGGCACCGCCCGCGATCCCCGCCGGAATGCTCCAGAGCGGCGAGATCGTTCGTTCCAGCGTGGGGTTCAGAATCCCGTGGATGCCCACTGCCAGGGCGAACACGCCGAGCGCCGAGCGCAGGTAACGGTCCGGCGCCCCGACCAGCACCGCGACCCCAACCACGAATCCCACCAGCATGAAGGGGATGAGGCGCTTCAGCTCCGGTTTCGAAACCTGCTCGCGCCCGGCCGAGCCGATGAGCGCCGCGCACGCCATGTCGAGCAGCACCATCAACGGAACCAGGAACGACACCGGCAGGAAATGCGCGAGTATCGGCACCGCCACCACCGTCGATCCGAAGCCGCTCAGGCCGAAGACCACGTAGGCAGCCACGATCACCACGGGCGCGATCACGAGGAGCCACGGGGACAGGTCCGCGATAGCGATCTCCATCAGCCGCGTGGATGATGCTTGCGGTGCAGCGCCTTCAGCCGCTCGCGCGCGACGTGGGTGTAGATCTGGGTGGTGGAGATGTCGGCGTGGCCGAGCAGCATCTGCACCACGCGCAGGTCGGCTCCATGGTTGATGAGGTGCGTCGCGAATGCGTGCCGGAGCGTGTGCGGCGAAATCGGCTTCCTGATGCCGGCCGCAAGCGCATGGCGCTTCACCAGGCCCCAGAATGCCTGGCGCGTCATCGGCCCGCCGCGCGCGGTGACGAAGAGCGCCTCGGACTTGCGTCCCGCGAGGATCTGCGGCCGCGCCTCGCGCTGGTAGCGCTCGATCCACGACATCGCCTCCTCGCCCAGCGGGGTGAGCCGTTCCTTCGCACCCTTGCCGAGCACCCGCACGACGCCCATGTCCATGCCGACCTGGATGGTCTTCAGCCCCACCAGCTCGGAGGCGCGCAGGCCGCTCGCGTAGAGCGTCTCCAGCATCGCGCGATCGCGCAGGCCCTGCACCGTGTCCACCGCGGGCGCGGCGAGGAGCGACTCGACCTCCTCCTCGGAGAGCGACTTCGGCAGCGAGCGCGGCAGCTTGGGAGACTCGAGGCCCGCTGCCGGATCGTCTGCGCGCAGGCCCTCGCGCACCGCGAACTGGAAGAAGCGCTTCAACGCGGAGACGAGGCGGCTGGTGGTGCGCGGCTTCGCACGCTTGCCCTCCACCTGCCAGGCGAGGTGGCTCTGGATGTCGGCGGGATCGGCGTCGCCCAGGGCCTTGCCGGTCGCCTCGTCGAGCCAGGCGGCGAACTGCGCCACGTCTCGCCGGTAGCTCTCGAGCGTGTTGCGCGCGAGGCCGTCGTTCAGCCAGAGTCCATCGGAGAACCGGTCGAGCAGCTTGCCGTTGGCTTCAGAGAGCGCCTTCATGCCCCAGAAGCCAGCGCTTGATGGCGAGTTCGAAGCCTTCGTCGCTCGCGCCCATGAACCCGCCGATGCCTCCATTGGCCGCGATGATGCGATGGCACGGGACCACCAGCGGAATGGGATTGGCGCCGCAGGCGCCGCCCACCGCACGGGCCGACGACCCCAGCTCCCGCGCCAGCTCCCCGTAGGTGCGGACCTTGCCCGCGGGAATGCGCTGCATCGCTTCCCACGCCGCGAGGCGATGATGGGTGCCGGCGAGTCGCAGCGGCAGGTCGAATGCGAATTGCGCATTCTCGAGGTATGCCTGGATCTGCACGCAGGCGAGGTATGCGATCGAATTACGCTTCGGGACCTGCGCGGGATGGGATTGCGGCAGGTAGCGGATCCCGGTTACATGCGTGTCGCTGGTGGCGATCCCGAGCGTGGCGAAAGGCGCCTTGAGGCATGCCTGGAACGACTCGCCGCCGGTGGGCCTCATGCTTGCGCCGCCTCGCCGGCGAGCGCGCGGATGCGCGCAAGAAGCTCCGGAGCGACGGCAAGCCCCTCGCGCGCCGCCTTGTCGCGGTTGCCCGCGCGGCGCTCGCCCGGCAGGCGCACCCCGGGCTCCGCGGTCATCGCCGCGATCAGCGTCTCGACGCGCTCGAAGTAGGCCTCGCGACCGGCGAGCGCGCGCGGATCGATGGCGAGGAAGGCCTGGCCGATGCGCGTCGGGCGTCCTTCCTCGGCAAAGAAGCTGTCGGACTCGAAGCCGAACGCGGCGCCGGAGAGCGAGCACACGAGGAGCTCCACTGTGAGGGCGAGCATCGCACCCTTCACGCCACCGGCCGGCAGCATGCTGCCCGCGAGGGCGGCCCTGGCGTCGGTAGTGGGGCGGCCTTGCGAGTCGATCGCCCAGCCTTCCGGGATGGGCTTGCCTTCGCGCGCCGCCACCATGATCTTGCCGCGCGCAACCGCCGAGAGCGAGAGGTCGATCGACAGCGGCCTGCCGCTCTTGCGCGGAAACACCGCCGCCACCGGGTTGGTGCCCATGAGCGCGCGCGTGCCGCCCCAGGCCGGCATCGCCGCGGGCGAGTTGCCGAAGGCGAGCCCCACCTGCCCTGCGGCCGCGATCCCCTCGAGGTGGAAGGCGGCGACGCCGAAGTGATTGCTGTTGGTGACCGAGACGAAGGCAACGCCATATTCGCCGGCGCGCCGCACGGCCTCGCGGCCGGCGAGCTCGCATGCTTCGAAAGCGAGGCCGCCTTTGGCATCGACAAGGCATGCCGCCTTCGAATCGCGTGCCACGCCGGGGACCGCCGCGCCGCTCGCGCGGCCGTTGGCGAGGTGCCCGCAGTACTGCGGGACGCGCGAGGCGCCGTGGGAGGCGATGCCCTCCTCCTCGGCGGCGCGCAGCGCGCGCGCCGTGGCCGCGGCCATCGCGGGGGTGGCGCCGGCGCGCACCAAGGCGGCCCTCATCAGGATCTCGAGGGTTGCCGCGGAGACGCGCTCGCTGCTCATTGCGCTATCAGGGACTCGCCAGGCCGCACACGGGTGAACTGCACCGGCTTGAAGGTGACATCGTAGTTGCCGTCTTCCACGGCAGAGGCCGGGCTCGCATGCACGCGCGAAAACGCCGACGCGCCGAGGTCGCCCGCACGCGGATGGTCTTCGCGAAAATGGGCTCCGCGCGAGTCCTCACGTGCGGCGGCCGCCGCGCAGATGGCGCGGCTCACGGAAAGAAGGTTCGCGAGGTTGAGCCAGTCATGCCAGCTCAGATTGTAGCGAAGGTCGGCCTCTGCGACGCCGATCGTCGCGAGCTGCGATTCGAGCTCCACCAGCCGGGCAGCGGCGCGAGCGAGGCCGGGTGCGTCGCGCAGGATGCCGACGTCGTCCCACATCACCTGGTAGAGCGCATCGCGCACTTCCTCGATGTTTCCCGCGCGCTTGCCGAGGGGTTGGCGCGCACGCGCCTCGGCCGCCTCGAGCGCGCCTGCGGCGGGCTCGCGCCAGTTTGGCCCGGTATCGGTGGCGATCGCCATCGCATCACCAGCGATCGCGCCGAAGACAGTCGAGTTGGCGACGCCGTTGCCGCCGAGGCGATTGGCGCCATGCACGCCGCCGGTGTCCTCGCCCGCGGCAAACAGGCCCTCGATCGCGGTGCGGCAGTCGGCAGCGAATTCCACTCCGCCCATCATGTAGTGCGCCGTGGGGACTACCTCCACCAGGCCGCCGGCGAGGTCGAAGCCGCAATCGGCGCAACGCTCCACCATCCCCTTGAATTGCGCCGCCACCCTGTCCGCGCCGAGGTGCGACATGGCGAGATAGACGCCCCCATTGGGCGAGCCGCGCCCGGCACGCATCTCGGAGAAGATCGAGCGCGAGACCACGTCGCGGGTTGCGCGCTCGCCGCGCTCGTCGTAGTCGGACATGAAGCGGCGCTTCGCGCCGTCGAGGAGATGCCCGCCCGCCCCGCGCAGGCCCTCCTCGAGGACGGTACCCGTCATGCGCGTGCTGCTGCCGGCGAGCAGGCCGGTGGGATGGAACTGCACCATTTCCATGTCGCGCAGGGTGAGGCCGGCGCGCATCGCCATCGCGAGGCCGTCGCAGCTCTTGTCGCCCGAGGGGGTGTGGTAGCGGTACATGGTGGGGCCGCCGCCGGTCGCGAGCAGCACGCTCTTCGCCTGCACGAAGACGAAGCCCCCCTCACGCATGTCGATCATCAGCACGCCGGCGATCGCGTCACCGCCGTGGACCATCACCAGCTCCACCGCGCGATGCTCCTCGAGCCGTTCCACGCCCGCCACCCAGACCTGCTCGGCGAGGCGGTTGATGATCTCGATGCCGGTCAGGTCGCCCTTGTGCACCGTGCGGTCGAACGTCTGGCCCGCGAACGCCTTCTGGTGGATGGTGCCGTCGGGATTGCGGTCGAAGAAGCACCCGAGTTCGTTCTCCAGCTCGTGCACGCGCTCGATCGCCTTGGTGACCAGCGTCCAGGCGAGGTCCTGGTCGGGTAGCCACTTGCCGCCTTCGATCGTGTCCATGAAGTGCCGCTCGATCGAGTCGCCCGCCGCGAGCGCCACGTTGTAGCCGCCCTGGACCATGCGCGTGCAGCCGCACTTGCCGAGGAGGCCCTTCACCGCGATGGTGACCTGGAGATCCGGGGCCGCCCGCTTGGCGTGCAACGCGGCAAACAGGCCCGCGCCCCCCGATCCGAGGATCAGGATGTCGGTCTTGAGACGCTTCATGCCGCGGCCAATCGCCCCTCCGCGCCCCTGTAGGCGCAAGGAGGCATTATTCCACGCGTGACCCGGCGCCGGCGCTTACCCGGCTTCGCTTGCGACTTCGCGGCGGAGGGCCTGATCGATTCCCGGAGGGGTGCGCGGGGTCGATTCCTAGGCGCGCGCGTGCAGCACCCATAGGCGCGCGATGTCGGCGGCGCCATCGCTACCCTTCACCTCGCGCAACGTCTGGACGCCGCGCTGCTTCTGCCCGGCCTGGAGCTGGGCTTCGCCGAGGCGCAACTTCGCATCCTCGGGGCGCTTGAGGCCGCCCTTGCGGATGCCCTGCTCGATGAGCGGGAAACCCTTCGAGGGGTTGCCTTCATAGACATAGTTGAGGCCGACCTTGACCAGCCCGTCGCCATCCTTGGCGGCGGCGGCCTCGGCCTCGGCGGCGGCACGGTTCTTCTGCGATTCGGCGAGCGCCTTCTCGACCAGGTCGCGCAGGCGCCCGTGACGCCCGGCCTGGTCGCCCTTGCCCAGCACGCCTGCCGCGTATCCCCTGTCGATCACGGCCTTGGCCTCGGCCGGAACACCCGTCTGGACGGCGAGCTGCGCCATCTCCATGTAATCGGCGGCGCTGGTGAGGTTTCCGGTGGCGAAGCGCAGGCGGTAGACGTGCACGCCGAGGCGGTCAGAAAAGCCGGGTTTCTTCTGCACGCGCGCGAGGAGATCGGTCCAGTATTCCTTCTTCGGATAGAAGACCACCAGCTTCTCGATCGCGCCCACGTAGCCGCCGGTGTCCCTCGAGCGCAGGTAGCAGTTGGCGAGGATCTGCAGCTCTTCCTCCGTGGGCTTCCTGGAGCTGTTCTCGTCGACGGCGGAGCCCAGCATCTTGTTCACGCTGTTGCAGTCGTTGCCGAGGTAGTAGCTCTGCAGCAGCATCGTGCGCATCGAGGCGTCGGTGCCGCCATCCTTGAAATAGCGCTGGGTCCACCTGGCGGCCTCGCCGTATTCCTTCTTGCTGTAATGGGCCACGGCGATGCCCTGGACCAGCGTGAGTGCGTCGCGTCCCGTGACCTTGCCGGATGCGAGCAGGGACCCGTTCGCGCGGATGGTCGCGTCGTAGTCGCCCGAAGCCGACGCGGCAGCCGCCTTCATCTGCGCGATCACCTGGTTCTCGAAGGCGGTACGGTTGGGCACCGCCTCGGCCTTCGCGATCTCGGCCATCGCCTCGCGGCCCTTGCGGTGCTTCAAAAGCGCCTGCGCGGCCTGGAGGGGCTTGCCCACCTCCGGCCGCACCGAGCCCTGCGCACCGGCGCTCGGACCGTACCCGGCGAAGCCGGCGATCAGCAGGGCGCAGAAAACGGCACGCAGGCGGGGCTGGCGGGTCATCGCGAGTGTCTCCGGTATCTCTAGTCGAGGAATTGCTCGGCGCCGATCAGGCCGATCTTGGTGACGCCGAGGCGCTGGGCGGATGCCATCACACCGGCGACGTGCTTGTACGTCACGAGCTTGTTGGGGCGCAAGTGGAACTCGGGCTGAACCGGCTGCGCGGCGGCGTTTTCGAAACGCGCCTCGAGCGTCGGTCGATCCGGGATCGTCTCGCCGTCCCAGAGCACAGTGCCGTCGAAATCGACCTCGATCGTGACGACCACCGGGGGCTCGGGTGGCGGCGGCGGGTTGCCGACCGGCATGTTCAGCTTCACGGCGTGAGTCTGGACCGGGATGGTGATGATCAGCATCACGATCAGCACCAGCATCACGTCGATGAGCGGCGTGGTGTTCACGTCGATCATCACTTCGGGATCGCCATCGCCTCCACCGGATCCCACGTTCATTGCCATGGATTTCTTCCTTTCGCCGCGCTACTGGCCGGCGAGCACGCGCGGGGGCGGCTCGGTGATGAAGCCGATCTTGAGGATCGATGCGCGTTGCAGGGTGGCCACCACGCGGCCCACGGACTCGTAGCGGGTCTCCTCGTCGGCGCGGATGTGGACTTCAGGCTGCGGCACGATCACCGCGACGGTCTTCAGCTTCTCGAAGAGGGCCTTCGAATCGCGCATGTACTCCATGTTCCAGAACACGTCGCCATCCCTGTTGACGGAGATGACGATGTTCTCGGGCTTGGTCTGCGTCGGCAGGTTGCGCTCCTTCGGCAGGCTCACCGGCACGTTCTGCACCACCACCGGGATGGTGATGAGGAAGATGATCAGCAGCACCAGCATCACATCCACGAGCGGCGTGGTGTTGATGGCGGCGATCACCTCCTCTTCGGGGGCGTTCGCGTCCTGGCCGACGGTCATCGCCATCGCTTACCTCGCTCCCACCGGTTGGGTGGCGCGCCTCACGTTTCCGCTCACGATCACCATGTGCAGGTCGGCGCTGAAGGCACGCAGGTGCTCGAGGGCCACCTTGTTGCGGCGCACCAGCCAGTTGTAGCCGAGCACCGCCGGCACCGCGACCGCGAGGCCGATGGCGGTCATGATCAGCGCCTCGCCCACGGGGCCTGCAACCTTGTCGATCGAGGCCTGGCCGGCGATGCCGATGGCGGTGAGCGCGTGGTAGATGCCCCACACCGTGCCGAAGAGGCCGACGAAGGGCGCCGTGGATCCGACGGTCGCGAGGAACGCAAGGCCGTCCTGCAGGCGCGAGGACACGTTGTCGACGGCCCGCTGGATGGACATGGTCACCCATGTGTTGAGGTCGATCTGCTCGAGCAGCTTGCCCTCGTGGTGGGCGGTGGCCTTCATTCCGCTTTCGGCGATGAAGTGGAAGGGGCTGCCCGCCTTGAGCGAGGCGAGGCCTTCCTGCACCGTGCCCGCCTGCCAGAACTTGGTCTGCACCTCGCGCGCCTGGCGGAAGAGCTTCCACTGCTCGTAGACCTTCACGAACATGATGTACCAGCTGCCCATCGACATGATGATCAGGATGATCAGCGTGCCCTTGGAGACGAAGTCGCCCTGCTTCCACAGCGCCTCGAGGCCGTAGGGGTTTTCGATCACTTCTTTTTCGACGCTCGGGCCCTTGCCCGCGCCCGGAGGCGGGATGGGCGTCGCCGGCTTGGGCGCGTCGGGCGTGGCCTCCGACTGTGCGGGCTGTGCGCCCGGGGCAGGTGCCTGGGCGCGTGCGTCGTTGGGCGCCACAAGGAGCGTGGCGGCCGGGACCAGCGCGACGAGCGCGGCCACAAGCAACGCGGGCAGGCGGTTGAACGGTTTCATTGTTGGTCTCCTAATTGATGCAACGCGGGAAATGCCGAAAAGGACGACTCAGTCCTTCAGGTTGAAGACGATTTCGTACTCGCCGATGAAGCCGACGGGCTCGGGGTTGAATTTCCACTGGGACAGCGCGCGGATGACCTCGCGATCGAAGATGCGGTTGGTCGAGGACATGATCTGCACCTGCGTGACGCTGCCGCTGGGGGCCACGTGCACGCGGGCGACCACGGTGCCGCTGATGCCGTCGCGCTGCGCCTGGCGGGGGAACACCGGCTCGACGCGGTACGACGCCTTGTATTCGCGGCGCACGAGGGGCGCGACCGGCGCGGGCGGCGCGGGCGGGGCGATCACCGGCGGCGGGCCCGGGGGCGGCGGCGTGGTCGTGACCGTGGTGATGGTGGGCGGCGGCGTCACCGTCGGCACCTGGATGTTGATCTCCGGCGGCGGGATGAAAGGCGGCGGCGGCGTGGCCATCTTGGGCGGCGGAGGCGGCGGCACGTCGGGCGGGGGCTTCTTGATCTCCTCGATGATCTTGGTCTCGAGCGGCGCCTTGATGACCTCGACCACCTTGCGCGCCAGGCCCGTCACCAATGCGTATCCAAGCGCGAGGTGCAGGATGACGACCAAGGTAATGCCCGAGAGATTTTTCCCCGGGCTGCGCTCTGAATAATCCACTCGAAATCTCCTGTTGCGCCTGCGGGTGCCCGCATCGGGTCGATCAGGCCTTGAGATGCATCGCCTTGTGGGAGATGCCTCGGGACTCGGACCTATCGGCGGGAATTGGGGTCCCCGGCCGGTCGGAAAACGCGCGAGTTTACCTTATTTCGACAAAACAATTGGTTCTGCGGTAACAAATCAGCCCGGAAACCCCGGCCTGCCACACAGGTTCCATGCCGGCGCTGCCGAGGCGGGTTATTTGACACCCAATCTCGCCAAAGTGTTCGCCCGGCGGGAACGTGCCAGCCGATCGACGTCGTCGTAGAGGCTGCCGCCATGGCTGTCCATCGCCACCAGCAGGGGGCCGAATCCCTTCACGCGGAACTTCCACAGCGATTCGGGGTTCAGGTCGTCGAGGTCCACGTCCTCGATTGCCTCGACCCAGGTCGTCTCCAACGCCGCAGTGCCCCCGATGATGGCGAGGTAGGCGCCGCCCACTCGCGCGAAGGCATCAAGGGAGTCTTTTCCCAATCCACCCTTGCCGATGATGAGGCGCACACCGAGCCTGTCCATCAGCGGCGCGGTAAAGCGCTCCATGCGGGCGGAGGTGGTAGTGCCGACGCACACCGGAACATAGCCGGCGGGATGCCCGGCCGAGGGCGGCACCTTGCGCACGTTGGGCGCGGTGTGAATGGCCGCGTGGCCGCGCATGTCGAAGCGCGTCTCGCGCCCCTTGTCGAAGAGCGCGATCTGGTTCGCGTCGCGGATTCCGAACAGCGTTCCAACCAGGCTCACCGTGTCGTTCACGCACAGGCTCCGCGCCTGCTCCTCGGTGATCGGCGGCCGGAAATCGTAGTGCGGCATATATATATAAGGAGCGTCCTAGAAGCCGTACTGGACGCCCGCGGGGGTGAACGCGGCCGACGCGCGGCGCGCCGAGTGGCACTGCATGTTCACCGCCACCGGATTCATGGTGATGTGGGTAGCGGCGAGCTCGACATGCACGGCGAAGGAGGTCGAGTCCCCGCCCAGGCCCTGGGGACCGACGCCCAGCATGTTTACCGCCTCGCTAAGGCTTTCCTCGAGCGCTTTGCCCTCCGCGTCGGGGCAGGACGTGCCCAAGGGGCGGGTCGCCGCGCGCTTGGCGAGCGCGACGCACAGGTCGGAGGTTCCGCCGATGCCGACGCCCACGATGGTCGGCGGGCATGTCTTGCCGCCCGCTTCCAGCACGCAGTCGATCACGAAGGTCTTGATGGCATCGACGCCCGCGGCCGGGATCGCCATCTTCAGCCACGAGTTGTTCTCGCTGCCGCTGCCCTTCGGAACCATCTCGATGGTGAGGCGCTGCGCCTCGTCGTTGAAGCCGAAATGGATCGCCGGCACTCCAGGGCCGCAGGAAGTGTGCTCGTTGGCGCGCGTGATCGGGTGCACCACCGATGATCGCAACGGATACTCCCGCGTGGCGCGCTCGCAGCCGCGGCGGATGGCGCGCTCGACCTCGGCGCCGTCGATCTCCAGGCCGCGGCCGATGGTCACGTTGTAGATCGGGATGCCGGTGTCCTGGCAGAGGAGATTCTGCGTGTCCTCCGCCACGGTGATGTTGGTGATGATCGTCCCCAGCACCTTCTGCGCGGTGGCATCGGTCTCGCCCGCCGAGAGACGCGCGAGACCCCGCTTCACGTCGGGCGGCAGGATCCTCAACGCGCGGATGTAGAGCTCGCGGGCGACGTCCTCGACGACGGTCGTATCGATTTTCACGGCGCTACGCGGACCGTCATGTCGACTTCACGGCACTTCGCGACCACGGGGGATCAATTCTGAGCGAGGCCACGGTCCTTGATCACTTTCGACCAGCGATCGGACTCTACCCGGATCGCGGCGCCGAATTCCGCCGGCGTATTTCCGACCGGAAACATGCCGATCTGCGCAAGGCGCGCCTTGAAGTCGTCGGAGTGGAGGATCTTCGCGCTGTCCTTGTAGATGCGTTCGATCACCTCGCGCGGCGTGCCCGCCGGTGCCACCAGGCCGAACCAGCCCGCGCCCTCGTAGCCGGGAATGATCTCGGACAGGGCGGGCACGTCGGGCAGCTGCGGCGCGCGCTCCTTGCTGGTGACGGCGAGCGCGCGAATCTTGCCCTGCGGGATATGCTGGATCGCACCGCCCAGGTTCGGCGCCACCATCTGGATCTGCCCGCCGATGAGGTCGGTGAGCGCCGCCGATTCTCCCTTGTACGGCACGTGGACCAGATCGACCCCCGCCGCGTGCGCGAAACTCTCGCCCGCCAGGTGCGTCTGCGTGCCCACGCCGGCGCTGCCGAAATTGATCTTCTTCGGGTTGGCCTTCGCGTACGCGATGAACTCGCGGATGTCGCTGGCCGGGACACTCGGATGCACCGCGATCAGCAAGGGGCCGGCGGCGACGTTGGTGATCGGCACCAGGTCCCTGGACGGATCGTAGGTGAGGTTCTTGTATATGTACTGGTTAGCGGTGACGATCGAGCCCGACGTCATCAGGATCGTGTAGCCATCCGGAGCCGACTTGGCCACCGAGTCGGCGCCGATGTTGCCACCGGCGCCGGCCTTGTTCTCGACGATGACCGTTTGCCCCCACGCCTCGGTGAGCTTCTGCGCGAGCAGGCGGGCGACCACGTCGGTGGTGCCACCGGCGGCGAAGGGGACGATCATCTTCACCGGCTTCGAGGGGAACGCCTGCGCCGCAGCGATCGCCGGGGCCAGGGCCATCAGCGCCGCCGCGGCGCGAATCCATAGCTGTTTCATCTCCGACTCCTCCTGTAGTTATGCCTGCTTCGGTCCAGAATAACCCTCATCGGGCGAGCGCGACCGCGAGCCCTGCGAAAAGCGCGAAGCCCGCGGCGAGCGTGGCGAGCGTCTTCTGCCAGTTGCGCCATGGCAGGAACTCGAGCGCCATGAGCCGCAGCCCTCCCGCGAGGTGCGCCGCCAGACCCATAACGAGCAACCACTCTCCGACGATGACGAGCGGCTGCGCGGTCCACGCGATCTTCGCGTCCAGCGCCGCCGCCCCCTGCAGCGCCGAGCCGAGGAACCAGAAGTGCGCCGGCAGGAAAAGCGCGAGCGCGATGCCCGAAATACGATGCACCAGGAAGGCCCAATAGGCCAGGTGGTTGCGCGCGGGGTTCATGCGGCGCCCACCACGGCGGCCACGCCACGCAGGCCCAGCACCACGAGCCCCAGGCCGACCACCGTCATCGCGACCTCCGCGGCATCGCCTCGGAAACCGAGCCACTCGGCGGCGACCGTCCGCAACCCGATCGCACCATGGATGGCGGCGGCGATCACGAACACCGAGTAGAAAGTGCCCCACGCGATGCTGCCGCGCGTTCGCGCCAGGATCTCGCCCGCGGAAAGTCCGCCCCGCACGGCGTAGATGATGGTCGCGAGATGGACCACCACGCACACGGCGAGGACCACCGCCGTCGCTCGCTGGCCGATCCAGAGGATCGCCTCGCGCCGCGCGCTCACGCGTCCTCCTCCGGCATCAGCGCGAGCATGAGGCTCGCGCGCTTCAATCCCCCGATCGAGCGGGTCGGCGAGAGTCTTTTCGGGCAGAGCTCGGTGCAGCTCATGTGCGTATGGCACGAGTGGCAGCCCGCATCGCCGGAGACCGCCACCAGCCTCGCGGCCTGACCGGTGTCGCGCACGTCGCTCACCAGCGTCCAGGCACGGTTCAATGCCGCGGGACCGAGGTATTCGGGATTCCACGCTACCACGTCGCACGAGGCGTAGCAGACACCGCAGCCGATGCACTCGATCGCCGCGTCCGCCTCGCGGCGCGGGGCGCTCGCGGGGTCCACGCGGGCGAGCGGGTCGCGGCGCGTCCTGGTGCCCTTGAATTGCCCGCGCGCACGCGCCCATTTGTCGAAGAACTCGCGCATGTCGGCGACGAGATCCTTGACCACCGGCAGGTTGGCGAGCGGGCCGATCCGCAGGTTGCCGTCGGCCGCGACGTTGTCGACGTGCGTGCGGCACGTCCAGCGGGCCGCGCCGTTCACCGTCATGGCGCACGAGCCGCACATGCCGACGCGGCATGCGAAGCGATACGACAGGGTCGCGTCGAGGTGGCGCTGGATGTGGGTCACCACATCCAGGACCGTCTGGCTCGGCTGGCGCGGGACCTCGAACGTCTGGTAGCGCCCATCCTTTCCGCCGCGCCACACACTGACCCTAAGGAATGATTCCACGCCGTTCCTTATTTCAGAAGAACTCTCCGTGATCTCTGTGTCTTCTCTGTGGTCTCTGTGTTTCCGCTTGAATCATGCGCTCTCATAGAGGCGCGTCAGGACGAACTCGCGATGGCCCAGCGCCTCGGCGGCGGTGAGCCGGCCGTTGGCGGTGCGGAACATGCAATCGATCAGCGCGTCGCCCGCCTGGTCGGGATTCATCTCCTTCCTCAGGAGCCCCGAAACATCGACGTCGATGTGCTCGCCCATCGTCCTCACGGTGCGCGGGTTGGCGCACAGCTTGATCACCGGCAGGATCGGGTTGCCGATGACATTGCCCTGTCCCGTCGGAAAGAAGTGCACGACATATCCCGCGGCGGCGCAGAGCGTCACCATTTCCGCCGCGGCCGACGACGAGTCCATGAACCACAGGCCCGGGAAGCTCGGCGCCTCGGCCTTGTCGAGGATGCCGTCGACCACGCATTTGCGGCCGATCTTCTGGATGTTGCCGAGCGCCTTCTCCTCGATGGTCGTGAGCCCGCCGGCGATGTTGCCCTTGGTCGGCTGCGAGTCGGAGAGGTCGCTCGTCTTGTGGCGGTTGATGATCTCCTGGTACTGGTCGAAGACCTTCATGAACTTGGCGCGCACCTCGTCGTCGCGGCAACGCGCCGCCACCAGGTGCTCGCCCCCGGTGAGCTCGGTGGTCTCGCCGAAGACCAGCGTCACGCCGTGCGGATAGAGCTTGTCGAAGGCGTTGCCGACGGTGGGATTGGCGCCGCAGCCCGAGGTCGTGTCCGACTCGCCGCACTTCGTCGATACCCACAGGTCCTTCAGCGGCCGCTCCTCACGGCGCAACTCGCTCGCCCACTGCACGTACTGCTTGGCCACCTTGGAAGCACGCATGATGGTGTCGTGGTCGCCGTGCTGCTCGATGCCGAAGCCGGTCACCGGCTTGCCGGTCGCCGCAATGGCGTCCACGACGCGCTTGGTCCACTGATCCTCGATGCCGATCACGACGACCGCTGCCACGTTGGGATTGGAGCCGGTGCCGATCAGCGTACGGAAGTGCAGCTCCAGGTCGGCGCCGAACTGCAGGCGCCCGTACGGGTGCGGAATCGCCATCGCCCCCTTGATGTTGTTGGCGACCGCCTCGCACGCCGCGTTGGAAAGGTCATCCACGGGCAGGATGATCACGTGGTTGCGCACGCCGACGCGGCCGTTCTCGCGCTTGTAGCCCCAGAAAGTCGATTTGCCGAGATCCATTTTCATATCCTCATCCGTTGAGCGGGATTTCGCGACCACGGGCTTTCACCACCGCTTGGTCTTGATGTTGTGGACGTGGGCATGCTCGCCCACCTGGATGGCCGCCACCACGCGGCCGATATCGACGCCGTACTTGACGACGGTCGCATCCTTGGCGAGCGGCCTGATGGCGAGCTTGTG
>JBDSRZ010000211.1:0-15179 GCA_039929025.1 Usitatibacter sp. | reverse complement strand
ATGTTCCTGCACATCTTCTGGTTCTTCGGCCACCCGGAGGTGTACATCATGATCCTGCCGGCGTTCGGAATCGTGTCGCAGATCATCCCGGCCTTCGCGCGCAAGCCGCTCTTCGGCTACGCCTCGATGGTGTACGCCACTTCCTCCATCGCGATCCTGTCGTTCATCGTCTGGGGCCACCACATGTTCACCGTGGGCATGCCCGCGGCCGGCAACCTCTTCTTCATGTACGCCACCATCCTCATCGCGGTGCCCACGGGCGTGAAGATCTTCAACTGGATCTCCACCATGTGGCGCGGCTCGATGACCTTCGAGACACCGATGCTGTTCGCCATCGGCTTCATCTGCCTGTTCACCCTCGGCGGCTTTTCCGGCCTGGTGCTGGCGATCGTGCCAGTGGACATCACGCTGCACAACACCTACTACGTGGTGGCGCACTTCCACTACGTGCTGGTTTCCGGCGCGCTCTTCGCCATCTTCGGCGGCATCTACTTCTGGTTGCCGAAGTGGACCGGCCACATGTACAGCGAGGGCATGGGCAAGCTGCACTTCTGGCTGTCGATGATCGGCTTCAACATCGCCTTCTTCCCGCAGCACTTTCTCGGCCTCGCGGGCATGCCGCGGCGCATTCCCGACTACGCGGTGCAGTTCACCGAGTGGAACGCGATCTCGACCGTGGGCGCCTTCATCTTCGGCTTCTCGCAGATCCTCTTCCTCTACATCGTGGTATCGACGATCAGGAGCGGCGCCAAGTCGGTGGAAAAGCCCTGGGAAGGGGCCGACTCCCTCGAGTGGACGCACCTGCCGACGCCGGTGCCGTACCACACGTTCGTGACCGTCCCGGTGGTCAAGTAAGGCGCCGATGGAGCGGCAACGCAAGGGCGCGATCGTGACCGGGGTGGTCCTCGGCGCGATGGCGCTCGCCATCTACCTGGTGGTGTTGCTCAAGTTCTTCGCCCGATGAACGCCGCCGCCGGCCTGCAACTGCGCAACCGCCAGATGCTCGCCAAGTTGCTGGTGGTGGTGGTGGCCATGCTCGGTTTCTGCGCCGCGATGGTGCCGATGTACCGCCAGATTTGCGAGGCGATCGGCATCACGCAGACGCGCGCGGTCTCCGCATCCGTCAACACCCAGATCGATCGCAGCCGCCAGGTGACCGTGGAGCTAATCGCCTCCACCGCGGGGCTGCCGTGGACTTTCGAGGCCATGGACCGGGCGGTGAAGCTGCATCCGGGCGAGCTCGCAACGGTGCGCTACCGCGTGGTGAACACGCTCGGCCGCCCGGTGACCGCGCACGCCGTGATGAGCACTGCCCCGGCGGTCGCCAACCGCTACATCGAGAAGCAGGAATGCTTCTGCTTCAGCGACCAGACGCTCGCGGCGGGGGAATCGCGCGAGATGCCGGTTGTCTTCCGCGTGAAGTCCGACACCCCGCGCGACCTCGGCACCATCTCGGTCTCGTACACCTTCTTCGAGAAGGCGCGCACGTGAAGCTCGTGACCCGGTAAACCCGAAACAAAAAAGGACCCGCTCGTGGCCAACACACACACCACCGGTTATTACTTCGCCCCTCCCTCGCACTGGCCGGTCGTCGGCTCCACGGCGCTCTTCTTCCTCGCCACGGGCGGTGTGCTGCTGATGAACGGATACGGCATGGGCTGGATACCGTTCTCGATCGGCCTCATCACCCTGGTGTATATGCTCTCCGGGTGGTTCGGCACCGTGATCCGCGAGAGCGAGGGGGGACTCTTCAACAGCCAGGTGGACATGTCGTTCCGCTGGGCAATGAGCTGGTTCATCTTCTCCGAGGTCATGTTCTTCGCGGCGTTCTTCGGCGCGCTCTTCTACGCACGGGTGTATTCGCTCCCGTGGTTGGGCGACATGGACAACCGCCTGCTGTGGCCGGATTTCGCCGCCCACTGGCCGAGCGCCGGCCCCTACCGGCCGCCGGAATTCACGCCGATGGGCGCGTGGGGCATCCCGGCGATCAATACCATGCTGCTGCTCTCCTCGGGCGTGACCGTGACCTGGGCCCACTGGGCACTGAAGCGAAACGACCGCAGCAACCTGATCTTCGGCCTCTTCCTCACCATCCTGCTGGGCATCATCTTCCTCAGCCTCCAGGCCTACGAGTACTCGCACGCCTACTCCGAGCTCAACCTGAAGCTCTCCACCGGGGTCTTCGGGTCCACATTCTTCATGCTCACCGGCTTCCACGGATTCCACGTGACGCTCGGCGTGACGATGCTGATCGTGATCCTCTTTCGCTGCGTGGCGGGCCACTTCCAGTCCGACCACCACTTCGGCTTCGAGGCGGTGTCGTGGTACTGGCACTTCGTCGACGTGGTCTGGCTGCTGCTCTTCGTCTTCGTCTACTGGGTGTAGAGGCCGCGCGCTAAAGGCGCGAGTCCCAATGAAAAAGCCGCGACGCCGATCGCGGCTTTTTTCAGCCTAGAGGCCGCGTTCGGTGATCCAGCCGAAGTGGTAGGAAACCATCAGGATCGCGAAGACCAGGACCGACAGCGCGATGCGGATCGTGAGGGAGATCACCGCGCGGTTGGAGTTGCCCTTGTCCTTGTAGACGAAGTAGAGCCCCGAAAAGAGGCTGGCGAGGACCGCTAAAAGCAGGATGATGACGACGATGCGCATCGGACCATTCTCCGTCGAGCCGCGGCTCCTGACAACGCTGGCGGCGGCTTTATTCGTCGCACTGCTGCTGTCGCTTGGGCGCTGGCAGCTGAACCGCGCCGGCGAAAAAGAGGCGCGCCAGGCGCTCTACGATGCGCGCATGGGTGACGCGCCGGTGACCCTCACCGGATCGGTGGCGGGCTTCGAACCGCTTCTCTACCGGCGCGTCCGGGTGGCTGGCGAGTGGATCGCGGCGCGCCAGATCTTCATCGACAACCAGATCCAGCAAGGCCGCGCCGGCTTCAACGTGATCACGCCCCTGCGGCTCGAAGGGCGTATCGAGGCGGTGCTGGTGAATCGCGGCTGGATCCCCCGCGATTCCCGATTCCCACGCGCGCCCGCGGTGGCGGTGCCCACGGGCCGAGTGGAGGTGACGGGCCTTGCGACGCGTCCGCCGGCGCGTTATCGCGAGCTCTCCGCGGACACGGTGACGGGCGATGTCTGGCAGAACCTCTCCATCGAGCGCTACGCGGCGCAAAGCGGCGTCATGGTGCTGCCGGTGGTGGTGCTCGCCGACGCGCCCGCACCGGGCCTCGCCGCCGTTCGCGAGAAACCCGATGCCGGCATGGCCAGGCACTATGAATATGCGATGACCTGGTTCGCGCTTGCCGGGACGGTGCTGGCCCTGTGGCTCGCGCTCAACGTGAGGCGAGTGCGTTGAAGCTCGGGCCCCGTGCGCAGCTGGTGCTCATCGGGGCGCTGTTCCTGTCGCCCATCGCCGCGTCCCTCGTCGCCTACAACTTCATGAGCCACGAGTCCACCGCAAACTATGGCGAGCTGATCGTCCCGCAGCTCGTGACCGTGCAACCGTTCGAGCGCCCCGGCGGCGCGCGCTTCACCTTTGCCGAGCTCTCGGGGCGCTGGGTGATGGTGGCCTCCGACTCCGGCGCCTGCGAGGCGGCGTGCCTCGAAAAACTCACCGCCATGCGGCAGGTGCGCCTCGCCCTGGGGCGCAATGCGGCCCGCGTCGAGCGTGTCTTCGTGGTGGATGACGTGCGGCCGATGGACCCGGCTCGGCTGAAGGATTTCGAGGGGACGGAAGCGGTGCGCACGCCCCTGGGGCTCACCCTGCCCGCAGGGCCGGCCAACGACCGCGCGCACATGTACCTGGTCGATCCCCACGGGAACGTGATGCTTCGCTGGCCGGCCGGGGGCGACCGCAAGCGCATGCTGAAGGACATGGAGCGCCTGCTGAAGGCGTCCCAGATCGGCTGAGGCACCCGCCAAGGCAGGGCGCCGCTCGCGTAAAATGACGGGTTGGGCGTGCGTCGCCGTTGCCCGCCGCGAATCTCATCGGGGATCACTTGCAAGCGACTCTACAGGCACCCGTCTGGGTGCAGTTCTGGCATCTCACCAAGCCGCGCGTCGTCTCGCTCATCGTCTTCACGGCGGTGATCGGCATGCTGCTCGCGGCGCCGACCCTGCCGGCGCCGGGCCTGCTCGCCACTGCCACGATCGGTATCGCGCTCGTCGCGGGAGCCGCTGCCGCGTTCAACTGCCTGGTGGAGGAGAAGATCGACGCGGCCATGGCGCGCACGCGCGGGCGCCCGACGGTGATGGGCACCATCTCCCACGCCCAGATCCTGCTGCTCGCAGGCGGCGTAGGCGGCCTGGGGCTCGCCATCCTGTGGCACGCGGTGAACCCCCTCACCATGTGGCTCACGCTGGCGACGTTTGTCGGCTACGCGATCGTCTACACGGTGATCCTCAAACCCGCGACGCCGCAGAACATCGTGATCGGAGGCGCCTCGGGCGCGATGCCGCCGGTGCTCGGCTGGGCCGCGGTCACCGGCGACGTGACCTTCCAGCCGCTGCTGCTCTTCCTCATCGTGTTCGCCTGGACGCCGCCGCACTTCTGGGCGCTGGCGCTCTATCGGCGCGACGAGTACGCCCGCGCCGGCGTGCCGATGCTGCCGGTCACCCACGGCGAGGAGTTCACGCGCCTTCACCTGCTGCTCTACACAGTCCTCCTTACCGCGACCACGCTGCTGCCCTTCGCCACCGGCATGGCGGGCCGCTTCTACGTGGGCGCCGCACTGGTGCTCGACGCGGTGTTCCTCGGCTATGCGATCGGCATCTGGCGGCGCTACAGCGACGCGCTCGCCCGGCGGACCTTCGCCTATTCGATCTTTTACCTGGCGATGATCTTCGCGGCGCTCATGGTGGACCACTACCTGCCGCTCCTCGGCGGATGATACTCGGCCGATTCGCAGCCGCCGCGCTCGCAGCCACGGCGCTGGTCTCGCTGGGCGCATGCGACAAGCTTTTCTCCAGCGCGACGCGCACCTTCAATGCGATCGACGTGACGGGCGGTGGGATGGGCGGAGAGCTTCGCCTCACCGATCACAATGGCAAGCCCCGTACATTGGCGGATTTCCGCGGCAAGGTGGTCGTGGTGACGTTCGGATTCACGCATTGCCCCGACGTGTGCCCGACGATGCTCGCGGACCTGGCGGCGGCGGTGAAGGAGCTGGGCGACGACGGCGCGCGGGTGCAGGTGCTGTTCGTGACGGTGGATCCACGGCGCGACAAGCCGGAGCTTCTGCGCGAATACGTTCCCGCGTTCCATCCGGCATTCCTCGGCCTGACCGGCGATGATGCCGCGCTCGCCAGGGTGCGCAAGGATTTCAACGTGTATGCGAGCGTCCGCGAAGGGCGCACGCCCGAGGCCTATACCGTCGACCACTCCGCGCAGATGTTCGTATTCGACGCGGGGGGGCGCATCCGGCTCGTGATCCCCCAGGCAATGGCGCCGAAGCTGCTGGCCTCGGACCTGCGGATACTCCTCAACTCCTAGCTCGGCTATAGCTGAGCTAGCTAGGCGAGCTCCGCCAGCGCCTTCTTCATCTTCTGCATCGCCTTCGCCTCGATCTGGCGGATGCGCTCGGCGGACACGCCGAACTCGTCCGCGAGCTCGTGCAGCGTCTTCGGATCGGCTTCCGAGAGCCAGCGCGCGCGGATGATGCGGCGGCTGCGCTCGTCGAGCCCCCCGAGGGCGTCGGCCAGGCCCCGGCTGCTGGCGCGCTCGGCCTGTTCGCGTTCGTAGACTTCCGACGGGCCCTCCGCGCCATCGGCGAGGAAGGCGATCGGCGAGACCGCCATCTCCTCGCTGTCGTCCGGGGTCGGATCGAGGGCGACGTCACCCCCCTGGATGCGCTTCTCCATCTCGATCACGTCGCTTTCCTTGACGTTCAGCGTCGCGGCGACCTGGGCGATCTCGGTCGGCGTGAGCGCCGCCGTGGACGCCTTCATGCTGCGCAGGTTGAAGAAGAGCTTCCTCTGCGCCTTGGTGGTGGCGATCTTCACCATCCGCCAGTTGCGCAGGATGTATTCGTGGATCTCGGCCTTGATCCAGTGGATCGCGAACGAGGCGAGGCGCACGCCGCGCTCGGGGTCGAAGCGCTTGACCGCCTTCATCAGGCCGATGTTGCCTTCCTGGATGAGGTCGGCCTGGGGCAGGCCGTAGCCCATGTAGTTGCGCGCGACCGAAACCACCAGGCGCAGGTGCGAGAGCACCATGTCGCCGGCGGCGGTGAGGTCGTTGCTTTCCCTGAGGCGGCGGCCGAGGGCGGTTTCGCGCTCGGGCGTCAGCATCGGGATGGCGTTCACCGCCGAGACATAGGATTCCAGGCTGGAAACCGGGGGCAGTGCGGCAAGGACAAGGCTGGTCATTTCGTCTGCTACCTCCTGTTGGATGAGCATTTTAGCACTCAGCTATTTGGAGTGCTAAGGCGGTAGGAGGTTCCGTCCCCTCAGCGCGCCGAGAACCGGCGAAGCTCCCGGCCCACCGCAATCCAGGCACCCGCGAGCCCCAGTACGGCCGCCCCCAGGATTGCCGCGGCCCATTCCCGTGATCCTAGAAAAAGTACTTTTAATTCAGTCGCATAACTAGGTGTGAGCGCTAACAGCTCACCACCGATCCAGCGGGTGATGGCGGCCGCGAGGACCACGGCAACCGCCCCTGCGAGCATGCCCTCCAACATGCCGTGGTAGAGAAAGGGCCGGCGGACGTCGGCGGCCGTGGCACCGATGAGCTGGCTCACCTCGATCTCTTCCCGGCGGGTGAGGACCTGCAGGCGAATGAGGTGGCCGACGATGAAGGCGACCGCGGCGCCGAGGGCGATTGCGAGCGCCCACAGCAACCGGTCGCCGAAACGCACCCAGCGGGCGAGGCGCTCGGACCACTCGAAGTCGGCCTGGACCTGGTCGACCTTGGGCAGTGATGCCCATTCGCTGCGCATCGCGGCGACCCGGTCCGTCGCGGTGGAGCGCACGCGCACGGTGAAGGCATGGGGCAGGGGATTGCGGTCGAGCGTGGCGAGGATCTCGGCCAGGTGGGTCGAGGCCTTGAGCTCCTGCAGCGCCTGGCCGCGCGGCACGAAGCGCACCTGCGCGGCATCGCGCTGCGCCTTGAGCGCCTCGCCGATTCGCTTCACGTCCTCGTCGGTCGCATCGAGAGCGAGGAAGACGTTGAGGTGCGGCTCGGTATCGAGGCTCGAGGCCACGGTCCCGGCGCTGCGCAACGCGACCGCCGCGAGGAGCGGCAGCGCGATGGCGACGCCGAGCACCAGGATCGACATCGCCGAAGCGAGCGGCTGCGCCCCCATGCGCCCGAGCGAGTCACCGAGCGCATGGACGTGCATCCGCAGCCAGGCGCTCATGGCGCCGCCTCTGCTGCCGCCAGGCAACCGGCGGCAAGTGTGATCCGCCGGCAGCCGAGTCGGCCGAGGCTCGTTTCGTCATGGGTCGACAGCAGGACGGTCACCCCCACCTGGTGGAAGGACTCGAACAGGTCGATGATGGCGCGCGCATAGTCGGCATCGAGGTTGCCGGTCGGCTCGTCGGCGATCAGCACCGTCGGGCGGTTCACGATGGCGCGCGCGATGCACAGGCGCTGCTGCTCGCCGCCCGAGAGCGCGACCGGCATCGCCTTCTCGCGACCGAGCAGCCCCACCTTGTCGAGCGCCGCCCGCACGCGCCGGGCGGCTTCCGCGCGCGCGAACCCGGCCAGCCGCAACGGCAGCGCCACGTTGTCGAAGGCGCTGCGGTCATAGAGCAGCTTGTGGTCCTGGAAGATGAAGCCGGTACGCCGCCGCAGCACCGCAAGCGCCGATTCGCCCAGCGAGCCGAGGTTCTGGCCGTTCACGACCACCGTACCCGCCGTCGCGCGCTCGATGCCGGCCGCGAGCTTGAGCAGCGTCGACTTGCCGGCGCCAGAGTGCCCGGTCACCGCCACCATCTCACCTGCTGCGACCTCCGCAGTGATCGCGCGCAGCGCCTCGTGTCCGCCGGCATAGCGCTTGGTGACGGCGGAAAACTGGATCACCCGAACAGGGCCTCGACGAATTCCGCCGCGACGAAGGGCCGCAGGTCGCCCGCCTTCTCGCCGATGCCGATGAAGAAGATCGGCACCGGGTGCTCCCTTGCGATGGCGGCGACGGCCCCGCCCTTGGCGGTGCCGTCGAGCTTGGTGACTACGAGCCCGGTGAGCGCCAGCGCGCCATCGAACGCCTCGACCTGGCGCACCGCGTTCTGACCGGTGTTGGCGTCGATCACGAGGAGCGTCTCGTGGGGCGCGGTCGGATCGGCCTTGGCGATCACGCGCTTTACCTTCCTGATTTCGTCCATCAGATGGAGCTGCGTCGGCAAACGCCCGGCAGTGTCCGCGATCACCACGTCGATACCCTTCGCGCGCGCCGATTGGACCGCATCGAAGATGACCGCCGCCGAGTCGCCCTTTTCCTGCGAGACGACGGTTACGCCATGGCGCGCTCCCCACTCGGCGAGCTGCTCGCGCGCCGCCGCGCGGAAGGTGTCGCCGGCGGCGAGGAGGACCGAGCGGCCCTGCGATTGGAACAGGCGCGTGAGCTTGGCGATGGTGGTGGTCTTGCCCGCGCCATTCACGCCCGCGAGCAGGATCACGTAGGGCTTGGGTGGGTTCGCGGGCAGCGGTTTCTCGAGGGGCTGGAGCAACCTCGTCAGCGCGGCCTTGAGCTCGCCCTCCAGCGCTGCGCCGCTTTCAAGGCGCTTGTCACGCTGCGCACGCCGCAGGCTCTCGATCAACCACTGCGTTGCCGCGACGCCAACGTCGGCCTCGTAGAGCTGGGCCTCGAGCTCCTGGTAGAGCGCCTCGTCGATCGTGGGCCGCGCGCGCAATGCGCCCAGGGCCTTGCCCCAGCGCGCGCGCGTGAGCTCCAGGTCCTTGCGCAGCAGCGCCTTGAGGCCCGATTCCCCGGCGGGATCGGTCGGTGCTTTCTTGTCGAAAAGGGGAGGCATTGGGAGCGACCCGGGGTGCGGGCCGTGAGACGGAGTCCGAAATATTTTACGGTATGATTCCCGACGATGACCGCCATGCGACACCCGACGGCCGCGGGCCGGGCAAGAACCTCCGGCGGACGCAACCAGGTGCGCATCATCGGCGGGGAGTGGCGCAGCCGCATCCTACGCTTTCCGGATTCGGCATCCCTGCGCCCCACGCCTGATCGCGTCCGTGAAACCCTCTTCAACTGGCTCGGCCAGCGGCTCTACGGGCTCGCCTGTCTCGACATATTCGCCGGCAGCGGCGCCCTCGGCTTCGAGGCGCTCTCGCGCGGCGCCGAGCGCGTGGTGATGGTCGAGTCGGGAAGCGAGGCCGCGCGCAGCCTCGGCGAGAACGCGTGCAGCCTCGGCGCCGCGGACCTCGAAATCGTGGCGGGCGACGCCCTTGCATACCTGGCGCGCACGGCGGAATTATTCGACGTGGTATTCGTCGACCCGCCCTACGCTTCGGACCTCGCCGCGCGCGCGCTCCAGGCTCTGCCTGCCCGGTTGAAGCCCGGTGCGCGCGTGTACGTGGAAGGCGCGGCGCCGCTCGAGGCCTCCCCGGCATGGCGGGTGCTTCGCGAGGACCGCGCCGGAGCAGTACGCTATGCCTTACTGGAACTATCGACGCCATGACAATCCGCGCGGTCTACCCCGGCACATTCGACCCGATCACCGACGGGCACGAGGACCTGATCCAGAGGGCCTCGAGGCTCTTCAACGTGGTGATCGTCGGGGTCGCCCACAGCCAGGCGAAGCGCCCCTTCTTCTCGCTCGAGGAGCGCGTGGCGCTCGCGCGCTCCGTGCTCGAGCCCTACTCGAACGTGACCGTGATGGGGTTCAGCGGGCTGCTGTCGGAATTCGTCCGCGAGCAGGAAGCCACCGTGATCCTGCGCGGGTTGCGCGCGGTGTCCGACTTCGAGTACGAATTCCAGCTGGCGGGCATGAACCGCAGGCTTGCGCCAGGCGTGGAGACGCTCTTCCTAACGCCCTCCGACAAATACCTATTCCTGTCGGCGACGATCGTGCGTGAGATCGCGGTGCTGGGCGGCGACATCTCGGCCTTCGTGCACCCCCTCACCGCGCAACGCATGCGCGAGAAGATTGGCGGGGGCGAGACCTGATGGCGCTCAGGATCACCGATCAATGCATCAACTGCGACGTATGCGAGCCCGAGTGCCCGAACGGCGCGATCTTCATGGGGGAGGAGATCTACGTGATCGATCCGCGCAAATGCACCGAGTGCGTCGGCCACTTCGACCGACCGCAGTGCGTGGAGGTGTGCCCCGTGGATTGCATCCCGCTCGACCTCGACCATGCTGAGACGCGCACGCAACTGTTGGAGAAATACACCCGCCTGCAGGTCGAGAAGGCCGCCTAGTAATCCTCGACGCGCGGGAACTCCATCAACGCGCGGCGGTGTTCCTCGCCCTGCCGAAGCTGCGCCGCCACGTCGCGGCGAGCGATTGCAGCTCCTCGCGTCGCGCCTCGAAGGCGCGCGCCGGCACGACCCAGCTGCCCGTGGCGCTCAACGCTGGCACCGTGGGCAGTAGAAGGTCGAGCGCTGCCCTTGGCGATCGGCGCGGATCCTCGTGCCGCAGCGCTTGCACGGCTGGCCTTCCCGGCCATAGACCGCGAAATTGTGCTGGAAGTAGCCGGGGCGTCCCTCGGCGGAGGCAAAATCCCGCAGCGTCGATCCGCCGGCGGCGAGCGCTCGCTCGAGGGTGCCGCGTACCGCGGCCGCGATCGCCTCCCAGCGCTTCGGCGAGATGGCACCGGCGCCACGCGCGGGATGCACGCGCGCCTCGAAAAGCGCCTCGTTCGCATAGATGTTGCCGACGCCCGTAACGATGCGACCGTTCATGAGGAACTGCTTCACCGCCACCCGCCGTCCCTTCGCGAGCGTCCGCAGCGCCGTGCCGTTGAAGCCGCTCTCCAGGGGCTCCAGGCCGAGGCCGCGAAGAAGCGCGTGTTCTTCCGCTGGCGCAGTGAGCCACAGCATGGCGCCGAAGCGGCGCGGGTCGGTAAACCGCATGGTGATGTCGCCATCGAGCTTCACGTCGACATGGTCGTGCAGCCCGGCCTTGCGCGACGAGGGCACGATGGACAGGCGCCCCGACATCCCGAGGTGGGCCAGCAGGTGCCCCGTGGGACAGTCGAAGAGCAGGTACTTGCCCCGCCGCCGGATGGCGAGCACTTCCTCGCCCCGCAGGCGCTTGGCCAGGTCGCGCGGCACCGGCCATCGCAGGCCGTGGTTGCGCACCACCACGTCGCGAATGCGCCGTCCGACGAGATGCGACACCAGGCCGCGTCTCGTGGTCTCGACTTCCGGGAGTTCCGGCATGGGGTGGCGCCAGGGGCAGGACCGCGTGTTGTGGCCGGATTATACGTGCCGCTTCCGACGGGCCAGAGGAGTCCTACAAGGCGGATTCCCGGTCGATTACATGGGCTGGAATCGTTCTATGATAGCTCCCAAGGTGGGCGGATCCCGCGCCCCTGGAGACTCGTTGATGGCATCGAAATCCTGGTGGTTGGTGTCGCTTGTTGCCTTCGCGCTTGGGGCGGGTCCGTTGCGGGCGGAGGAGGATGAGCCCGAGGAGGAGGCCGCCCAGTCGGTCGACGCCGAGGAGGGCACGACCGCCGCGGAATCGGTGTTCGAGTTCCTCGTGGCCGAGATGACCGCCCAGCGCGGCGATACCGAGGGTGCGCTCGCCATCTACAACCGAATGGCGCGGGAGCTGCGCGATCCGCAGATCGCCCGGCGCGCCGTCGAGCTGGCCATCCGGGTGCGCTCCTTCGCACCGGCGCTGCAGAGCGCGGCGCTGCTGCTGGAGCTCGATCCCGAATCGGCGCTCGCACGCGAGATCATCGCCGCGGTGGTCGCCAACGAGGGCGACCTCGCCAAGGCGCGCGATACGATCGCGGGCCTCATCGACAAGAGCGGCAACCGCGGTGGCATGCTGATCCAGCTGTCGCACCTTTTCTCCAAGTTCTCCGACAAGGCAAAGGTCCTGGAGACGATCCAGGCGATCGCCGAGCGGTATTCCGGAATGCCGGAATCGCATTACGCGGTCGGCTTCGCGGCGCTGGTCGCCAACCGGATCGACCTGGCGAGCGAGGAAGCCGGCAAGGCGCTGAAGATGAAGCCGGGCTGGGATCAGGCGGCGATCCTGAAGGCGCAGATCCTGCGCAAGGCCTCCCCGGAGGAGGTGATCCCTTTCTACCAGGCTTTCGTGGCGGAGAACCCGACCTCGTTCGAGGTGCGCATGCAGCTGGGGCGCGAGCTTGCCGGCGATCGCAAGCTCGCCGAGGCGCGCGACCAGTTCCGGCTCGCCGAGAAGGTCTCGCCGCGTGACGCGCAGGCGCCCTACGCCGTGGGACTCCTGTCGCTGCAGCTCGAGGACCACGCCGAGGCGCAGGGCGCGTTCACGCGCTCGCTCAAGCGCGGCTATCGCGAGACGGCGGCGATCTACCTCGGCATGGGCCAGGCCGCCGAAGGATTGAAACACGTCGACGAGGCGATCGGTTGGTACCAGAAGGTCGAGTCGGGAGACTGGGTGCGCGCGCAGCTGAAGATCGGAACGCTGGTGGCCCGCCAGCAGGGCCTCGCCGCGGGGCGTGAATACCTGCAGCGCATCCAGCCACGGTCCGCCGAGGACCGCGTGCAGATGATCCAGGTGGAGGCGCAGCTGTTGCGCGACGCCAAGGCCTGGCGCGAGACCTACGAGATGCTCAGCAAGGCCGTGGACGCGTATCCCGATTCGTTCGAGCTGCTCTACGACCGCGCCATGGCCGCCGAGCGCGTCGACCTGATCGACGTCCTGGAGGCGGACCTGCGGCGCGTGATCAAGATGAAGCCGGACTACGCCCACGCATACAACGCGCTCGGTTACACGCTCGCCGACCGCACCAACCGTCTCGAGGAAGCACGCGACCTCATCGAGAAGGCGCATCGGCTGTCGCCCGACGATCCGTTCATCCTCGACAGCCTCGGCTGGGTCAATTACCGCCTCGGCAACACGCCGGAAGCCTTGCGGCACCTGCAGCTGGCTTACTCCTCGCGGCCGGATCCCGAGATCGCCGCCCACCTGGGCGAGGTCCTCTGGAAGAGCGGCCAGCGCGACGAGGCGCAAAAAATCTGGCGCGCGGCGCTCACCGAGAATCCCAACCACGAGACGTTGTTGGCGGTGATCCAGAAGTACCGGCACTGAACGCTGGCGTTGTCCTCCTTCCCGATCGCGCGGCTCGCCGCCTGCATCGCCGCGCTCCTGCTGGCTTCGTGCGCGACCACGCCGGCGGCGACGGCGCTGCCGGCACTCGACCGCGTTCCCGCGGCATTCGAAATGAGCGGTCGCCTTGCGGTTCGCCGGGGCGACAGGAGCGAGATCGCTCGCCTGCGCTGGACGCACGCACCGGCCGCGGACACATGGGTCTTCGCCTCGCCCTTGGGTAACGAGGTAGCGCGCATCGAGTCGAGCGCCGGCGGCGCGACGCTCACGCAGGGCGGCGGCGAGCGCCAGGCCGCGCCGAGCTTCTCCGCCCTCACCGAAAGGATCCTGGGCGTCGCGCTCGAGCCCGCGACGCTCGCGGGATGGTTGCATGGCACTTCGGCCGCTCCAGCCCCGGGCGACTGGAATGTGACGCTGGACGAGAAGCAGCGCGCCGGCTCGGTCGAGCTCGTGCGGCGGCTGAGCGCCATCCGCGGCGACGTCGTGGTCAGGCTGGTGGTCGATGAGTACCGCGTGGTCCAGGAGTAGGCGGTGAAGCTTCCCGGCCCCGACTATCCCGCCCCGGCGAAGCTGAACCTCTTCCTGCACGTCGTCGGCCGGCGCGACGACGGCTACCACTTGCTGCAGAGCGTCTTCTGCCTGATCGACCGCTGCGACCGGCTGCGCTTCCGGGTGCGCGAGGATGGGGAGGTCCGCCGCGTGAGCGAGCTTCGCGGGGTCGCGCCGGATGACGATCTCGCGATCCGCGCCGCGCGCCTGCTGCAGGAAGCGAGCGGCACCTCCCTGGGCGCCGACATCGAGGTCGAAAAGACGATTCCGATGGGCGGAGGCCTTGGCGGCGGCAGTTCGGACGCCGCGACCACGCTGCTGGTGCTGGACCGGCTATGGGCAACGGGCTTCGGATCCGAGGCGCTGGCGGAGCTCGCGCCCACGCTGGGTGCCGATGTCCCCTTCTTCCTGTTCGGGACATCGGCCTGGGTCGAGGGTGCCGGCGAGCGCCTCACGGCCATCGAGCTTGCGGAGCGCTGGTACGTGGTCCTGACCCCGTCCGCGGGGGTGCCGACCGGCACTGTCTTCGCGGCCCCGGAATTGACCCGGAACACCGAACCCCTTAAAATGGCAGACTTTTCTGCGCAGCAGCAGGACCGCTTCAGGAACGACCTGGAAGCGGTCGTCACCGCCCGGTTTCCCGAGGTACGCGCCAGTCTCGAGTGGCTGCGGCAACATGGGAAGGCGCGCATGACCGGCTCGGGAAGCTGCGTATTCGCGGGGTTCGACACCCGCGAAGCCGCGCAGCAGGTCCTCGACCAGCTGACCGCGCCGATGACGGGTTTCGTCGCGAAGGGCCTCACGTACCATCCGCTTCGCGCGCAGTAGCTAAGGAAGCACCGAAGGGGAGTCGCCAAGTTGGTTAAGGCACCGGATTTTGATTCCGGCATTCGAGGGTTCGAATCCTTCCTCCCCTGCCAGATCAAGTAGGTTTGAGAGCGAGACGATGGCCTTCGACAACCTGATGGTGTTCTCGGGCAACGCCAACCCGACGCTCGCGCAGCAGGTCGCGCGGCAGCTGAACATCCAGCTAGGCAAGGCCACGGTATCGAAGTTCAGCGACGGCGAGATCATGGTCGAGCTGCTCGAGAACGTCCGCGGCAAGGATGTCTTCGTGTTGCAGTCGACCTGCCAGCCGACCAACGACCATTTGATGGAGCTGATGATCATGGTCGATGCGTTGCGGCGCTCGAGCGCGGCGCGCATCACGGCGGCGATCCCGTACTTCGGCTACGCGCGCCAGGACCGCCGGCCGAGGAGCGCACGGGTGGCGATCTCGGCGAAGGTGGTGGCGAACATGTTGACGGTGGCCGGCGTGAACCGGTTGCTCACGATGGATCTGCATGCCGACCAGATCCAGGGGTTCTTCGACATCCCGGTGGACAACGTCTACGCGACGCCCATCCTGCTGGG
>JBDSRZ010000210.1:0-4899 GCA_039929025.1 Usitatibacter sp. | reverse complement strand
GGCAAGGACGAGAACGTGGTGCTCACGCCGCCGATCCAGCTCACGCTCGAGAGCGCGGTGGAGTTCATCGAGGACGACGAGCTGGTGGAAGTCACGCCCAAGTCGATTCGCCTGCGCAAGCGTTTCCTGTCCGAGCACGATCGGAAACGGGCCGCGCGCGACGAGAAGGCTGCCTAGCGAGCGGGCAATGAAGCGCAAGCTCGCCGCTCTTCTGCTGTACACCTTCGCGGCGGCGGCGCATGCCGCCGTCATCGCGCTGCCGGGATCGTCGCCGCAGCACGCGCCAGCGCTAGTCCCGTTTGCGAACCCGATCGCGGTCAAGGTCACCGACGATGCGGGCGCGCCGTTGGCGGGAGTCGACGTCCAATATCGCGATGGGACGGGTTGGACCCGGGCGGTCGACCCAGGCGCCCCTTGTGACTACGAGATGGGCTTCGGCTATTACTGCTACGCCAAAACCGACAATGATGGCGTCGCTCGATTACCACGGCTCGCCGGACTCTATGCGGCAGATCTGGGACCGACCGTCACCGCGTATCGGGGCCCGGCCCGCTTCGGCACAGCTGTGCTTGCTCTCACGGTGGAGCCGCTGCAGGCCCCTGCGAAATTCTTCATCGTGTCGGGAGATGGCCAGACCGCGGTGATCGGAAGACCGCTCGCGTCGATCGTTGTGCGCCTCGAAGGGGCAGGCGGGCGTCCACTCGTCGGCGCGCGCATTTGGTACGAACCCATGACCGTCGGGCCGGGCGGTTTCGCGATGCCGCTGAACGCCGAGCCCGCGGTTTACACGGATGCCGCCGGGCTCGCGGTGCTGCCGACCTTCACGACCGGTTGGTCGACGGGCAATTTCTCTGCAAAGGTCCGTTTTCTCGATCCGGCGGCGCGTGCGTACGTTGAACGTTCAATCGAGTACACGGCAACCAATGAGCAGGGCGGCCTCACGCTCTCTCTGCAGGATCTCTGGTGGGCGGGTCCTGCGGAGAGTGGCTGGGGCATCAGCGTCGTCCAGCACGATTCCCGGCTGTTCAACGTCTTCTATGTGTACGACCCATTCGGCAACCCGACCTGGTATGCGCAAGGGGGGAGTTTTTCGGGCGGGATGGGAGGCTATTTCTACAGCCCCGTCTATTCGCCGCGTGGATCGCCCTGGTTCGCGTACGACACTTCGGCTTTCCAGGTAGGAAAGGCGCGGGGAAATGGCGCCCTTGATTTCCGCGGCACGGAATCGGGCTATGCCTATCTGAGCCTCGACTGGGGCACGCGCTTCAGCCACACCCAAAAGAGCATCGTCCGGCAGGATTTCCATCGGCTCGGGGGAAGCGGTGTGCGGGGCGTCGGCGACATGTGGTGGGGCGGCCCCACGCAGAACGGCTGGGGCATGGCGATCCTCGAGCAAGAGGGCGGTCTCTTCATCGTCTGGTTCACGTACGACGAAAGGTGTTTGCCCACCTGGTTCGTGATGCCGAGCGGGGAATGGAACGACCAACAGAGCTACGTCGGCGCCATATACCGCACCAGGAGCTCACCATGGGAAGGTTCGAGTTACGACGCGGCGCAGCTGCGCGTGGGGGCGGTCGGCACCTTCCGGCTCAATTTCGACGGCACGCAGCGCGCCACTTTCCAATACCAGCTCGATGGGCGGAGCGGCTCGTTGCAGCTCGAGCGCCAGCCCTTCTGACGGCGTGAAGATCCACGTGCTCACGACCGGCGGCACGATCGACAAGTTCTACTTCGACCAGAAGGACTCCTTCCAGGTCGGCGAGCCGCAGATCGGCCAGCTGCTGCGCGAGGCGAACGTGACGGTCGAGCACGAGATCCGCGCGCTGATGCACAAGGACAGCCTCGATCTCACCGACGAGGATCGCGAGTCGATCGTGGCTGCGGTGCGCGATACGCCCGGCGAGCGTTTCCTCATCACCCACGGCACCGACACCATGCTCAGGACCGCCGAGCTGCTGCAGAGCCGCGTCCAGGGCAAGGTGATGGTGCTCACCGGCGCGATGCAGCCTGCGCGGCTGAGGAGCAGCGACGCGTTCTTCAACATCGGCTTCGCGTTCGCTGCGGTGCAGCGCCTCGAGCCGGGCGCCTACGTGGCGATGAATGGCCGCATCTTCCTGCCTGGACAGGCGCGCAAGAACGTTGAGGAGGGTCGCTTCGAGGAAACATGATTGGGCCCCGGTCCATCGCCGCGATTGCGGCGCCCGGGGTGACAAAATTCGTCCACCGCGATTGCGGCGCCCGGGGTGACAAAAGTCGTCCTCCGCGATTGCGGCGCCCGGGGTGACAAAATTCGTCCGCCGCGATTGCGGCGCCCGGGGTGACGGCGCGCAGCCACGCTCCCCCCATGCGAGAATGACGCATGGATTTCGCAGTCGTTTCCCTCGGTCTCGTCGCCGCTTTCGCGGCTGGATTCGGCCTCGCCTACCTCTGGCTGCGGGCGCGTCCCGGCGCTGACGACAAGCGCCTGGGCGAGTTGGAGGGCCAGCTCGCCGCCTCCCGCGAGCAGTCCCTGCGCTTAGGCGTCCAGGCCGCGGAGCTGGAGAAGGAGGCCGAGACGGTGCGCTCCCAGCTGCTGGAGGTCGTGCAGCGCAGCGCCGTGTACGAGGAGCGCGCACGCCTCATGGGCGATGCCAAGCAAGCGATGGAGAACGCCTTCCAGTCCCTTTCCGCCGAAGCGCTGCGCCAGAACAACCGCTCCTTCCTCGATCTCGCGCGCTCGTCCCTGGGCGAATACCAGCAGATGGCCAAGGGCGACCTCGAGAAGCGCCAACTGGCGATCGACGCACTGGTCTCCCCGGTCAGAACCTCTCTCGAGAAGGTGGACGAGAAGATCGCCGCGCTCGAGAAGTCGCGTGAGCTCGCCTACGGCGAGATCCGCCAGCAATTCACCCAGATGGCCGAGGTGCAGAACCAGCTCCGCGACGAGACGACCAACCTCGTGAAGGCGCTGCGCCAGCCGCACGTGCGCGGGCGCTGGGGGGAAATTCAGCTCCGCCGCGTGGTCGAGATGGCCGGGATGATGCTGCACTGCGACTTCGTCGAGCAGCAATCGGCGGACAGCGACGATGGCAAGCTCCGCCCCGACCTGATCGTGAAGCTCCCCGGCAACCGCCAGATCGTGGTCGATTCCAAGGCGCCCATCAGCGCCTACATGGAGGCGCACGAGGCCACCACCGACGAGCTGCGCAAGGTGAAGATCCTGCTGCACGCGCAGCTCATGCGCCGCCACCTCGACTCGCTGGCGAAGAAGAGCTACTGGGAGCAGTTCCAGCCGACGCCCGAGGTGGTCGTCATGTTCATCCCGGGCGAGGCGTTCTTCAGCGCCGCGCTCGAGGCCGATCCCGAGCTCCTCGATAACGCCTTCGGCCAGAACGTGATCATCGCGTCGCCCGCATCGCTCATGGCGCTCCTCAAGGCGGCCTCGTACGGTTGGCGCCAGGAAGCCATCGCCGACAACGCGCGCGAGATCAGCCAGCTCGGCCAGGAGCTGCACGGGCGCCTGGCGGTGATGGCCGATCACCTCGCGCGCCTCGGCAAGGGCCTGGGCACCGCGACCGACAGCTACAACGCCGCCATCGCCTCGTTCGAGAGCCGCGTGCTGGTGTCGGCGCGCAAATTCAAGGAGCTGGGCGCGACATCGCAGGACGCGGAAATCTTCGAGCTGCGCGCCGTCGAAGGCGGCGTGCGCCGTCTGCAGCCGCCGGACAAATCCGAAGGCTAGATACCCCGCACGATGGCCTCGGTCATCGTGCGGGTGTTCCCCTTGCCGCGGATGTCCCCGGTGCGCGCCATCGGATCGGCAAGCGCCGCCGTCGTCGCGCGCGACATGGCTTGCGCTGCCTCGACCGCCGCGGGAATGCCGCGGTCGTTCCCGAGCCATTCGATGAGCATGCGCGTGGACTCGATCATCGCGTAGGGATTGGCGATTCCCTTCCCGGAAATGTCGGGCGCCGATCCGTGCGTGGCCTGCGCCATGGCGATGCGCGCTTCTCCGATGCACAGCCCCGGTGCCATGCCGAGCCCACCCACCAGCCCCGCGG
The DNA here is from genome assembly GCA_039929025.1 of Usitatibacter sp. GTDB lineage: Bacteria > Pseudomonadota > Gammaproteobacteria > Burkholderiales > Usitatibacteraceae > Usitatibacter. The sequence continues at coordinate 859 of JBDSRZ010000210.1, read as the reverse complement.
CCTCGTCCGAGAGGATGTCGCCGAACATGTTGGTGGTGACCACGACGTCGAAGCTCTGCGGGTCGCGCACCAGGCGCATCGCGAAGGTATCGACGATCACGTCGTCCACGACGACATCGGGATACTCCTTCGCCGCGCGCAGGCACTCCTCAACGAACATCCCGCAGCCGAGCTTGAACACCGTGTCCTTGTGGACGAAGGTCATGTGCTTGCGCCGCCGGCGCGCGAGCTCCAGCGCCGCCTTCGCCACCCGGTAGCTCGCCTTGCGCGTGATGACGCGCATCGAGAGCGTCATTTCCTCCGTGGGACGGAACTCCGCAGAGCCCATGAACATGTTGCGGTCGGGCTGGAAGCCTTCGTTGTTCTCGCGCACGATGATCAGGTCGACGTCCTGGTGCAGGCAGCCGATGTCCGGGTAGGAGCGCGTCGGCCGCACGTTGGCGAAGAGGTCGAAGCGCTTGCGCAGGATCGGGTGCGGATTGATCGCCGCCGGCACTTTCGGATACGCGCGATGGCCGATGGGGCCGAGGATCCAGCCGTCGAGCGTGGGCAGCGCGGCGAGGGTCTCTTCCGGCAGCGTCGAGCCGTGGGCGTCGAGCGCCTTGCGGCCGATGGGCAGCGCTCGCCATTCGATCGCCACGCCGAAGCGCTTCGCGGCCGCGCGCGCCACTTCCACCGCCGCGGGCACGATCTCGTGCCCGATGTCGTCGCCTACGAGGATGCCGATCGCCAGGGAGGATGTCATTCGCGTCATATCGAAAAAAATTTGTTGGAGGAGTTGAGATGAATCGTTGTCTCGTCGCGGCTCTCGTGGCGCTCGGCTGCACCGCGGCCACTTCGGCCTCCGCGCAGGGATTTC
>JBDSRZ010000209.1:0-6585 GCA_039929025.1 Usitatibacter sp. | reverse complement strand
CCGCGGGCTTCGGCGACGAGCTGGTGACGAGCGTGCGCGCGGCGCTGGACGCGGGCAAGGCCACCAACCCGAAGATCCTCTACGGGCTCAAGCCCACGCTCTTGATCGACTGGGCGCCCTACATCGGGGTCGACTGGCGCCGTGCCGCGGAAACGGCGGTGCCGCTCGCGAAGCTGAAGCAGCTCGCCGGGCGCCTCACCGACATTCCCGCCAACTTCAAGCTGCACCCGTCGGTCGAGCGCCTGCTCGCCGCGCGTCGCGAGATGGGCGAGGGCAGGGCAGCGCTCGACTGGGGCATGGCCGAGAACCTCGCCTACGCCGCGCTGGTGGATGAGGGCCATCCGGTTCGGCTCTCCGGGCAGGACTCAGGACGCGGCACCTTCGCCCATCGCCACGCCGTGCTGCACGACCAGAATCGCGAGAAGTGGGACTCCGGCATCTACACGCCGCTGCAGAACATCCGCGAGGGCCAGGCCAACTTCCTCGTGATCGATTCGCTGCTGTCGGAGGAGGCCGTGCTCGGTTTCGAGTACGGCTACGCCACCGCTCAGCCCTTCGAGCTGGTGATCTGGGAGGCGCAGTTCGGCGATTTCGTGAACGGCGCCCAGGTGGTGATCGACCAGTTCATCGCCTCGGGCGAGGCCAAGTGGGGCCGCATGTGCGGGCTCACGATGTACCTGCCGCACGGCTACGAAGGGCAGGGGCCGGAGCACTCGTCGGCGCGCCTCGAGCGCTTCCTGCAGCTTTGCGCGGAGCACAACATCCAGGTGTGCGTGCCGTCGACCGCGGCGCAGTTCTTCCACATGATCCGGCGCCAGATCGTGCGGCCGATGAGGAAGCCTCTCATCGTGATGACACCCAAGAGCCTGCTGCGCAAGAAGGAGGCCGCCTCGCAGATCGCCGACCTTACCGGCGGCAGCTTCCAGGTGATTCTCGCTGAGACCGAGAAGCTGGCGGCGAAGAAGGTGAAACGCGTCGTGTTCTGCGCCGGCAAGGTGTACTACGACATCGTCGCGGAGCGCGCCAAGCGCGGCATCGAGGATGTTGCCGTGGAACGCATCGAGCAGCTCTACCCATTCCCGCACGAGGAGTTCCAGGCGCGCATCGACGCCTACCCGAACGCGAAGCGGGTCGTGTGGGCGCAGGAAGAGCCCGGCAACCAGGGCGCGTGGCACCGCATTCAGCACTACTTGCTGCGGCGCATGCGCCCGGACCAGGATCTCGCCTATGCGGGACGCGCCTCCTCGGCGTCGCCCGCGGTGGGCTACATGCAGCTGCACAACGAGCAGCAGAAGGCCCTGGTCGACGCGGCGCTCGGCGGTGATGCCGCCTCGAAGAAGGAAGCGGCCTAGGGGACGGACCCCCGGTTTCCGCCGTTGCCTGGTTTGGGGTCCGTCCCCGGTTTGTCCGCATAGAAAGTGAGAGTTCCCCATGCAAGTCGAAGTCAAGGTGCCCCAGCTGTCCGAGTCCGTCTCCGAGGCGACCCTGGTCGCCTGGCGCAAGAAGGCGGGCGAAGCGGTGAAGCGCGACGAGAACCTGATCGACGTCGAGACCGACAAGGTAGTGCTGGAGCTTCCAGCCCCCTCCGACGGGGTGCTGGTGAAGATCGTGAAGAACGACGGCGACAGCGTCACCAGCGGCGAGGTGATCGCCGTGATCGACACCGAGGCCAAGGCTGCTGTTGCGGCCCCTGGCGCCCCGGGCCCCGACAAAGGTGCTCGGGGGCAGGCTCCGGCCGGGGTCTCGTCACGGGCCGCACCTGAAGCGCCTGTTGCCCCCGCGCAGGCGGTGGCCCAATCAGCCTCTCCTTCGGCGAAGAAGATCGCCGCGGAAAAGGGCCTGGACACCGCGGCGGTGCAGGGCACCGGCCGCGACGGCCGCGTAACCAAGGGCGACGTGCTCGCTGCTTCGGCCGCCCCCGCAGGCGTCGCACCGGCACCCGCCGTCGCCCCGGCCCAAGGCGTCGCCCCGGCACCCGCCGTCGCCCCGGCGAAGGCCGGGGCCCAATTGGATCCCGGCCTTCGCCGGGATGACATTCGTCCCGGCTCCCGCACCGAGCAGCGCGTCCCGATGTCCCGCCTGCGCCAGCGGATCGCCGAGCGGCTGGTGCAGTCGCAATCCACCGCCGCGATCCTCACCACCTTCAACGAAGTGAACATGGCACCGGTGATGGAGCTGCGCGGGCGCTACAAGGACAAGTTCGAGAAGGAGCACGGCGTGAAGCTGGGCTTCATGTCGTTCTTCGTGAAGGCCGCGGTGCATGCGCTTCGCAAGTACCCGGTGGTGAACGCCTCGATCGACGGCGCCGACATCGTCTACCACGGCTATTACGACATCGGCATCGCGGTCGGCAGCGAGCGCGGCCTGCTGGTGCCGATCCTGCGCAACGCCGACCAGATGTCGATCGCGCAGATCGAGAAGCAGATCGCCGAGTTCGGCCAGCGCGCCAGGGACGGCAAGATCACCCTCGAGGAGCTGACCGGCGGCACGTTCTCGATCTCCAACGGCGGCGTCTTCGGCTCGATGCTCTCGACGCCGATCATCAATCCGCCGCAGAGCGCCATCCTCGGGGTGCATGCCACCAAGGAGCGCGCGGTGGTGGAGAACGGCCAGGTGGTGGTGCGGCCGGTGAACTACCTCGCGCTCTCCTACGACCATCGCATCATCGACGGCCGCGAGGCGGTGCTGTCGCTGGTGGCGATGAAAGAAGCGCTCGAGGACCCGGCGCGCCTGCTGCTGGACATCTGAGGCCGGGGCGATGCCGCGCGCGAAGCGCCTGCGACTCGCAGCCCTCGGCCGGCGCGTGTTCTTCTTCGTCGCGGGTTCGCTGTTCGCGGGCTTTCTCGCGATCTTCCTGACCGCGATCCTCGGCATCTACCTGCCGCGGCACTTCGCGGTGTCGCTGGGCGTGGGGCTCGCCGTCGCGGCGACGCTCTCGCTGCTGCGCTTCGTTAAGCATCCACCCCTCCTGCTGCGCCACGTTCCGCCGCTCGCGGCGGGGCTGTGCGCGGGCCTGGGCGTCCACATCGCACGGTTCTGGATCAAGTAGAGAAAGAAGGAAATGCCGAAATCATTCGACGTCGTAGTAATCGGTGCCGGCCCGGGCGGCTACATCGCCGCCGTGCGCTCCGCGCAGCTCGGCTTCAGGACTGCGTGCATCGAGGGCTGGAAGAATCCCAAGGGCGAGCTCGCCCTCGGCGGCACCTGCCTCAACGTGGGGTGCATCCCCTCGAAAGCGCTGCTCGCCTCATCCGAGGAGTTCGAGAAGGCGGCACATCACCTTGACGCGCACGGCATCAGCGTGGGCGAGGTGAAGATCGACGTGGCGAAGATGCAGGCGCGCAAGGACGCGATCGTCACCAGGATGACCAAGGGCGTCGAATACCTCTTCAAGAAGAACAAGATCACCTGGCTGCAGGGGATGGGAAAGTTCGTCTCGGCGGGCGACATGTACACGCTCGAGGCCGGTAAGGAGTCGATCACGGCCAAGCACGTGATCGTCGCCACCGGCTCGAAGGCGCGCCACCTGCCGGGCATCCCGGTGGACAACGAGAGGGTCTGCGACAACGAGGGCGCGCTCACCTTTCCGACGGCGCCGAAGCGCCTGGGCGTCATCGGCGCCGGGGTGATCGGCCTCGAGCTGGGGAGCGTCTGGCGTCGGCTTGGGTCGGAAGTCACCATCCTCGAGGCGCTGCCCAACTTCCTTGCCGCGGCGGACGAGGCGGTGCAGAAGGAAGCCTGGAAGGTCTTCACCAAGGCCCAGGGCCTGGACATCCGCATGGGCGTGAAGATCAACAAGGCGACGGTGAATAAGGCTGGCGTGACGATCGATTACACCGACGACAAGGGCGCGGCGCAGAAGCTCGAATGTGACCGGCTGATCGTCTCCGTCGGCCGTGTGCCGAATACCGATGGCCTGAACGCCGCCGCGGTGAGCCTCAAGGTCGATGCGCGCGGTTTCATCGAGGTCGATGGACATTGCCGCACCAACCTCCCGAACGTGTTCGCCATCGGCGACGTGGTGCGCGGGCCGATGCTCGCGCACAAGGCCGAGGACGAAGGAGTGCTGGTGGCCGAGACCATCGCGGGCCAGAAGCCGCACATCGACTACGACACGATCCCCTGGATCATCTACACCTCACCGGAGATCGCCTGGGTCGGCAAGACCGAGCAGCAGTGCAAGGCGGAGGGCATCGCGGTCAAGTCCGGCCAGTTCCCGTTCTCGATCAACGGCCGCGCGCTCGGTATCAATGAGCCCACCGGGTTCGTGAAGATCGTGGCCGATGCCGCGACCGATCGTGTGCTCGGCATGCACATCATCCACGCGCGCGCCTCCGACCTCATCCAGGAAGGTGTCACGACGATGGAGTTCGCCGGTACGGCGGAGGACATTGCGCGGATCGTGCACGGCCACCCGACGCTTTCCGAGGTGGTTCGTGAAGCAGCGCTCAATGTGGAAAAACGCTCGCTCAACATGTAACGCTTTGAACCGGGAGGGTCAGGGCGGAGTAGCGGTGCGCGACCCTGAATACAGGACGAGGCGCATCCGCCGCATCAGGTCCGCGAAGCGCGGATCCCCGTGCAGCGCTTCGACCTGGGGCTCCACGTTGAACCAGGCCAGTTGGACGTCGTGCTCCCGGTAGGCCCGCTCGAGCCACGCGATCGCGCGTTCGAGATCCCCCATTCCTGCATGGAGCACTGCGAGCAGTGTCGGATTGAACGGCTCTTTCGCATGGCGGGATTCGAGCTCGCGCGCGATCGCGGTCGCCTGCTTCGCGTGGCCGGCGCGCGCGTGCGCATAGCCGAGCGCCGAGAGAAATGACGGGTGGCGTCCGTGGGACTTGATGGCGCTCTCACAGCGGGCGATGGCGCCGGCGACGTCACCCTTGCGCTCGAGGGCCTGGCCGATGATGAAGAAGGGCGCGATGAAAGCGGGATCGACCTCCAGGGCCTTCTCGTACTCGGCGATGGCCCGATCCCAGTCGCGCGCGTAATAGTAGGCTGACGAAAGGTCCACGCGAAGCAAGGCGGAGAGCGGGTCGATGCGGGCTGCGGCAAGCGTCACCTCGACGCCTTCCTTCACCTCGCCGCGCATCTGGTGGGCGTACCCGAGGAGGCTCCCGGCCTCGGCAATGCTCGGATTAAGCTCGATTGCACGCTTCAGCTCGCGCTCCCCCGCGTCCCGATCCCACTCGAGCAGCAGGTGCGTCGCGGCAAGCGACATGTGGGCCTCCGCGAGGCCGTCGTCGAGCGCCGCAGCCTTCCTGGCGGACGCCAGGGCCTTGGGGTAGCCCTGCGCGTAGGGCACGGCGCCAATGGCCACGAGTCCCGAATGGGAGTTGGCGATTCCCGAATGCGCGAGGGCGTAGTTGGGATCGAGCGCGAGGGCCTTCTCGTAATACTCCAGCGCCTTGCGGAATCCGGCCTCGCCGAACTTGTTCCAGTGGAAGCGGCCCTGGAGGTACAGCCGGTAGGCCTCCACGTTGTCGGTGGGGCGGCGCGCGAGGCGCTCGCGCTCCGCGCCGCTCAGCTTGAGCAGCAGCGCCTGCGTCGCACGTTCGGCGATCGAATCCTGCATGCGAAAGACGTCCGAGAATTCCTCGTCGTACTTCGCGGCCCAGAGCGAGGCCCCGTCGCGCACGCGCAGGAGCCTCACGTTGAGGCGCAGGCGCTGGCCGGACTTCTGGATGGTGCCTTCCAGCAGTGCGTCGACCGCCTGCTCGCGGCCGGCGGCGATCGGGTCCTGGTCGGGTCTGTCATAGCGCAGCACCGCGCTTGTCGGGCGAACGGTGAGCTGGCGAATGTTGCCCAGGCTTGTGATGAGCGCGTCGGCGAGGCCCGCGCCGAGGTATTCGTCGCCCTGCGCCACGGCGTCGATGCGGCGGAAGGGCAGGATGGCGATGGATCTCACGTCGGCCCCTTGTGCGCGCGCATCTCGCTCCGGAGCGACGAAGGCGAAATGCCACGCGAGCGCTGCGATCGAACCCAGCAGGGCGATGGCGAGAAGCGTCCTCGCCGGCTGGTTGGCGCGCAGCATGAAGCGCCAGCGCTCGATCCACGCCGCGCGGTGTCTCGTCCAGGGAAGGACCGCTTCGTGGACGATCACCGGCTCGCGGATGTTCTTGAGCGAGGCGGCACCCAGGCAGACGAAGCGCGCTTCAATGCGCTGGCGCACTTGCTCGAAGACCGGTTGCGAGATGGCGACGCCGCCGGGCTGCGCGAGCGCCTGTATGCGCGCGGCGATGTTGATGCCGTCCCCATAAATGCGCTCGCCTTCGTGGATCACGTCGCCCAGGTTCACGCCGATGCGAAATTGCAGGCGCTCCCGCGGCGTGACCATGGCATTCTTTTCCGCCATCACCCGCTGGATCTCGAGCGCGCAGCTCACGGCGCCGACCGCGCTCGGAAATTCGGCGAGGATGCCGTCACCGGCTACATCGATGATCCGGCCTTCGAATTGCCCGACCAGCGGAAAGACCGCGGCCTGGTGTTCTTTCAGCGCGCGCAGTGTCGCGACTTCGTCCTCGCCCATCAAGCGCGAATAGCCGGCGATATCCGCCGACAGGATTGCTGCGAGCCGGCGCG
>JBDSRZ010000208.1:0-13322 GCA_039929025.1 Usitatibacter sp. | reverse complement strand
AATCGCCGCCGGCAGGTCCATGGCGCCCTCTATTCAATCGTTTCGCCCACCCCGGTGGCGGCGCCGCGGCTCATCTCCCATTCGGCCGAGGTGGCGGCGATGCTGGGATTCTCCGGGGCCCAGGTGGGCTCGGCGGAGTTCGCGGCGGTCTTCGCGGGCAACTCGCTTCTGGGCGGCATGCGCCCCTTCGCCGCGAACTACGGCGGGCACCAGTTCGGCAACTGGGCGGGGCAGCTGGGCGACGGGCGCGCGATCACGCTGGGCGAGCTGCCGGACGCCACCGGGGGGCGCCAGGAGCTGCAGTTGAAAGGGGCGGGACCCACGCCCTACTCCCGCACCGCCGATGGCCGCGCGGTGCTGCGCTCGTCGGTCCGCGAGTTCCTGTGCAGCGAGGCGATGCATCACCTCGGCGTGCCCACCACGCGCGCGCTGAGCCTGGTGGCGACCGGCGAGGAGGTCGAGCGCGACATGTTCTACGACGGCCGCCCGCAGATGGAGCCCGGCGCCATCGTCTGCCGAGTGGCGCCCTCGTTCATCCGCTTCGGCAACTTCGAGCTGCCGGCCTCGCGCGGCGACCTCGCCTTGCTGAACCGCCTCATCGACTTCACCATCGCGCGGGACTTTCCCGAGCTGGGGTCGGCAGGCGGCGCGGCGAGCCCCGAGGTTCGCGCCGAGTGGTTCGCGCAGGTATGCGAGCGCACCGCGGTGATGGTGGCGCACTGGATGCGCGTCGGCTTCGTGCACGGCGTGATGAACACCGACAACATGTCGATCCTCGGGCTCACGATCGACTACGGGCCCTACGGCTGGATCGACAACTTCGACCTCGACTGGACGCCCAACACGACCGACGCCGGCGGCCGGCGCTACCGCTTTGGCTACCAGCCGCACGTCGCCCACTGGAATGCGGGGAAGCTTGCGAATGCGCTCGCACCCGCGTTCGCTTCTTTGGAGCCGCTGCATGCGGGCATGGCACGGTTCGAGGTCGCATTCGATGCCGCCGATCGCAGGAATGCCGCTGCCAAGCTGGGACTCGCCGAATTCGAAGGCGGCGACGCGCAGCTGCTGGAGGATCTCCACGCGCTGCTCGCCGAGGGCGAGGTGGACATGACGCTCTTCTTCCGAGCGCTCGCCAGCCTGGACCTCGCGGTGCCGAGCCTCGCGCCCTTCGACGATGCGTTCTACGACGAGGCGAAGCGCCACCAGACCGAGGCGCGCTGGGGCCAGTGGCTGCAGCGATATGCCGCGCGCGTGAAGGCCGACTCGCTCGGCGCGCAGGAGCGTCGTTCCCGCATGCACACGGCCAACCCCAGGTACGTGCTGCGCAACTACCTCGCCCAGGAAGCCATCGACCAGGCCACCGCCGGCGACGACGCCGGCATCCATGAGCTCCTCGAGGTCATGCGCCGTCCCTACGACGACCAGCCCGGACGCGAAGCCTTTGCCCGCCGCCGCCCCGACTGGGCGCGCTCCCGCGCCGGCTGCTCGATGCTCTCCTGCAGCTCCTGAAAATCGACTCCGACACCATTTTCTCTTGGTATCTGACCCATTATTCATGTCAACGCACGCGGGGGGCGGCGCGTTGTTTTACCGATCGACCGTCCAAAGACGGCCACTGCGGAGAGCAAGCGCATGAATCGATATGCAATCCTGGCTGCGGCCGGGATGGTGATGGTCCTCTGGGCGGAGGATGGGCACGCGAGGGATGGTCGGGATGGCGCACGCGCGGGCGGCGCGGAGCGCACCTATCGGGGCGCAACGGTGCAGTCCTCCGATCGCCACTGGGACCGAGGCACCTGGCGCGGAGATCGAGGCGCCTGGCGCGGAGATCGCGGCACCTGGAGCGGAAACGGCCGCTATCGCCCGTACTATGGAGGGCGCGGCGGCTGGTACCCGAGCTACGGCTGGTCGAGCCCCTACTCCTGGAACGGCTACCCGCGCTGGGCCTACAGCGGCTTCTACGCGCCGCCCCTTTACATTTCCTACGCGGACGATCCGCCGCTCTACGTCGAGCGCGTGATCGAGCGGGAGCCCATCTACGTCGAGCGCGAAGTCGAGCCGCCGCAGCGCGAGTACCGCGAGCGGTCCTACGCCCAGGCGAGGCCGCAAGTCGAGCCCGCCAGGCCCGCGCCAGCCGGGCCCCCGCCCGTGCGCCTCGAGCGCTACACGCTCTCCGCCACCGAGCTCTTCGATTTCGACAAGTCCACGCTCAAGCTGCCGCAGCCGAAGCTGGACGAGATCGCCGACGCGATGGTGCGCAACCCCGGAATCGACAAGGTGAACGTCACCGGCTATACCGATCGCATCGGCACCGACGCGTACAACATGAAGCTCTCGCGCCAGCGCGCCGAGGCGGTGAAGCGATACCTCGTGGCCAAGGGGGTGGCCGCGGGCCGCCTCGTCGCCGTCGGCAAGGGCGAAGCCAATCCGGTGGTGCAGTGCAACGACAAGGACCAGGCGAAGCTGATCAAATGCCTGGAGCCCAACCGCCGCGTGGAGGTCGAGCAGATAACAGTAGAACGCCGCAGCACCCGATAGACGTCCGGGAAACGGACACAACGGAAGAAGGGAGCGATACATGAAGAAGACCTTGCTGGCCGTCGCCATATCCGCCGCCGCAGCCGCGGCAACATTTTCCACCGAGGCTTCGGCCCACGACCCGATCGCGGGTGCGCTGATCGGCGGAGGCATCGGGGCCGCGGTCGGCGGCCCCCCGGGCGCGGCGGTCGGCGCGATCCTCGGCTTGGCCATCGGCGCAGACTCGCATCACTACGGTGACCGCCGCTACTACGGCGAGCGTTACGACAACGATCCGCGCTATTACGAGCGGGGAAGGAGCCACGAACGGGCGCCCGCCCGTTACTACGAGCCCGCAAATGCGCAGCCGCCGCGCCTCTATCGCGCCTCGCCCCGCTACGTCTACGAGCAGCCGCGCGCCTATCGCGATTCCGATCGCGGCTACGATCGCCGCTACCAGGAAGACCGCCGCTACGAGCCGCAGTATCGCTACGACGAGCGCCGCTACGACGAGCGCGCCTACGAGGGCGATCGGCGTTACTACCGCTAGCTAGCGCGAATTGATATGGGCGAGCTTTGCCGCATAGATGTCGTGCTCCCTCGCGCCCGGGCTCTTCTCGATGGCCACGCGCAGGTGTTGGCTCGCAAGGCGGTAGTCGCCCAGCGCCACGTAGGCCGCCGCGAGCCAGTAGCGGAATTCGTGATAGCCCGGATCGCGCTCCACCTCGCGGACGAAATCGTCCCGTGCCGCGAGGAAGTCCCCCCGACGCATCGCCGCCAGCCCGCGCTCGAAGAAGTGGAACGGCGGCCGCGGCTGTAGCGCCTGCACCTGCCGGCTGATCGCATCGGCCTCGGCCACGCGGCCCACGTCGGCGAGCACCAGCGCGAGGTTGGACAGCGCGTGCGTGTTCGCCGGCTCTTGCGCGAGCACGTGCCGCAGCACGCCCTCGGCATCGGCGAGGTGCCCCACCCGCCTGTAGATCACACCGAGCGTGTTCACCGCTCCCATGAACGCCGGGTCCTGCTCGATCGCGGCGCGCGCCCACCAGTAAGCGTCGTTCCACTTGCCTTGCGCAAGCACTTCGGCGGCGCGGTTGTTCATGTACATCGCGATCACTGTCGCCTCGGGTATCGCCCACGCGGTCTGCTTCTGCAGCTCGCCCACCGGCTGGAAGTCGATGGTGAGGAGGTTCGTTTCCTCGAAGTGCGACCTGGGATCGGTGTGGCGGCGCCCGAGCGTCACGTTCACGTGGCGGCTGGAGAAGTAGATGCCGCCCGAGCGCGTCCAAAGCTCCTCGGCATGCACGCCCTGGTAACGCACCGTGAGGCCGAGCTCCTTCGCCAGCGCGGCGGTCATTATCGCGAGCGACAGGCAGTTGCCGGAGCGCGCCTCGAAGGTTTGCGGTGCGTTGCGCGTGATCGCGGTGTCGTATTCGATCTTGAGCCGCTTGCGGCTGTAGAGCGCCTCGTAGAGGCCCAAGGGGCGGCCCCTGGCGGCTAGCAGCTCGCCGATCTCCTCGCGGAGGTAGCGGCGCATCTCGTCGGTCACTGCGAAGACGTCGGCGGCGGCGATACGCTCCGTGGCGGGGGCGAAGAGCGAATCGCGGAACAGGTGGTTGGCGGAGGGTGCGGCGGGCGCGGCGGCGCAGCCGGCGAGCACCAGGGACAAAACGGCGAGCAGTACGAATCTCATGCGGCACCTCCTTGCGCCGCTAGTCTACGACGGGCGGGCGCCTTTCACCTGTGCGGGTCGCGCGCTCGAAGGCGTGCGCGAGCTGCAGCACGCCGAAGTCGTCCCGATAGCGCCCCACGATCTGCACGCCCACGGGCAAGGGCGGCGTGTCCGCCGTGAATCCGGCGGGCACCGAGATCGCGGGATGGCTGGTGACCGTGATGCGGCAGCAGCTGCGCATCCAGTCCACATAACCGTCGAGCTTCACGCCATCGATCTCCCGCACCCACGGGACGGTCACCGGGAAGGGTGGCACCTGGTTCACCGGCATCACCAGGAACTCGTGGTGCTCCATGAATGCCCGCATCCGCTGGTAGCACAGCGATCGCAGGTTGAGCGCCCGCGCGACCTGCGGGCCGGTGAGCTTCCTGCCCTCCTCGATATTCCACACCACCGTGTCCTTGATCTGCGCACGGTGCTTCTCGAGCAGCCCCGCGTAGCGCTGCACGAAGGCGAGGGCCCGTATCGCGGCGAACGCCTCATCGGCCCCTTCGAGGTCGGGGGCGGCGTCCTCGACGGTGCAGCCGAGCGACTCGAACACCTTGCGCTGCGCGCCGATCACCTCGGCCACGCGGGCGTCCAGGGGCATGCCGCTCGCGCGCATCCCATCGAGCGGCCAGAACGCCACGCACACGCGCTTGAAGTCCCGTGCCAGCGGGCGCGCGAAAATGCTTCCCGGGTCGGCGAGGCTGATCGGCACCCGCGGATCCGGGCCGGCCATCGCGGAAAGCAGGAAAGCGGCATCGTCGACGGTGCGCGCGATCGGGCCCGTCACCGTCATCGAGTTCCACGAATCGAACATCGGCGCCATCGGAACGCGGCCGGGGGTGGTCCGCAGGCCCACCACGTTGCTGAAGTTGCCGGGATTGCGCAGGCTCCCGCCGAGATCGGTGCCGTCGGCGAAGGGCAGCATGCCGCACGCGACCGCCACCGCCGCGCCGCCGGAGGAGCCGCCGCAGGTCTTGGTGAGATCGTGGGGATTCAAAGTCGCACCGAACACCGGGTTGAAGGTCTGGCTGCCGGCGGCGAACTCGGGCATGTTGGTCTTGCCGATCGTAATCGCGCCGGCGGCGCGCAGCCTCCCGACGATGAGAGCGTCCTCGTTCGGCACGTTGTCGGCGAAGATCGGCGAGCCGAAAGTGGTTCGGATGCCCTTGGTGAGCACCATGTCCTTGTAGGCGATCGGCAGTCCGAGCAGCGGCTGGTCGCGCGCAAGGCCCGGCCCCGAGCCGCGACGCAGTCGCGCATCGACGCGACGGGCCTCCCTCAACGCCTGCTCCGGCAGGAAGGTGACGATGGCGTTCACCTTCGGGTTCACGCGTTCCACCTGCGCGATGAAGGCCTTGATCACCTCGACTGCGGAGAGCTTGCGCGCGTGGATGAGGCGCGAGAGCTTGCGCGCGGGCTGAAAGACGATGTCGCTCATCGCCTGATGTTGGGCGCCGCGAGCCCCTCGATCATCACGTTCACGCACGCGGGAAGTCCCGATGCAAGCGCGCGGCGCGCCGCGGGCATGAGCTCCGCGGCTTCGGTCACCTGCTCGCCGTGGCCGCCAAAGGCGACCGCCACCTGGTCGTAGCGTGTCGGCAGCAGGTCGAGCCCTATGAGGCGTCCCGGCCCGTACTCGCGCAACTGGATCTGGTGTTCCGCGTTCCAACGCGCGTCGTTGCCCACCACCGCCACGAACGGCAGCCTGTAGCGCACCGCGGTATCGATCTCGGCCGGGTGGAAGCCGAAGGTGCCGTCGCCCATCACCGCCACCACCGGCGCCGTCGGTTCGGCGAGCCGCGCCGCGACTGCGAACGGAAGCGCGGCGCCGATCGCGCCAGCCACGCCATTGATCACGCGCCGCGGCGAATCGAGGCAGGCCTGCGCCCACTGGCCGATTTCCCCGCCATCGGAGACGAAGATCGAATCGGGATGCGAATCGAGCAGCGCCTGCAAGGGGCGCAGCGCCTGCACCGGATGCAGCCGCCCGGGCAGCCGCGAGGCCGCCGAGTCCCAGGCCGCGGGGCGATAGGCGATCGCCGCACGCACCTCCCGCAGCCACACGCCCTTCATCGGCCGCGCGATTCGCGTGAGTGTCGCCATGGCCGCGAAGGCCGCCGCGTGCGCGCTCGCGCGGAGGCGCGAGGGCACCGCGGAACGCGTCCGCTCGATCTCGGCTTCGTCGGGATCGATCTGAAGGAAGCCACACTCCGGCGCGATCGCCGGCGGCTTGCCGAACTTGAGCGTGAAGTCGAGGCGCTTGGCGAGCAGCAGGATGCAGTCGGCCTGCGCCAGCACCTCCGCAAAGGCGCCGAGGCTGGGATCGCCGATGCCGCGCGGGCTCTCCATGCCGACCACCGGGATGCCGGACGCCGCCTCGAGCGCAGCCATCCGAAAGCGTCCATCGCGGGTCATGCAGACCGGACCCGCGATGATCATCGGACGGCTCGCCTCCTGCAACCGCTGCAGCATCCCGCGCGCGACGTTCTCGTCGAGCGTCATCGGGTCGGGCGCGAAGTCGCCGATGCCGGGGACGAGCGCATCGCCGGCATCCTCCTCGAGACTATCCGTCGGCAAGCTCATGTGCACCGGGCCCGGGCGGCCCGAACGCGCGATGCGCACCGCGGCGGCGAAATCACGCGCGAGCTTCCCCGCGCCATCGTTCACCCAGGCGGCCTTCACCAGCGGCGCCGCGATCTCGGCCTGGCGCATCTCCTGGAAGGCGCCCATGCCGAGCTGCGCGTTGGACGCGTGGCCGGAAAGCAGGACCACGGCAGACTCGGCCATCGCCGCGGTGTAGAGCGCGCCGACTGCATTGGCATGCCCCGGGCCGCCCGTCACCAGCGCCACGCCAACCTCACCGGTGAGCCGCGCCCAGGCGTCGGCCATGTGCACGGCGGCAGCTTCGTGGCGCACGTGGATCAGCTCGACCCCCGCTTCCAGCGCGGCGTCGAACACCGGCATCACGTGGTTGCCGGACAGGGTGAAGACTCGCCCGACGCCGGCCTGGACCCACGATCGCGCCAGCGCGTCCGCGCCGCGCCTGCCTGCTGCGCTCACCCGTGCGTTTCCCCTTCCTTCCCGACCGCCAGAGTATGCCCGAGGTGAACGTGTGCGCCGATTCGCCGTCCTAGAACCGATGAACTGGCGCAAGGCGGCTCTGTGGACCGTGGGCGTCGCGGCCCTGCTGCTGGTGGCCGCGAGCGTGTTGCTGCACGTCCTCGTGGACCCCGAGCGCCTCAAGAAGGCCGCCCTCGACCGGGCGCAGACGGCCTGGCAACGCGAGCTCCTCCTGGGCGAGGTCGAGTTCCACCTCTTTCCCGTTCCGTCGCTGCGCGCCTCCAGGGTTTCGCTTGCGAATCCCGCGTGGGCCACCGATCCGCACCTGCTGCAGGCGGACTCGCTGCGCGCGGACCTGGCGCTCCTTCCCCTGCTCACCGGCAAGGTGCGCATCAAGAGCCTCGCGATGGACGGGGTGAAGGCGGGGCTTGAAGTGGCCGACGACGGCGCGGTGAGCTGGGAATTGAAAGGCAAGGAAACGCCCGCGACCACCGAGGGCGGCCAGGCCGATCCGCTGCAGATCGCGAGCGTCCACATCCACAACGCCCGCATCGTGTATCGGCGGCAGAAGGCGGACTCCGAGCCATGGCTCGTCGAGGACGCGCTCCTCGAGGCGCCGCCGGGCCTGAAGGACGCGCGCATCGAGGCGAAGGTCGCACACCATGGCCGCACGCTGCAGGTGAAAGGCACGTTCTCGGACCTCTCGCGCCTGGGCACGAAGGGGGCGTTTTCCGACGGCAGGTTCGACCTCGACTGGGGACGCGCCAAGCTCGCCGCCGAGGGTCGCTTCCCCCTGGAGAAGAGCCTCGGCGGGATGGACCTCGCCGCGCACCTGGAGGCCGCCGCGATGGAGGACCTGTTCGAATTCTTTGGCGTGAAGCGTGGCAAGACCGCGCCGCTGGACATGAAACTGCGCGCGAAGGACGTCGGCGAACACATCGCGGTGAGCGAGCTGGCGGCAACGCTGGGGACGCTCACGGTCAAGGGCGATGCCAGTATCACGCTGGGCGAGAAGCACTCGATCCATGCGCGCCTGGAAACCGACCGGCTCGACTGGCTGAAGACGCTCGCCGATGCCGGCGGCACGATCCGGTCGAAGCGCAACGACGGCGTGGTCTTCCACGAGGATCCGATCGCCTGGCGCGCGGTGAAGGCGATCGGCTCGATGCGCGGCACCGCGCAGCTGTCGCTGAAGAGCTTCAAGATGGGCAACGGGCTGGAGCTCGCCAACGTCAAGACGCGAATGACCTTCGGCGACGGACGCATGGAGATGGCGCCCTTCGCCGCCGACATGCTCGGAGGCGCGGCGAAAGGCGCCTTCGCCTTCGACAGCAACCGGAAGTCAATCCGCTTCGATCTCGACGGCGACAACCTGCTGCTCGAGCGCTGGTTCCACGAACGAGGCCGGAAGATCCCGTTCACTGGCGGACCCATGAAGGTCCATGCGCGCCTCTCGCTCGCCGGCGGCACCTACCGCGAGATGGCGGCCTCTGTCACGGGCCCGTTCACCGTGCGCATGGGCAGCGGCCGCTGGGAGTCGCAGCGCGCGGGCGAGGTCGAGGAAATCATGGTGCGCGCGCTCCAACCCAAGGACGGCCAGGCGATCCAGCTGCAGTGCGCCTCCGCCGACCTCGAGTTCAAGTCGGGACGCGCAAGCGGCAAGAACATCATCGGCGCGAGGAGTGACGTGAGCCAGCTCCTCACCTCGGGTCACGTCGACTTCAGGGACGAGAGCATCGACCTGCGGGGCAACGTCTATGCGCGCTCGGGCGTGCGCATCGGCCTCGCCTCGATCGCGAGCGACGTGCAGATCGCCGGCACGCTCGCGAAGCCGACCCTGCAGCTCGACCCGAATGCGACGCCCGCCGTGCTTGCGCGCGCCGGCGCGGCGATCGCCTCGGCGGGTGCCACCCTCATCGGCGGCGCGCTGGTGGATGCGCTCGAGGCAAAGAACGATCCCTGCGAGAAGGTCTTCAAGTAAACCGGGGCTCAGACCTCGATTTCCAGCGTCCGGTGGCCGACGCGGATGCTGCCCACGCGCACCGTGAGCCTACCCTTGCCTTCCGTGACCAGCGTGACATGGCGTTCGTGCACGTTGCCCCGCGTCCACGGCGCGAAGATACTCATGCCGTTGTATAGGCCGCGGCCCCATCCGTCGAGGTGCCCGATCTCGATCGCGGCGCCCGCGGGGGCGGTGACCTTCACGCCCTCGCATTCCGAGGTGAGCCGGATCGGCTCCGAGTGCGCGAGCTTCTTTGCGGACGACAGGCCGTACGTGCCCAGGTAGCCGCGGTTCGCGACGCGGATCTCCACCTTCGTGAGGCCGCCGGCGAGCTTCTCCTTCGCGACGACCTCGACCTCGACCCGCGGCACCAGCGCGGCCACGCGCAGGAAAGCGGCGCTGTGCTGCTCGCAAACCCTCGGCAGCATCTCGAAAGGCGGATTGGAGATGCCGACGAGAAGGTCCAGGCCGCCGACATCGACTTCACCCAACTGCGGATGCATCGCCTTCTTCCACGGCCGGAAGATGCGGCCCTGGTTCACGTCGCGGTCCCACGTGGCGAGCGCCGCCAGGTCCTTGCGGTCGAATCGCGTGTAGACGTCGACGAACGGCTTCCTCTGCTCCATCCCGATCTGCGCGAAGAGATCCCACAGCTCGATCACGTAGGCGAGCGCGCCGCGCTGGTGGTACGCGTAGTCGGTGAGGTCGCCCCTCAACGGGGTCTCCGGGGCGTAGAGGAACTCGTGGAAGCCGCTCACCGTGGGATAGCCGGTGAAGTCCTTCGCCCACTTCTCCACCTGGCGGAAGACCGCGAGGTCCTCCTGGTCCATCTTGTGGTCGGGCTTGTCGCCCAGCGGGCGGATCAGCACGCCGCCGAAGGTGTGGAGGTTGAGCCAGGTGATGATGTTCGGGTGCGCGGTGACGAAGTCGAGGATCGCGCGCGTCTCGGGCGCGCTGCCGGGAAAGTCGCCCGCGCCCTCCTGCTCGTGCTCCGGCGCCCAGCTGTACGGAAAATTGCGATTGAAGTCGTACTGGTTGTCGGAGAGGAAATAGGGGTCGGGGACGCGGCGCCCGTCGAAATTGACGATACGTCCCTCGGGATAGAGCTTGAAGTACGGCGGCGGATCCTCGGGAAGGCGCGGCACCATCACACCCGGAAACTCGCCGAGCTCCACCAGCTCGCCGTCGCCACTTTCCTGGCGCATATAGCCCATGCGGCCGTTGCCGTCGAAATCGTGGGCCTCCCAGTACGAGTGGCCCTTGTGGCGCCGGGCGTCCGCCGGGCTCGAACGAACGTAGCGGCCCGTCTTCAACACGGCTTCGGCGCCGTCGGGCGAGATCCTGGGCACGACATAGAAGAGAGAATCGGTGAGCGTCGCGGCCATGTGCGTCGGCAGCTGCGCCGCGGAGCGGCCTTCGTGCAGCGCGATCACGTCCTCGGCGATCGCCAGCGCTACGCTCGAGCCGCAGACCTCGGAGGCGTGCATGTTGCCGTCGACCCAGATCGCGGGGCGCGCTTCGTCGGGATCGCGACCGAGGGTGAGGATCGGGATGTCGCGGCCCTCGGGCGTCCTGCCAATGCTGCCTACGCGGACAAAGTCCGGGTGCTTCGCCGCCCAGGCTCGCAGCTGCTGTGTGAGCTCGGAATAGTCGAGGTATTTGTCGCGGAACATGGGGCGGCCCTGGGTGGTGAGGCCGCGATTCTCGCACGGCGCCGCGGGCCGCCCCCAATCGTCAGTGCACGCGGCGCGCCATCTTGCGCATCGCGAGCGTGAGCACGGCGGTGCCCAGCTGGCGCACCAACTGCGGATGATTGGCGTAGAACGCACTCGCCCGCTCCACCAGGCCCGGGTCATGGCGTTCGGCGCGCGCCACCGTTTCCTGGATCTGCTCAGGGCTGATGCGCTGCGCTTCCTGCGGCGATATCTGGTGCCCGCCTCGGCGCACGAGGTCGCCGAGTGGCCCACCGGCAAGCCCGCCCAGCGCCCCGCCCCCCAGCGAGCTGAGGATCTCGTTCAGGATACCGGCGCGCTGCGGCCCATCGGACTTTCCAAAAAGGTGCGCCACCATCTGAGGGAAAGGCGGCGTCTCCTCGGCGCGGAACGCTTCCGCGAGGCCGTCGCGAAGGATTTCCGGCGGCGCGTCGGCCGCGACCCGCTCGAAATCGTCGGCGGCGTTGTCGAGCGGTTGGTGGTAACTACGGTCGGCATACTGCGTAAGGATATCGCGCAGGGTCATGGTTCTTCTCCGAAGCGGGTTCGGAGTTGGAGCCCGATCCGCGGCGCGCGTTTCCAGACGTGGTCCGGATGGCGGCTGTCCGGCTGCCCGGCAGCCGCCGGGGTGCTCAACCCAGCCGCACGTCGATACGACGCGGTTTCGCCTGCTCGCGCTTGGGAACGCTGACCGTGAGCACGCCGTTGCGGATATCGGCACTGATCTTCTCCGTATCCAGATCGCGGCTCAGCACGAAGCTCCGTTTGAACCGGGCGACGCGCACCTCGGCGTAGACCGGCTGCATGCGGGTGGTTTCGCCGAGGCGGACGGTCGCATCCAGGGTCAGCGTGTCGCCCTCGACGCCGACGGAAAGGTTTTCCTTCGCGACTCCCGGCATGTCTGCCCAGAGGGTGATTCCTTCGGCATCCTCGAGGATGTCGACCGGGGGGACAAGCGGCGTGGACGCCTGGCCTTGGGTCACATCCCGCTCCTTATTTACTTGCCTCATGTCCATGGTTTCCTCCGTTTTCTAGCCTTGGATCTCGACACGCCGCGGCCGGGAGGCCGCGCGCTTCGGGACCACGATTTTCAATACGCCGTTGCGATACGAGGCCTCGACGCTTGTGTGATCGGCATCTTCCGGCAAGCTGATCACACGGCGGAACGCGCCGGTGAAGCGCTCCTGCGCGTAAACGCTCACCTTTTCGCTTTCCGGCCGCATGTCACCGGGGCGTTCTCCGGCGATGGTAAGCAGGCCCTTGTCCACCGACACCTCGACCCTGGCCGGATCAACGCCGGGCACGAAGGCGTAGACTTCGACCGCCTCGTCGGTGATTCCGACGTTGATCGCCGGGAAGGCGCCGCGGCTCGCCGCGCGGATGCTCGACGGCCATCCGGGCGGCGCGAGGAGTTGCTCGACCTGGCGCTGCAGGCCTTCGAAGTCGGTAAACAGGTCTGCGGGGAATCTCGTGAGTGACGGGTACATGCTTCGCTCTCCTTTCGGGTCCAGACACACCCAATCTATGGACGACGAAAACTACCTTCAAGCCCCCTTGTCTAGGACATCTCCGACACCCTTCCGCGCCCCCCGACGACAGACCCCGCGGCAAGCATGAAGCAGAGTCAAACACCATGAAAATCAATACCAAGCACCTCACGCGCTACCAGCAGATCGTCCGGCTGCTGTGGAAATACGGGCGCTCCGACCTGGTAAAGCAGCTGGATGACGACACCGTCGCGGCCGACACGCCGCTCGCCTCCGCCGACCGCGCCCTCGCCGAACAGCTCGCCGACGACCTGGAGGCCATGGGTCCGACCTACGTGAAGTTGGGGCAGGTGCTCTCCAGCCGTCCCGACCTGATGCCCGCGGCGTTCAGCGACGCGCTCGCGCGCTTGCAGGACCGCGTAAAGCCCTTCTCGGACGCGGAAGCGCAGCAGATCATCGAGACCGAGCTGGGCGCGCGAATCTCGAAGGCGTTCTCGCGCTTCGACCCCGAGCCGATCGCCGCCGCCTCCCTCGGGCAAGTGCACCGCGCGGCCCTGCGCGACGGCCGCGAGGTCGTGGTGAAGGTGCAGCGCCCCAACATCGGCCCGCAGATCGCCGACGATTTCGAGGTGCTGGCGCAGATGGCCGCGTTCCTCGACGAGCACAGCGACTGGGCTCGCCGCCGGCGCCTCGCCCAGATCGTGGAGGAGCTGCGCACCTCGGTGCTGCACGAGCTCGACTACGAGCGCGAGGCGCAAAGCATGCGCATGATGCTGAAGAACATCGAGGGCTTCGACCGCCTCTATGTTCCCCAGCCGATCGAT
>JBDSRZ010000207.1:0-11076 GCA_039929025.1 Usitatibacter sp. | reverse complement strand
GACTCGGCGCCGGCGAGCGTCTCGGTGATCTCGAGGTTCCTGCGCGTGGGGCCATCCATGAGCACGAACTCGCTCTCGCGCTCGACGCGAAGCCCGGTCACATGCGGCAGGGCCGACTGCTGCGTGTGGCGGCAGTAATCGATCAGCGCGCCCGCGGCGGCGACCGCGGCATCGAGCCCTTCGCAGCCATAACCCGAGAGGTCCGCGGTGCCGAATTGCCGCGCCAGGTCGCGCTGTGCCGCGGCGGCGTCGAAGCGCCAGGGTTCCACGCGCTTCAGCGCGACCCCCGGTCGCGGCACGATCTCCACCTCGTGCGCGGCGAGGATCTCGGCGGGCTGCAGGCGGTCGAGCTCGGACTCGAGCTGCGCGGCGGGCACCTCGATGATGGCGAGGCTCCCGCTCGCGAGCGCGATCCATGCGATGCCGGCGACCGGGCCGGCGACGTTCACGGCCGCGAGGAAGCTCTCGCGCGAGGCGGAGAGGAGCGCCGAGTCGGTGAGCGTCCCCGGCGTCACGACGCGGGTCACCTTGCGCTCGACCGGCCCTTTCGACGTCGCGGGATCGCCGATCTGCTCGCAGATCGCCACCGACTCGCCCAGGCGCACCAGGCGCGCGAGGTATTGCTCGACCGCGTGGTAGGGCACGCCCGCCATCCGGATCGGCGTTCCCGCCGACTGCCCGCGGGTGGTGAGCGTGATATCGAGCAGCTTCGCGGCGCGCTCGGCGTCGGCGTGGAAGAGCTCGTAGAAATCCCCCATGCGATAGAAAAGCAGCATGTCGGGGTACCCCGCCTTGAGGGCGAGGTACTGCTGCATCATCGGGGTGTGGTTGGCCGCTTTCGCTTCGGGCGTGCCGGAGGGTGCGGGCGCTTCGAGCTTCATCGCCTCGTATTGTAGTCGGGGGCCGCGAAACGGCGGCCCCCGCGTGTCGGCACAATCTTTACTTGACGCTGTACCTCTTCGTTTGCACGACGTTGTCGCCGAGCAGGATCTCCACCTGGTAATCGCCCACCGGCCAGCCGTCCGGCTTGGAGACGTGGAACTCGGTGGTGGAGGGTCCCGTGGCCTGGATGGTCTGCGAGTCCTCCTTGACCGGGACCGACTTGCCGCCCGATGTGTAGGTCCAGCGTGCCTTGAGGGTGGCGGTGCCGCTGCCGGTGGTGTCGGTCGAGGCGTAGATGGTGTCGCCCTTGGCGAAGGTGTCCGTCGCGGCGCTCACCTTCTTGTCCGCGCCCACGGCCTTGCCGAGGGTCACGGAGGAAACACCAACTGCAACTGCGGCAGGAGCAGGCGCGGGCGCGGGAGCCGTCTTCGGAGCCGGCAGGGGCGCCGGTGGAGCGTCCTTCTTGCAAGCGGTGAGGCCCACGGCCACCAGGGCCAGGGTCATCATTCTCAGGGTGTTGTTCATGGTCGTCTCGTTCAGGGTTTCGGCGGGATCTTGAGCTTCTGTCCGGGCTGGATCTTGTCGGGATCCTTCAGGATGTCGCGGTTCGCCTCGAAGATAGCCTTCCACGCATTGCCGTTCCCGTACAGGTTCAGCGCGATCTTGGAGAGCGAATCGCCGGACTTCACCACGTAGATCGTCGCGGCGGTCGAGCTGCCGCCACTCTGCACGTTGGAGAAATCGGGGGTCACGCCACCTTGGACATTGGAGAAATCGGGAGGATCTCGGCTCATGGGCATCTCCTGGAGGGGAAGAAGCATCCTACCCTGCGGATTGCGATGTTGTATGTGCGGGATCGCACGCATGCCGGCCGGGTGGCCGCTAATGAAGCTTCACCTTCGGATCGGTCTGGCTGCGGATCATGCGCGCGAGGGTGTCGAGCGCCATGCGCCAGAAGCCGTGCAGCGCCCAGATGTGCTGGCGGTAGAGCGAGACGTAGAAGAACTTTGCCACCAGGCCCTCGACGCGGAACTTGCTGCTGGAAAGGAAGCCCATCAGCTGCCCGACGGTCTCGTAGTTGCCGAGCGATACCAGCGAGCCGAAGTCGCGGTAGTGATACGGCTGCGCAGCCTCGCCCGAGAGGCGCCGCGCGAGGGTCCCGACCATGTGGTTCGACATCTGGTGCGCCGACTGTGCGCGCGGCGGCACCGTCCGCCCCTCGACCCACGCACACGCCGCGCAGTCGCCGATCGCGAACACGTCCGCGTCCCGCGTGGCCTGCAGAGTCTGCAGGACCACAAGTTGGTTGATGCGGTTGGTCTCGAGGCCGTCGATCTCGCGCAGAACATCGGGGCAGCGGATACCCGCCGCCCAGACCACGAAAGTGCCGGGGACCGCGCGCCCCGTCGCGGTCGTGAGGCCGCTGGCGTCCACCCCGACTACCTTCTCCGCCGTAAGCACCTCGACGCCCAATCCCGTCAGGACTTCGAGGGCGCCGTCGGCGATAGGGTCCGGGAGGCCCGGCAGGATGCGCGGCCCCGCTTCCACGATGCGGATGCGGATCTGGCGTTCGGGATCGAAGTTCTCGAGGCCGTAGGCGGTGAGCACACGCACGGTGTTGTGCAGTTCCGCGGCGAGCTCCACGCCGGTGGCGCCTGCGCCCACGATCGCGATGTCGATGATCGCGCCGTCGCGTGGCCGCGAAGCGCCGGCAGGACATGACGACGCGTAGTTGGCGCGGAAGCACGCATTCACGAGACGGCGGTGGAAGAGGTGCGCCTGCCACGCGTTGTCGATGGTGAACGCATGCTCGCGGACACCGGGCGTCCCGAAGTCGTTGGACTCGCTGCCGACCGCGATCACCAGCGTGTCGTAGGGCAAGGCGCGTTCGGGAAGGATCTCCTGCCCCTCGTCGTCCCTCACCGCGGCCACGGTGATGCGGTGCGCGTTGCGGTCGAGCCCGGCGAGCGCTCCGAGGGCAAAGGTGAAACGGTGCCAGCGCGCCTGGGCTAGGTAGTCGAGCTGGTGGTCGTGCATGTCCATGCTGCCCGCGGCGACCTCGTGCAGCAGCGGTTTCCACAGGTGCGTGCGGCTGCGGTCCACGAGCGTCACGTGGGCACGGCCGCTCCTTCCCAAACGATCGCCCAGCTTGGTGGCGAGCTCGAGCCCGCCCGCGCCACCGCCTACCACGACGACGCGATGGGCCATGGGATCAGTGCGCGGCCGCGACCGGCTTGCCGCCGAGGAAGATCTCCGACCACAGCCGGCTCCACCTGTCCCAGTCCTCGAGCATGATCGCCGGGTTGATCAGCTCGTAGCGGAACTTGTTGAGCGGGCTGTCCACCGCGGCGTTCGAGGGCACGCGGTTGCGCGCTTTGATGACTTCCTGCCCCTGGCGCGAGAGGATGAAGTCGACGAAGAGGAGCGCCGCGTTCGGGTGCGGCGCGCGCGCCGCCACGCCGACGGAGCTCGGCTGGCCGAACGCGGGCTGCAGCGGCTTCCAGTCGATGGGCGCGCCTTTTTCCTTCAGGCGTGCGACGCCCTGGACATGTGCATCGAGCGCGATGTCGATCTCCCCCGCCGCGACCAGCTCCGCCATCAGCGTGTGGCCGCTGCGCACACCCGGCTTCATCGTCGCGAGTTTGCGGAAGTACGCGATCCCCTCGGCCTCGCCCATCGCCTTGGCGGTCGCGGCGAACCACGCCACATCGGCGGCCTCGACCGCGAAGCGGCCTGTCCACTTGGGCTGAAGGAGCTCCTCATAACTCGACGGCGCCTGCGCTGGGGCGACCTTGTGGGTGTTGAACGCCATCACGTACAGGGTCAAGCGCGTCGGCACGTAGGCGCGATGCGCCGGAATGAGGCTCGCGGGGATGTCGGCGATCGAGGGGCTGGACAACGGCCCCAGGAGGCGCTCGCGATACAGGATCTCCATTTGCGCGCCGTCGGTCTCGATCACGTCGACATCGTGCCGGCCGCCACGCGCCTCGGTGATCACGCGCTGCGCTACTTTTTCTCCGCTGGCGCGCCACAGCTGCACCTTGATGCCGTATTTCTTCTCGAAGGCCTCCGTGAGCGGGCGTGAATCGGGAAGTTGCATCGAGGTGTAGAGCGAGATCGTTCCTTCCGCCCTGGCCTTCGCCATGAACGCGGCGTCGCGCTGCGCGGAGGTGGATACGGAGGTAGCGGCGAAGATGGCGCCGGCGAGCAAGCGGAGCAGGGGGGTCATTTTTTGGCCTTCATCGATTTGCGGGGGTTGCGGGCTGAACGTTCCCCCCGTCGGTGGCAAACAAGGTTCGCAGCCCGCGCACTTCGAGGGGTGCGCTCACCCCATCAGCCTTTGTCGTGCAGGACCTTGAGGAGCGCGGCGAAAATCTTGCCGTTGGACGCGGCGATGCGGCCGCTTTCCAGGTACTTATCCTCACCGGCGAAATCGCCCACCAGCCCGCCCGCCTCGCGGATGAGTAGCGCGCCTGCCGCCATGTCCCACGGCGACAGGCCCATCTCCCAGAAGCCGTCGATGCGACCGGCGGCCACCCAGGCGAGGTCGAGTGCCGCGGCGCCCGGCCGGCGCACCCCCGCGCAGGTCTTCATCACATTCTTCAGCATGCGCAGGTACTCGTCGATGTGCCCGACTTCCTTGAACGGGAAGCCGGTGCCCATCAGGGCATCCTCGATCTTGTCGGTGGTGCTCACGCGGATGCGCCGGTCGTTCAGGTACGCGCCCACGCCTTTGGTGGCGGTGAAGAGCTCGTTGCGGTTGGGATCGAAGACCACCGCCTGCTGCGCCACGCCCTTGTGCATGAGGCCGATCGACACGCAGAACTGCGGGAAGCCGTGCAGGAAGTTGGTGGTGCCATCGAGCGGATCGATGATCCACAGGTACTCGGCATCGCGGTCGTGGTAGCCGCTTTCCTCGCCGAGGAATCCGTGCGTCGGGTACGCCTCCTTGAGCACCGAGATGATCGCGTCCTCCGCGGCGTGGTCCACCTCGGAGACGAAATCGTTCTGCTGCTTGCGGCGGACGGTGAGCTTGTCGAGGTCGAAGGAGGCGCGGGTGATGATGCTGCCGGCCTTGCGCGCGGCTTTCACCGCGGTGTTGAGCATGGGATGCATGCGACAATTTTACATGGACGCTCGCCAGTACCTTTCCGGCATCCGCGTGGTTCTGTCGCGCACCAGCCATCCGGGCAATATCGGCGCGGCCGCGCGCGCGATGAAGACCATGGGATTCACTGACCTGGTGTTGGTCGAGCCGCGCCACTTCCCCGACCCCGATGCGACCGCGATGGCGGCCGGCGCGGCCGACATCCTCGAGGGCGCGCGGGTGGTGGCGACGCTGCCGGCGGCGCTCGCCGACCGGACTCTCGCGGTGGGCTTCAGCGCGCGCGGTCGCGACCTTTCCCATCCGCCGGCCTCGCTTCGCTCGCTGGTGCCGTCGATGCTCGAAGAGGGCGGCGGCGTGGCGCTCGTCTTCGGCAATGAGACCTCGGGGCTGTCGAACGAGGAGCTCGCGCTCTGCCAGCGCTTCGCGTCGATCCCGGCGAACCCCGAATATTCCTCGCTGAACGTCGCCGCCGCTGTGCAAGTCGCCTGCTACGACCTCGCCATGGGCGCCGATGCCCATCCGCTTCCCACGGCCGGCATTCGAAGCGCCGCGACCGGCGACGATTTGCGCGGGCTGTTCGAGCACCTCGAGTCTTCGACGCTGGCCTCGGGGTATTGGGACCCCGCGCGACCGGGTCGATTCATGGAGCGCATGCGGCGCCTCTTTGCGCGCACCGGCCTCGAGCGGGAAGAGGTGAGGCTGATCCGCGGCATGCTCTCGGCGTTCGACAGCCGGATGAGGAGTAAGGGCCACGAGTAGCGCCCGATCCGGCCGCCGGGGCCTCAGTCGTTGGCGCGCGCACCCTCGGGCACCTCGGGAGGCAGGAGGGCGAGCGTGCCGATCGCCATCGCCGCCATGATCGCGGCGCCGGTGGCGAAGGTGGGGCGCAGCCCGACGCTCTCCACCATCGCGCCGCCCACCGCCATCCCGACACCGATCCCGCTCACGATGAAGGTCGAAGACCAGGTGAAGGCCTCGGTCGCGTAGCGGGCGGGGGCGAGGCGCGACACCAGCACCGATTGCGCGGTGATCGTCGGCGCGATGAGCGCGCCGGCGAAGAACGCGACCACCGCGAAGACGGCGACCGGCTGCAGCACCAGCGCGTGCAGCGCGAGGGGCACCGCCATCAGTCCCATGGCGAAGGCGAACTGGCGTTCGACCGGCGGCCTGAATTGCAGGCCTCCGTAGAGTCCGCCGCCGATCGCGCTGCCCACCGCGTTGATCGCGAGCAGCATTCCGGCGAGCGACGGGGTGGACAGGAAGGTCGCGTACGCCGGATATCCCACCTCGAGGAAGCCGAAGCAGACGGTCAGCCCGAAAGTCGCGATGAACACCAGCCAAAGCCGCGGCTCGGTGAGGGGGCCCAGCAGGTGGCGCTCGCCGCCTGTCACCTGCTGGAAGAGCGACAGCACGCCCGACAGGATGTAGATCGCGGCGGAGCAGGCCACCACCACGATGGACAGCGCGAAGGCGGCGCGCGCGCCCCAGAAGGCGAGTACCCCCGCGACGATCGCCGGCCCGAGCGTGAAATTGAGCTCGATCGTCACCGAGTCGAGCGCGAAGGCGGTGCGCCGGTCTTCCTCGCGATCGAATCGGGTTCGCCACATCGTCCGCGTGATCGTGGTGATGGGCGAGGCGAAGACTCCGGCCAGCCCGGCGAAGAGCGCCACCAGCCAGAAGGGGGAGGCGGTGGAGGCCGCGATGAGCACGCCCGCGAGCGAAAGCGGTTGCACGATGCCGGTCACGAGAAGCAGCCGGCGCGGCCCGTGGCGGTCGATGAGGCGTCCCTGGATCGGGGAGCAGGCCGCCATCGTGATGAAGTTGATGCCCACCGCGGTCCCGGCCAGCGTGAAGTTGCCGAGGGATTCGCGCAGGAACATGAGCATCGCGAAGCCCACCATGCCGATCGGCATGCGGGACAGCAGCCCCACGACCAGCAGGCGGGCGACGTCGGGTTGGCGGACGAACGCGCCGTATTTGCGGGCGATGCGCTTCATGGGGAATAGTTGATAATTTTACTCGGGAATGCGAGACTCGTTTCATGTTCAGCCGCATGCGTGAAGACATCCAGTGCGTGTTCGAGCGCGACCCCGCGGCGCGCTCGGTCTGGGAGGTCATGACCTGCTATCCCGGTTTCCACGCGCTGCAACTGCATCGCATCTCGCACGCGATGTGGAAGATGGGGCTGCGCTGGCTCGCGCGCCTTTTCTCCCACTTCACCCGCTTCGTGACCGGGATCGAGATCCACCCCGGCGCCGCGATCGGGCGGCGCGTCTTCATCGACCACGGCATGGGTGTGGTGATCGGCGAGACCGCGGAGATCGGCGACGGCTGCACTCTCTATCACGGCGTCACGCTGGGCGGGGTCTCGTGGAACAAGGGCAAGCGCCATCCGACGCTCGGCAACGACGTGGTGGTCGGTGCCGGCGCCAAGATTCTCGGCCCGTTCACGGTCGGCGATGGCGCCAAGGTGGGTTCCAATTCGGTGGTGGTGAAGGCGGTCCCCGCGGGTGCCACGGTGGTCGGCATCCCGGCGCGCGTGGTCGAGCATGTGCAGGGGGAGGCCGGCCGGATGGCTTTCGATGCCTACGCGGTGAGCGCGGACCTCGACGATCCGCTCAACAAGGTGCTGCTGAACATCGGCTCGCGCACCGACGACCTCGACGGGCGCCTGGAGGAAATCCTGCGCCGCCTGGACGAGCTGGACGCTACCAAGGGCGAGGGCAACCCGCGACGGGCCACCGCAGGGCGCAGTTAAGCCACTGATCTAGCGTTTGTTTTATATGGCCCAAAGTAGTTGACCAAAACACTCGGATTTCGTATACTTGAGTGGATTACTCAGGTTTGATTTGCCCGCCATTTTCCACGCGAGGACACCATGAGACTGACGACCAAAGGCCGCTTCGCCGTGACCGCGATGCTCGATCTCGCGCTCAACGGCGCCGATGGCCCCGTGACGCTCTCCGGGATCAGCGCGCGCCAGAAGATCTCGCTTTCGTACCTCGAGCAGCTCTTCGGAAAGCTGCGCCGCCGCGAGCTGGTGGAGAGCGTGCGCGGTCCGGGCGGTGGCTATCACCTCGCGCGCGACGCGTCGCACGTCTCCGTGGCCGACATCGTGCGTGCCGTGGAAGAACCGATCGACTCCACGCAATGCGGCGGCCGCGAGAACTGTCACGACAACCAGCGATGCATGACGCATGACCTGTGGGAAGACCTGAACAGCACGGTCTACGGATTCCTTGACGGGGTGAAGCTGTCCCACCTGGTCGAGCGCCAGAAGACCAAGACCGTTTCCGTGGTGCGCAGCCCCCGGGCGCGCGAACCCCTGCCCGTTTCGGTGTAACGACGATGACGACCACTCGCAAGAACCCGATCTACCTCGACAACTCCGCGACCACGGCGGTCGATCCGCGCGTGGCGCAGAAGATGATCCCGTGGCTCACCGAGCACTTCGGCAACCCGGCATCGCGCAGCCACCCCTTCGGCTGGGAAGCCGAGGAGGCGGTGGAGAACGCGCGCGCGGAGGTGGCGAAGCTGGTGAACGCCGATCCCAAGGAGATCGTCTGGACCTCGGGCGCCACCGAATCCGACAACCTCGCGATCAAGGGCGCGGCCAATTTCTACAAGACCAAGGGCAAGCACCTCATCACCACCAAGACCGAGCACAAGGCGGTGCTCGACACGATGCGCGAGCTCGAGCGCCAGGGCTTCGAGGTGACGTACATGGACGTGGAGCCCGATGGCCTGCTCGACCTCGACAAGTTCAAGGCAGCGCTACGGCCCGATACCATCCTCGTGTCGATCATGCACGTGAACAACGAGATCGGCGTGATCCAGCCGATCGCCGAGATCGGCGAGATCACGCGCGCCAAGGGCATCATCTTCCATGTCGACGCGGCGCAATCGACCGGCAAGGCGCCGATCGACCTGGCCAGCCTCAAGGTGGACCTGATGAGCTTCTCGGCGCACAAGACCTATGGGCCGAAGGGCATCGGAGCGCTCTACGTGCGCAGGAAGCCCCGGGTGCGCCTCGAAGCGCAGATGCACGGCGGTGGGCACGAGAAGGGCTTCCGCTCCGGGACGCTCGCGACGCACCAGATCGTGGGCATGGGGGAAGCGTTCCGCATCGCGCGCGAGGAGATGGCCGCCGAGAACGAGAGGATCCGCATGCTGCGCGATCGGCTGCTCGCGGGCCTGAAGGACATGGAAGAGATCTACGTGAACGGCGACCTCGAGCAGCGCGTGCCGCACAACTTGAACGTGAGCTTCAATTTCGTCGAGGGCGAGTCGCTGATCATGGGAATGAAGGAGCTGGCGGTTTCCTCGGGCTCGGCATGCACCTCGGCCAGCCTCGAGCCGTCATACGTTCTGCGCGCGCTCGGCCGCAACGACGAGCTCGCGCACAGCTCGATCCGCTTCACGCTCGGCCGGTTCACGACCGAGGCGGACATCGATTTCGCGGTCAAGCTCATCAAGGAGCGCATCGGCAAGCTGCGCGAGATGAGCCCGCTGTGGGAAATGTACAAGGACGGAATTGACCTGAATACGGTGCAATGGGCAGCGCATTGAGATGAAATTCTCCTTCTCCCTTGGGAGAAGGCCGGGATGAGATGAAATTCTCCTTCTCCCTTGGGAGAAGGCCGGGATGAGGGTAACCAGGAGACGAACATGGCGTACAGCGAAAAAGTCATCGACCACTACGAAAACCCGCGCAACGTCGGCTCCTTCGGCAAGGATGTCGAAGGCGTCGCCACCGGCATGGTGGGCGCGCCCGCCTGCGGCGACGTGATGAAGCTGCAGATCAGGGTCAACAAGCAGGGGATCATCGAGGACGCGAAGTTCAAGACCTACGGCTGCGGCTCCGCGATCGCCTCGTCCTCGCTGGTCACCGAATGGGTGAAGGGCAAATCGGTGGCCGAGGCCGCCGGGATCAAGAACACCCAGATCGCGGCCGAGCTGGCGCTGCCTCCGGTGAAGATTCACTGCTCGATCCTCGCCGAGGACGCCATCAAGGCGGCGCTCGCCGACTACCAGAAGAAGTTCGGCGGCGGAGAGGTTTCCGGCGCGGCGCGGGTCGATCCCGCGCAGAAGGCGGCCGACTGACATGGCGGTGACCCTTACCGATCGCGCCGCCGACCACGTGCAGCGCTACATGCAGAAGCGCGGCAAGGGCGTGGGCCTGCGCCTGGGCGTGCGCACCACCGGCTGCTCGGGCCTGGCGTACAAGCTCGAGTTCGCCGACGAGACCAAGCCCGAGGACCAGACCTTCGAGAGCAACGGCGTGCGCGTGCTGATCGACCCGAAGAGCCTCGCGTATCTCGACGGCACCGAGCTCGACTTCGTGCGCGAGGGCCTCAATGAAGGCTTCAAGTTCAACAACCCGAACGAGAAGGACCGCTGCGGCTGCGGCGAATCGTTCAACGTCTGACCCGCCTGGTAATAACTGCGAGGGTGATGACTGCCGCGCTCGCGCTCTAACACTGCTGTCGCCCCCGCGTAGGCGGGGGCCCAATTTCGGCTAGCGATGCATTGGATCCCCGCCTTTGGCGGGGATGACCCCTCTCTTGAACCCCGAATTCTCCCGCGATCATTTCGACCTGCTTGGCCTGCCCGTGGCGTACGCCGTGGATGCCGCCCGTTTGGAGAACGGTTACCGCCAGCTCCAGTCGCAGGTACATCCCGACCGCTTCGCCACGGCGCCTGAGGCCGAGAAGCGCGTGGCGATGCAATGGGCGACGCGGGCCAACGAGGCCTACCGGACGCTTCGCGATCCTGTCGATCGCGCCCGCTACCTGCTGCACCTCAAGGGTTACGACACGGGCGAGGAAACCAACACCGCGATGCCGCCGGATTTCCTGATGCAGCAGATGGAGTGGCGCGAGGCGGTCGCCGAAGCGCGTGGTGCGCGCGATCGCAAGGGTCTCGAAGTCCTGCGCACCGATCTTGCCGCCGCGCACGACGAGATGCTCGGCCAGCTCGAGCGCGCCATCGACCGCGAGTCCAATTTCGATGCCGGCTGCTCCCTGGTGAGAAAACTACGTTTCCTCGAGAAGCTCGAGGAAGAGATCGAGGAGGCGCTCGAATGA
>JBDSRZ010000206.1:0-11195 GCA_039929025.1 Usitatibacter sp. | reverse complement strand
CGCGCACGTGGCCGAGTTCCATCTCGCGGGCTTCGAGGCGACCCCGGCGGGATTGGTCGACACGCACGGCGCGCGGGTGAGTGACGACGTTTGGGGTCTCTACGAGCACGCCCTGGCGCGAATCGGGAGGCGCCCCACGCTGGTGGAATGGGATACCGAACTTCCCGAGCTCGACGTGCTGCTGGCGGAGGCGGCGCGGGCCGAGCGGCGCGCGGCCGCCATCCGCGAGGCGCCGGTCGCGTGAGCGCGCTCGCGGCGCTGCAGCGCGACTTCATCGAGGTGCTCTACGCCGCGGATCCGCCGGCGGATCCGCGCCTCGCGATCCATCACGGCAATGCGCGCGCCAATTGGCGCGGCGCGCTCGCCGCCGCCTACCCCACGGTGCGTCGCCTGGTGGGGAGCGCGTTCTTCGACGCGGCCTGTGACGGCTACGCGCGCGCGTATCCGTCGCGCAGCGGTGACCTGGCCACGTTCGGCGGCGACCTCGCGCCATTCCTCGCGGGCTATGCCCCGGCCGCCGCGCTCGACTACCTTCCCGACGTCGCGCGTCTCGATCGGGCGGTGCACGAGAGCTTCCACGCGGCCGATGCCGAGGCGCTCGACCTGGCAGCGCTCGCGCGCGTGCGCGAGGAGGACTACGGCGGGTTACGTCTCACCCTGCACCCGGCCGCGCGCCTGCTGGAATCCGCACATCCCGTGGTCGCCATCTGGGAGGCGAACCTTCCCGATCGCGACGGCACGCCCGATCGCACCGTGGGCGCCGACCGCGTCCTCGTGATGCGGCACGGCTTCGAGCCGCGGCCCCGCGCCCTGCCGGCTTCCGAATGGGACGTGCTCGCGCTGCTCGCGACGGGAACCTGCCTCGGGGAGGTTTGCGATGCGCTGGGCGATCGAGCCGCGCTCCTCCAGGACATCCTTGCGCGCCACGCCGCCGAGGGCGTGCTCTGCCGCTTCGAAACGGCGGCGTGAGCGCCGCGCTTGCGCGTCGGTGCGCGGCGTGGCTCGCGTGCATGCTGCTGGCGGCGGTTGCCGGGACCGCCCGCGCCGCCGACGATCGGCGAGCGGGGGACGGCATGCGCCTCACGGCACTTGCCGAGCGCGTCGCCAAGCTGCACGCGCAGGCGGCGCACGGGGTAATGGTAGAGCGCAGCCGCCGCGGGCTCGTCGAAGCGGTGCGCGATTTCGATGCCCTGCTGCGCGCGAGCGGCCGCGCCGCCGCGCCGGAAACGCGGGAAAGCTACCTGCTGCTCGGGCTCCTGTGGGAGGAATACCGTGTCGTCGCGCTGCGGCCGCCGACGCGCGAGGGCGTTCGCCGGCTCGCCGACCGCACCGACGAGGTGGCCTGGGTCGCATCGAAGGTTGCCGTGGCATCGCAACCGGCGCTCGGCCCGATCGCGGCCAAGGCCGCCCGCGTGTGCGTGCTGTCGCAACGCGTTCCGCGCCTCATCCTCACGCGCCGCTGGGATCCACGCAACGCCGAGCTCGCGCGCGAGGCCGGCACTGCCGCCGAGGAGCTCGCGGGCACGCTCGAGGACCTGCTGTCGGCGG
This sequence comes from Usitatibacter sp., assembly GCA_039929025.1. Classification (GTDB taxonomy): domain Bacteria; phylum Pseudomonadota; class Gammaproteobacteria; order Burkholderiales; family Usitatibacteraceae; genus Usitatibacter. The sequence goes on along the minus strand of JBDSRZ010000206.1, from coordinate 9,647 downwards.
CGCAGAACTTCCCCGACCTCGTCTCGCAGGTGCAGGTGGCGCGCACGCAGCACGGCTTCCTCACTTCCGCCGCGGCCGAGATCGAGCGAACCGGCGCGGGCGTGAAGGCGCTGGAGAACATCGCCAAGACCGGCGACAACATCCTCGAGGCGATGCAGCGCGTGACGCGCCAGTACGAGGAGCTGGGACTCTAGCCGCGCGGCGCGCGATTGACCGCCGCCTTTCGGCCCGCGGCGTTACAGAACGTATCGCGCCAGGTCTTCGCTCTGCGCGAGGTCGCCAAGGCGCGCATCGACGTAGGCCGCATCGATCACGATGAGCCGGTCGTTGCGGCCGGAGTCGAACGAGACCTGCTCGAGGAGCTTCTCCATCACGGTGTAGAGGCGCCGGGCGCCGATGTTCTCGGTGCGCTCGTTGACCGAGAACGCGATCTCGGCCAGGCGCCGCACCCCGTCGGCGGTGTACTCCAGCTCCACGCCCTCGGTGCCGAGGAGCGCCTGGTACTGGCGCGTGAGGCACGCGTCGGTGGCGGTGAGGATGCGCTCGAAGTCCTCCACCGAGAGGTTCGCGAGCTCGACGCGGATCGGCAGGCGCCCCTGGAGCTCCGGGATCAGGTCCGAGGGCTTGGCGAGGTGGAAGGCGCCGCTCGCGATGAAGAGGATGTGGTCGGTGCGGATCATGCCGTACTTGGTGGTCACCGCCGTGCCCTCGACCAGCGGCAGCAGGTCGCGCTGCACGCCCTGGCGCGAGACGTCCGCCCCCTGCAGCTCGCCGCGGCTCGCGATCTTGTCGATCTCGTCGAGGAAGACGATCCCGTCCTGCTCCACGGCGCGCAGCGCCTTGAAGCGGATCTCCTCCTCGTTCACGAGCTTCATCGCCTCCTCGTCGGTGAGGAGCCGCAGCGCCTCGCGGATCTTCAGCGTGCGGCGCTTGCGGCGCGCGTTTCCCAGGTTCGCGAACATCCCCTGGATCTGCTGGGTGAGCTCCTCCATGCCGGGCGGTGCGAGGATCTCCATGCTGGAGCCGCCCTGCAGCAGGTCGACCTCGATCTCCTTGTCGTCCAGCTTGCCCTCGCGCAGCATCTTGCGGAAGCGCTGGCGGGTGGAGTTGGCGTCGGCGGCGTCGCCCGAAGGCACGCCCGGCAGCAGCGCATCGAGCACGCGCTCCTCGCCCGCGTCCTCGGCGCGCGGGCGCACCTTGTGCATTTCCTGCTCGCGAGTCGACTTGATCGCGATCTCCGCCAGGTCGCGGATGATGGAGTCGACGTCGCGCCCGACGTAGCCCACCTCGGTGAACTTGGTCGCCTCGACCTTGATGAAGGGCGCGTTCGCGAGCCGCGCGAGGCGGCGCGCGATCTCGGTCTTGCCCACGCCGGTGGGCCCGATCATGAGGATGTTCTTGGGCGTGATCTCGGTGCGCAGCGGCTCGGCCACCTGCGCGCGCCGCCAGCGGTTGCGCAGCGCGATCGCCACCGCGCGCTTGGCGTCGCCCTGGCCGACGATGTACTTGTCGAGCTCGTGGACGATCTCCTGCGGCGTCATCATCGACGCGGGCTCCGCCGCGGGCAGGGGAATTCCGGGCGTGGCGCTCACAGCGACTCGATCACGTGGTTCTGGTTGGTGTAGATGCACAGGTCGCCGGCGATCGCGAGCGAGCGCTTCACGATCTCCGCCGGTTCCAGCTGGGTTTCCTGCAGGAGGGCGAGCGCGGCCGCCTGCGCGTAGCCGCCGCCGCTGCCGATGGCGAGCAGCCCGTGCTCGGGCTCGAGCACGTCGCCGTTGCCGGTGATGATGAGGGAGGAGGTGCGGTCGGCAATGGCGAGCATCGCCTCCAGGCGGCGAAGCATCCGGTCGGTGCGCCAGTCCTTGGCGAGCTCCACCGCCGATCGCATCAGGTTTCCCTGGTGCTTGTCGAGCTTCGCCTCGAAGCGCTCGAAGAGCGTGAATGCGTCCGCGGTGGCGCCGGCGAATCCGGCGAGGATGCGATCCTGGTACAGGCGCCGGACTTTGCGCGCCGAGGCCTTGACGACCATGTTGCCCAGGGTCACCTGGCCGTCGCCGCCCATGGCGACCTTGTCGCCGCGGCGCACGCCGAGGATGGTGGTGCCGTGGAACTGCTGAACTTCTGAGGTCATCGGAAAGGGCCTGGCAAAGGCATCTATGCTCTTCTTAGAGTCTGGCCCTCAGGCCATGGATGAAAAACCCGTTTAATAAAAAGGGATTTTCACGTATTTTCAGCCCGATTTGCGGCGCACCAGGATCGCGTAGCGGTTAAGGCCGAGCGCCTCGAGGAGCGCGGCGTTCAGCTCGGAGATGTTGGTGAGGATCACGCGCTTGCCGGCAAGCTGGATCGCCTTGATCGCGTCGAAGACGGTGCCGGTGAAGCTGAAGTCGATGCGTATCACCTTGCCCATGTCGACCACGACCTCGCTGCGGCTCGCGGCGTGGCCGTTCATCTCGGCCAGCTGGCTGGCACTGGTCGCGGTGAGGACGCCCTTCAGCGCAAACCCCGCCTCCGGCGGCGAGGACGCGGGCGTGGCCGGCGTGATGCTCGCGGCGGCGGAGACGGTATTCACGTACACCTCCCAGTTGGGCGGCGAGATCTCGAAGGCGACCGCGTACTCGAGTCCCAGCTCCTCGAAAGCGTGGTCCTTGCCCTCGAGCACGTAGAGCTCGAACAGCAGCAGCCAGAAGGGGCGCTGGTTCTCGGTGGCGCGCTCGTTGAACGCCCGGCGCAGCGCCTTCTCCAGGCCCTCGACGTTGTTGAACCACATCGGCAGGCGCTGCTTGCGCAGCCTGGCCAGCATCGCGGCGAAGAGCGTGGCCTCCGCGGCGGTGATCGAGACGACCTTCGCGACGTCCAGGCGCACAGTGCCCTGGCTCTCCGCGAAGGCGACGAACTTCTCGATCTCCGCGGCGAGGCTGCCATCGGCAGCGGGCCTCATCGCGAAGAAGTCCTTGCGCTCGCGGCTCTGGCCGCGCCGCGGATCGTTGGCGGCGTCGGCACTGTCGTTCCACGCGGGCGAGGACTGCTCGAACTTGACCGTATACATCATAGAGAGCGCTTCGAACTCCTGCCGGTCCTGGGTCACCTGGTAGAGGTCGAAGAGGACCAGCCACGCCTGCTTGTCATTGCGGTTCTGGGTGTCCCTGATCTCGGCCCTGAGGAGCCCCACGGCGGCCTCGGTGTGGTTGGCCGCGTAGAGCACCGCGGCCTCCTGCGCGCTCGGGAGCACCGCGGAGTGGTATTCCTCGGAGCCGATGCGTCCGCCGGGGCGGCTGGCCAGGCGGACGTTGCTGGGAGCGGAAGCCGCCACCGGCTAGGGCCCGGAGGACGGCGCCGCGGTCGAGGCGCGTGCCGAATGCATGTTCAACAACGGTCCGGAAGGAGTGTTGCCGCCATCATAAACCCCGCGACCGCCGGCTACGCCACGCAGTAGTTCAGGCCTTCCTCGAACAGTCGCCGAGGAATCTTGCGGCCGATGAACACCATCACGCTCTCGCGCGCCTCGCCCGGCTCCCAGGGCCTGCCGGGCGTGCCGCCCATGAGCATGTGCACGCCCTGGAAGATCATGCGGCGCGGCTCGCCCTGGACGTTGAGCACGCCCTTGTAGCGCAGCAGGTCCTCGCCGTAGTTTTCGACCATCAGCGACAGGAAGGTCTCGATCTTCTCCATGTGCATCGGGCGGGAGTCCTTCCAGACGAAGGACGCGACGTCGTCGTCGTGCTCGTGATGGTCGCTGGTGAGGAATTCGGGATCGACCTCGAGCGCCGCGTTGAGGTTGAAGCCGCGGATGTCGAGCAGCTCCCTGATGTCCGCCTCGCCGAAGTGCGCCTTCTTGTATTGGGCGCGCGGGTTCATCTGCTTGAGGCGTTTCATCAGCGCCTCCACCCCGGCGTCGTCCACCAGGTCGGTCTTCGACAGGAGGATGCGGTCGGCGAACCCCACCTGGCGGCGGGCCTCGTCGTGTTCGTCCAGCTGCTTCTGCGCGTGCTTGGCGTCTACTACCGTGACCACTGCATCGAGAAGATACTGGTCGTGGATCGCCTCGTCCATGAAGAACGTCTGGGCCACGGGACCGGGATTGGCGAGCCCGGTGGTCTCGATGATCACGCGGTCGAACTTGAGCTTGCCCTGCTTCCTCTTCTTGCCCAGGTCGCCGAGGATGCGCACCAGGTCGCCGCGCACGGTGCAGCAGATGCAGCCGTTGTTCATCTCGACGATCTGCTCCTGCTTGTCGCGCACCAGGATGTCGTTGTCGACGCCGGTCTCGCCGAACTCGTTCTCGATCACCGCGATCTTCTCGCCGTGCTGCTCGGTGAGGATGCGGTTCAGGAGCGTGGTCTTGCCGGCGCCGAGGAAGCCGGTGAGGATGGTGACGGGGATGAGCTCGGATTCCGGGGAAGCGGGTGTTGCCATGGCAATTGCCTCGGTGGGACGCAGGGCGCGTATCGATTCCAATATCGGGGTGACTGCGGCATCTTCAAGGTCGCGGCCGACGAGCACCAGCCGGGTGGACCGGTCTTCGTCAGCCTCGCGTCGGCGGACAGCCGTTCGCCACGGTACTTTAGCTCTTCTTCTTCCGCGCGCGCGGGTGGGCCTGGTCGTACACCTTCGCCAGGTGCTGGAAATCGAGGTGGGTGTAGACCTGCGTCGAGGCGATGCTCGCGTGCCCGAGCATCTCCTGCACCGCGCGCAAGTCGCCGGACGACTGCAGCACGTGCGATGCGAATGAATGCCGGAGCATGTGCGGATGCACGTCCATGGGCAGGCCCGCGGCGAGGGCGCGCTGCTTGATGCGCCGCTGCACCTCGCGCGGGGCCAGGCGCCGCCCCGAGCGCCCGACGAAAAGCGCGGCCTCGCCGCTCTTGGCGAGGCCAGCGCGCAACGCGAGCCAGCGTTCGACCGCCTTCACCGCCGGATCCCCGACGGGCACGATGCGCGTCTTCGAGCCCTTGCCGGTCACCCGCACCTCGCCCGCGCGCAGGTCGATCGCCTCGAGGTCGAGCCCGGTGAGCTCGGAGACGCGCAGGCCGCACGAGTAAGCGAGCTCGAAGAGTGCGCGGTCGCGGATGCCCAGGTCGGAATCGTCCTCGATCGCGACCAGGCCGACCGCTTCGTCGGGCGACAGCGTTCGCGGCAGGTGCCGCGGCGCGCGCGGCGGTTTCACGCCCACGCAGGGATTGGCCACGACCTCGCGATGGCGCGCGAGCCAGTCGAAGAATCCACGCCAGCTCGAAAGCACGCGCGCGAGGGATCTCGGCGACAAGCCCTTGCCGTGCAGTGTCGCGACGAACCGGCGGATGTCCTGCGAGGCGAGCGTGGCGAGCGGCCGGTCGCCGCCAAGGGCGATGAGCCGCGCGCCATCGCGCGCGTAGGCCGCGAGCGTGTGGATTGCGAGCCGGCGCTCGTGGCGTAGGTGGGAAAGGTAGCGCTCGAGCGCGCTAGGCGGCGTGCTCACGGACGGGCGTCACGAAGCGCCACAGCGCGTGGCTTACGAGGTCGCCGATGCGCGCGAGGTGCATGGTGCCCATCTCGGGGTAGAAGCGCTTCGGGTCCTCGGAGGCGAGGGCTACGACGCCGAAGTGCACTCCGTCGCGGGCGAGGGACACGAGCGCGAACGACTTCAGGTGAGGGGCCGCCTCGCCGAACCACGACTGGCTCTCGTAGACCGCGTGCGCGCCGCAGTAGGGCGCCTGCATCTTCTCGATGAACTCGCGCATCTCCGCGGCGACGGAGGCGAATTCCTTGGTGTCCGGGTTTTCCTCCGCCACGTTCCACAGGCGCACCGCGACATGCGGCACCGCGAAGTGGTCGAGGAGGTCGAGGTAGAGCGTGTCCAGGGTGGCGTCGAGGCTCGGCGCCTCGATCAGGCGGCAGCAGAGGCGGTGCACCTTGTCGCCCACCGCGTCGTTCTCCTCGCCGAACTGGATCAGCTCGCGCAGCTTGTCCTCGAGCATCTTCGCCTTCTCGCGCACCGCCACCAGCTGGCGCTCGCCGATCGACACCGCGCGCCCGCCGTGGGGGTGGGGTATCTGCAGGTTCATCAGCAGCTCCACGTGGCTTTCGAAGAATCCCGGGTTCTGCTTGATGAACTCCGCAACCTGTTCCGCGGTGAGCAATTCCTGTCCTTTGGCGTGGGCTCGCTAGAGGTCGATCTCGCCGTCGAATACGCGCACGGCGTCGCCCGTCATCATAACGGCGTGTGGGGAGTTAGTCTCCTCCGCCCCCCCTGCCGGCGCTTCGCGACCACGCCAGCGAACCACGAGATCGCCGCCGCGGGTGGTCACGCGCACCTCCTCGTCGAGGAGCCCGCGCCGGATCCCGGCGACGACGGCGGCGCAGGCTCCGGTGCCGCAGGCGAGCGTCTCGCCCGCCCCGCGCTCCCAGACACGCAGCTTGATGTGCCCGCGCGAGACGACCTGCATGTAGCCCGCGTTCACGCGTTGCGGAAAGGCGGGGTGGCGCTCGAGGAGCGGCCCCTGCTCGGTGACCGGCGCCCGCTCGACGTCGGCGACCAGCTGCACCGCGTGCGGATTGCCCATGGAGAGCACGCTGACTTCGACCGGCAGGCCCGCCACCCGCACCGAGTGGGTCACCCGTGCATCTTCGGACAGGAAGGGGACCTCGCGCGGCTCGAAGCGCGGCGCGCCCATATCCACCGTCACCTGGCCCGAATCCTCGATCCGCGGCACGATCACGCCGGCCGCGGTCTCGACGCGAATCTGGTGCTTGGCGGTGAGCCCCTGGTCCAGCACGTAGCGCGCGAAGCAGCGCGCGCCATTGCCGCACTGGGCCACCTCGCTGCCGTCGGCGTTGAAGATGCGGTAGCGGAAGTCGTTTTCCGGGGACTGGGGCCTTTCCACCAGCAGCACCTGGTCGCATCCGATGCCGAGGTGACGATCGGCGAGGTGGCGCGCGATGTCCGGCGTGATCGCAAGGCTCTGGCCGATGCCGTCGAGCACCACGAAGTCGTTGCCCTGGCCGTGCATCTTGGTGAAGCGGAGGGTCCTGGATCGCATGCACAAATTCTACCGGTCGCGCGGACGAAAGGCAGCGATGGGAAGGTGTCATACTCCCGGCGCCCCAAGCAGCCCCCAGGCACTCCAGGTGGTGATGGAGAGCCTGCTCGAGAAGATCGTGGAGACCGGCGCCGCGATCGCCATCATCGACATCACCGGCGTGCCCACGGTCGACACCCTCGTGGCGCAGCATCTGATGAAGACCGTCGCGGCGGCGCGCCTCATGGGCGCCGGCTGGCATCATTAGCGGCGCCGCGGAGTCCATGATGCTGCTGCTGTCGCAGGCGGGGCACGAGGTGTCGGTGATGAGAAACGGAAGCGAGGCGGTAGCGGCCGCCCGCGCCTTCCTGCCCGAGATCGTCCTGCTCGTGTGAAGCCCATCGACCCTCAGCGCCTGCGCGAAGCATCGAGCGGCTCCTGGACTAGAGTCGGCGGTACGGATTGGGTTCCCCGGGAGGGCGCGTCTTGAAGCGCTTGTGCGCCCAGAAATACTGCTCCGGCATTTCGCGCACGCGCGCCTCGATGAAGGCGTTCATGCGGCGCACGTCGGCGTGCACGTCGCCGGTGGGGTAGTTCTCCCACGCCGGGTAAAAGCGCGCCACGTAGCCCTCGCCCTCCTGGCGCGTCACCACCGGGATCACCTTGGCGCCGGTGATCTTCGCCAGGCGTGGGAGCGCGGTGATGGTCGCCGTAGGAACACCGAAAAACGGCGAGAAGATCGCGTCGCGCGCTCCGAAGTCCATGTCGGGGAGGAAGTAGAGGGACTTGCCGCTGCGGATCACGCGGATCACGGCGCGAAGGCCATCCTGGCGGCTCACCAGCACGGGGCTTCCGAAGCGCGTGCGCGCCTTGAGGAGCAACTTGTCCAGCACCCGGTTCTTCTGGCGGCTGTAGATGCTCGCCGAGCCCGGCCATTCGTGGGCCACGCGGATGCCCCCCATGTTGAGGCCGATGAAATGCGGCGCGAAGAGGATCACGGGCTCGCCGTTGGCCGCCGCCTCTCGCAGGAATTCTAGGCCTTCGTGACGCACGAGCTGCAGCAGTTGCTCCTCGGTGCCCCATACCATCACGCTGAGCTCGACCGCGTTGCGCCCGAGCATGCGGAAATGCCGCAGGCCCAGGGCGTTGCGTTCGTGCTCCGGCATCTCCGGAAAGCACAGGGCCAGGTTCACGCGCGTCACATGTCCGCGGCCGAAGCGGTAGAGGAGCGAGCCCAGCCCCGCGCCGATGGCGCCGATCCAGCGCATTGGCAGGAAGTGCACCAGCCACAGAACCAGCACGCCCAGCCGCGAGCCGAGGGAGCGCAGCCAGCCCATGCTCAGGCCCCGCCCTTCGATGCGGCGCCGGGAGCTGGAGGCGCTCCGGCGGGGCGCTTGTAGCGGTTGTAGCCCCACAGGTACTGCGCCGGGCAGGAGCGCACCAGGCGCTCGACCTGGGCGTTCACCTGGCGCGCCGCCTCGCGCCGGTCGGTCGAGAGAGGCTCGGCAAGCTCCTCCAGATGCAGGTGAAATCCGGCCCCGCCCTTGAGACGCTCGGCGTAGCAGAACACCACGGCGGCCCCAGTGGCCTGCTGCAGCCGCCCGAGGAGCGTCATCGTGTAGGCGGGACGGCCGAAGAAATCGACCCACTCTCCCTCCCCCAGCCCGGGGACCTGGTCTGGAAGGACTACGGTGCAGCCGCCGCGGCGCAGGTGCTTGAGGACCATGCGCACGCCGGCAAGGGAGGCCGGCGCCACGTTGGTGCCATCGGGCGCTGCGCCGCGGTTTCGCCCCTCGCGCAACAGCTGGTCGATCCAGAAGACCTTGTGGGGGCGGTACATGGCGAGGATCTGCAGTCCCATCTGCCAGAGGTAACGGCCGGCGATGTCGTAGCTTCCGAGGTGCGGCGTCACGAAGACGATCGGGCGCTTCGCGGCGCGCAAGCGCTCCACCGCATCCCAGCCGTTGTGGCCCTTCACCCGTGCGACCGCCTCCTCGGGGCGGAAAAGCGCCCAGGCGAGCTCGGCCGCCCCCTTGCCGATCTCGGCGGCATTCTCCCGGGCCATGCGGACCACGTCCTGCGCGCCACCACAGACTCCGCTCGCGGCGAGGTTGTCGAGGACGCGGCGCCGATAGCGGGGCGAAAGCGCGAACACCAGCCGACCCGCGATGGCGCCCACGGCATGGTTCGCCGGGAGCGGCAGGCGGGCCAGGAGGCGAAAGAGAATTTTCAAGTCAGGGGCCGGCCTCGGGCGCGGTCTTTGTTAAAATGTCCGGCTCAGCGAGGAAGGGATAAAGACCCGAAATGAAAAGCGAGTTCCTGTTTACCTCCGAATCGGTCTCCGAAGGCCATCCGGACAAGGTTTCCGACCAGATTTCCGATGCGGTCCTCGATGCGATTCTAGCGCAGGACCCCAAGTCGCGAGTCGCCGCCGAGACGCTTTGCAACACCGGCCTGGTGGTGATGGCGGGCGAGATCACCACCCACGCCAACGTCGATTACATCCAGGTCGCACGCGAGACCATCAAACGCATCGGCTACGACAACACCGACTACGGCATCGACTACAAGGGCTGCGCGGTCATGGTCTGCTACGACAAGCAGAGCCCCGACATCGCGCAGGGCGTGGACCACGCCCAGGACGAT
>JBDSRZ010000205.1:0-5472 GCA_039929025.1 Usitatibacter sp. | reverse complement strand
AGGTGATGGGCAACATTCGCGAGTCCTACTCGGTCGGGCTCCTCCTCGGCGGTCTGGGGCTGGCATTGGCCGTCCTTGGCGGCCTGCTGGCCCGGCCTGCGCTACACATCCTCGCCGTCGAGCCGGGCGGCTTCGGCATGCGCACGGTGGGGATGGCCGCCGTTGCGGCGGTGCTCGCGGTTTCGACGTGGATCGTGGACACCGACTGGAAGGAGCACCTCGGATCGCCGGCCCGCGCCCAGCTCGCGGGCAACGGGGTCCTCGAGTTCTTCCGCGCCTTTCGTGACAACGAGATCGACTTCCAGCGCTTCTACGCGACACTGCCGACTCAGGAGGCGAACGCCCGCGCAAGCGCGGAGTTCGCGGGCATGCCGCGCTACCGCCTGACGAGCTCCACCCAGATGCCCATCGAGCGCTGGGTTTCCATGGGAGCATCGCAGCGCAGGTTGAACGTGATTCTCGTCTCGGTAGAGAGCCTTGGCGCCGAGTTCGTCGAATCCCTCGGCGGCAAGCGCGGCCTCACGCCGGAGCTGGAGGGCCTCGCCCGCAAGGGGCTCTACTTCACCCACCTGTACGCGACCGGCACTCGCACCGTGCGCGGCCTCGAAGCCTTGACGCTCTCGGTGCCCCCAACCCCCGGCCACGCGATCCCGATGCGCCCCAACAACACCGGACTCTTCACCCTGGGGGGCGTCTTTCGCGAGCAGGGATACGACGCCGTCTACATGTACGGCGGCTATAGCTACTTCGACAACATGCGGGAATTCTTCGGCGGCAACGGCTACGACGTCATCGACCGCACGGACATTCCCAAGGCGCGGGTGACGCACGAGACCATCTGGGGCGTCGCCGACGAGGACCTCTTCGGGCAGGCGATCACCGAGGTCGATGGGCGCGTTGCGCGCGGCAAGAACGTCTTCCTGCACGTCATGACGACGTCTAACCACCGGCCCTTCACGTACCCCGATGGCCGCATCGACATGCCGTCAGGCAGCGGCCGCGACGGTGCGGTGAAGTACACCGATTACGCGATCGGCCGCTTCATCCGCGAGGCGTCCGCGCGGCCGTGGTTCGCGGACACGGTGTTCGTGATCGTCGCCGACCACACTTCGATCGGCCGCGGAAAGACGAGCCTTGCCACCGCGCAGTTCCACATTCCGATGGTCATCTATAGCCCCAAGTGGCTAGAGCCGCGCCGGGTGGACACGGTGGCCTCGCAGATCGACGTCGCGCCGACGATCCTGGGCCTGCTGAACGTCGACTACCGTTCACAGTTCTTCGGCCGCGACATCCTGCACGACGGCGAGGCCGACCCCCATGTCTTCATCGCCAACTACCAGACCGTCGGCTTCCTGAACGGCGGCTTGCTGGCCGAGCTCAAGCCGCGCCACGTCACGCGCGTGCTGAGGCAGGACAGCAACGAGGTCGTCGTCGGACAGCACGCGGCCGCCGTGCTCGTCGAGGGCATCTCGCTCTACCAGGTCGCGGCGGATCGCTTTTCAGCCCGCCGCCATCCGGCTCGCTAATAGGGAGTGACACATGACTGCCATTCGAACCTTCGCCGCCCTGCTCGCTTTCGCGATCCCCGCCTCATGCCTCGCCACCCCCGCGTGGGAGCAGGGGAGGCTCCTGGTCGAGGAGAAGAAGTGCGAGACCTGCCACCACAACAAGACGATGGGCGACGCCAAGGCGATCTACCTGCGCAAAGACCGCAAGGTCACGAGCTTCGGGAAGCTCAAGACGCAGGTGGCGCTGTGCAACTCGGAGCTGAACCTGCAGCTCTTCCCCGACGAGGAGGAACACATCGTCGTGTTCCTCGATCGCGCCTATTACAAGTTCGGGAAGTGAAATACGAAACCGGGGACGTACCCTCATTTCACCTGGTGAATTCAGGGTCCGTCCCCGGTTTCATCTTTTCAGCAGTTCGCGCTCCATCTGCAGGTATTGGCCGTAAGCGTTGACGCGGTTGGCAGCCTCGAACGCGGGCAGGTTCGAGAAGCGGCTCCAGTCGGTCTTCGCGTAGACCTCCGCGAAGGGAACGAGCTCCTCCACGGCCTTGCCCATCGCCTCGCGCAGGAAGACGAGATAGTCGCGGGTGAGGGCCAGGTCGTGGACGGGGTCGCGCGAAACGGCCCCGTGGCCCGTGACCATGATGCGCGGCTTCATTTCCAGCAGCCGGCCGATCCTCTCCAGCCACCGCTTGCTGTCGGCCTCGCCCACGAACGGGATGCGTCCCGAGAAGAGGATGTCGCCGCTGAAGAGCACGCCCTCCTGCGGGATCGCCACGATCAGGTCTTCGGGCGAGTGTGCGGGGCCGAAGTGGCTCACCTCGAAGCGCACGCCGCCCAGGTCGAACGCCTCGTCGCGCTCGATCCAGCGATCGGGCGGGACGAGCTTCATGCCGGCATCGACCCAGGGAAAGAGATCGCGGGAGCGTTGCTCCAGCCGGCGTGCGCCCTGCCCGCTTTCCAGGTATTCCCTGGCGCGCGACTGCGCCCAGACTTCCGCGCCCGCGCGTCTGAGCGGCGCCAGGCCATAGAAATGGTCGGCATGATAGTGCGTGACGATGACGCGGCGAATCGGCTTCTGGGTGATCGCACGGATGGATGCGAGGAGCGCCTCGCCGAGCGCCGGAGTGCCCAGCGCGTCGACGACCACCACGCCATCGTCGGTTATCACGAAACCGGCGTTGGAGTTGTAACCCTCGTTCGCGGAAGATGCGACGCCTGCCTCGCCCTGGACATAGAACACCCGCGGCGTGACCTCGATCGGGATGACCCTGGACTTGAGCGCCACGGGCTGGGCCGCCACGCCGGTCATCGTGGCGAATACAAGGATCGCGATGGCGAGCGCCTTCAAGCGATCCCCGGGTTGCCTTCGACACCCACCAGCTTCGGCAGGGTGAGCTTCGGCGAGACCGTCTTGTTGCTCTTGAGGTACTGGGTGATCACGTCCCAGATGGGCTCGCCCTTCGCCCCTTCGGCCACCGACGCCCAGCCCGCCACCCTGTAGGTCCTGCCCGCTTCGATCGGCTTGCCGTGCAGGCGCATGTCGGAGATGCGCTTGCCCATCGCCTCACCCGGCGTGCAGGTGTAGGTGAGGCCGCCCACGCGCACCATGTCCCCGCCCTGCTGAGAGTACGGATCGGGATTGAACAGGTTGTCGCCGACGTCCTCGAGAATCGTCCTGATCATCTCGCCGCTCAGGTCGTTGAGCGTCGCGTATGGGTAGGTGATCGCCGACCAGTCCATCACGTGCTCGGTAGTGATCGCCTCGCCCGGCAGGATCGACGTGCCCCAGCGGAAGCCGGGCGAGAACGCGATCTCCGCGCCCTTCACCTTCATCATCGCGTCGAGGATCAGCTGGTCCACGGTGCCGTTGAAGTTGCCGCGGCGGTAGAGAAGGCCTTCGGTCGTCGCAAGCTGCTCCGCCAGCTTCGCCTCGTAGGGTGCGCGCACCTTGCCAATGTGGGCCGCCATCTCCCGGTCGGCCGCGAGCAGGTTCGAGAACACCGGCAGCAGGCGATAGCGCATCCCCCGCAGCTTGCCGTGGCGCACGTCCATGTCGAGGACGCCGAGGAACTTGCCATTGCTGCCGGCATTGGTGACCAGGGTGACGCCGCCGGGGTTCGCGACCTCGACCGGCCTCGGCACCGCATCGTGCGTGTGGCCGCCCAGGATCGCGTCCACCCCGGTAATGCGCGACGCGAGCTTGAGGTCCACGTCCATCCCGTTGTGCGAGAGGAGCACCACCGCCTGCGCCCCCTTCGAACGCGCCTCGGCGACGCGCTCCTGCAGCTCCTGCTCGCGGATGCCGAAGGTCCAGTCGGAGACGAAATATCTCGGGTTGGCGATCGGGGTGTAGGGAAACGCCTGCCCCACGATCGCGATCGTGGCGCCGTTGATCTCCCGCAGCGTGTACGGCTTGAACACGGGATCGTTGAAGTCGGCCGTCACCACGTTCTGCGCGAGGAACTCGATTTTCCCTTTGAAGTCGTTCTCGACCACGTGTTTCACGCGGTCCTGGCCGTAGGTGAATTCCCAGTGGCCGGTCATGATGTCGACGCCAAGGAGCTTCGACGCATCGATCATGTCCTGGCCCTTAGTCCACAGCGCGGTCGCCGAGCCCTGCCAGGTGTCGCCCCCATCCAGCAGCAGCGCGCCCGGGCGCGAGGCCTTCAACTGCTTCACCAGCGTCGCCAGGTGCGCGAAGCCACCCATGCGTCCATACACCTTCGCCAACTGCGCGAAGTCCAAGTGCGTGAAGGCGTGGGACTCGCGGCTGCGCGGAGCGTAGCCATAGGCCCGCAGGAAATTCTCGCCGACGAGGTGGGGGGGGCGGCCGCGTGCCGAACCGATACCCAGGTTCACGTTCGGCTCGCGAAAATGCACCGGCAAGAGCTGCGCGTGGCAATCGGTCATGTGCAGCAGGCTCACATTGCCGAAAGCGGGTACCTCGTAGAGGGATTTCGCGTCGCCTGACAGCGCCGCTCGCGATGCGAGCGGCAGGCCTGCCGCGGCGGCCGCGGCAAGCGCTTCGAGGAACGACCGCCTATCCACGGCTCAGAACTCGATCTCTTCAGCGATCGCCTTGATGCCGGCGGCCGCGCAGGCATCGTCGGCATCGCCACCGGGCGCGCCGGAGACCCCGATTGCGCCGAAGAGCGAGCCGCCGCCCTCGATCAGTTGCCCGCCGCCGATCGCGGTGACGCGGGGCACGCTCCGCAACCCCGACATGACCTGCCCGGGTCGCGTGGCGCGCTCGAGCTCGGCGGTGGGCGTGCGGAAGGACACCGCCGACCACGCCTTGTTGGTGGCCACGTCGACGGAATGCGGGCCCGCGAAGCGGTCGCGGAGCAGCACCTGCGTGAGCCCGGCCCGATCGACCACGGCCACCGCGACCTGGTGGCCGTTCTTACGGCAGGTCTCGAGGGCCGCCTGCGCGGCCCTCAGCGCGGCTTCCGGCGTCAGCTGCCTGACCGTGAAGGTGGCCGATTGTCCGAAAGCCGTAGCCATGGCGGCCGCGGCGATCACCGTGGCCATGCATTGGATCCCCGTCTTCACGGGGATGACATCGCTATCGAAGACAACGTCGCCTTGAGGTATCGCTGAAATGAATTTCCAATCCAAAATTATACGCGCGCGCACCGGCCTCGGCCGCGCCCCCCAATATCCAGCGGACCGGGGCGGCGGCGTCCGTTTCCGACAAGTCGGGCATCGGCGGCATGGGAATGCCCGGTCGCCCCCCGTTGGCCGCCGCCGCCGCGATGACTGCATTGCGCAGGAAGTCGCGCCGGCCCGCCTGGACCGCGGCGATCTGGCCGCTGTCGAGGAAACCTTCAGGGGCGCGCTGCAGACGAGCGTTCATCGGCCGAAGTTTGGCGAGCGGTTTTATATTAGTCAAGCCTAATATTGACGGCCACTGATATGCGACCTAGAGTCGCCCCATGAGCGCCCGCCCCAACAGGAAGAA
>JBDSRZ010000204.1:0-5550 GCA_039929025.1 Usitatibacter sp. | reverse complement strand
GATGCGGGCAAGGTGGAGCAGCTCAGGGCCGCGGGCGCCTTCTCCGCCCCGCCGAAGAAGGTCGCCGCCTAGGAGTCAGCAACATGAAGATCGCAATCATCGGCCAACAGGATTTCGGCAAGGCCGTCCTCGAGGCCTTCCTTGCGCGCGGCGACGCCGTCGCCGGCGTCTTCGTGGCGCCCGAGAAAGAGGGCGCGAAAGCGGACCCGATGAAGGTCGCCGCCCAGGAAAAGGGACTCAAGCTGTTCCAGTTCCCGTCGCTCAAGAGCCCGGAGGCGACGGAGGCGATGAAGGACCTCGATGTCGAGATCGGCGTCATGGCCTTCGTGCTGCAGTTCGCGCCGCAGGAGTTCGTCAACATCCCGAAGCACGGCACCATCCAGTACCACCCGTCGCTGCTGCCGAAATACCGCGGGCCGTCGTCGATCAACTGGCCGATCTCGCGCGGCGAGAAGAAGACCGGCCTCACCATCTTCCGTCCCACCGACGGACTCGACGAGGGCCCGGTCATCCTGCAGAAGGAGACCGAGGTCTCCGAAAACGATACGCTCGGCACGGTGTACTTCGATCGCCTGTTCCCGATGGGCGTGCAGGCGATGCTCGAGGCCGCGGACCTGGTGGTCGCCGGCAAGCACCAGGAGGTGGTGCAGGACGAGTCGCAGGCCTCCTACGAGGGCTGGTTCCGCCCCAACGAGGCGAAGATTTACTGGCACAACCACGTGGACTTCATCCACAACCTGATTCGCGGGGCTGACCCCGCCCCGGGCGCGTGGACCACCATCGCCGGCAGGAAGCTGCAGCTCTTCGGCTCGAAGAAGCATCTGGTCCGCACGTTCGGGGCGGTAAAGGGCAAGATCGGCGAGGTGACCGAGATCGGCCCCGAGTCGATCCGCATCACCGCGCAGGGCGGGCAGATCGAGGTTGCGAAAGTGAAGCCCGAGGAGGGCAAGAAGGTGGCGGCCGCCGAGTGGGCGAAAGCCGCGGGCATCGGCACCGGCACGATCCTGGGCGCCTGATAAGCTTCGCCCCCCAGAAACGATTCACCAACGGCGGGTAACGACCATGGCTCACGCGATTCGATTCCACAAGACCGGCGGTCCCGAAGTGCTGCAGTGGGATGACGTCCAGGTTGCGCCGCCCGGGCAGGGCGAGGTCCAGGTCCGCCACAAGGCGGTGGGCCTCAACTACATCGATACCTACCACCGCACGGGGCTCTACCCGGTGCCGCTGCCCTCGGGCATCGGCCTCGAGGCCGCGGGCGTGGTAGACGCGGTGGGGGCGGGCGTCACCGAGTTCAAGGCGGGCGACCGCGTGGCGTACTGCAATGGCGGCATGGGCGCGTATTCGGAGGTGAAGAACCATCCCGCCGAGCGCCTGGTGAAGGTGCCCGACGGCATCAGCATGGAGCAGGCCGCGAGCATGATGCTCCAGGGCCTCACGGTGCAGTACCTGCTGCGCGGCCTGCACGTGACGCCGAAATCGGGCGACACCATCCTCTGGCACGCGGCGGCCGGCGGCATCGGCCTCATCGCGTGCCAGTGGGCCAAGGCCCTCGGCGTGAACCTCATCGGCACCGTGGGCTCGGAGGAAAAGGCCGCGCTCGCGCGCGAGCACGGCGCCGCGCACACCGTCAATTACACGACGGAGGATTTCCAGGCGAAGGTGATGGAGATCACCGGCGGCAAGAAGGTCCCGATCGTGTACGACTCGGTCGGCAAGGACACCTTCACCAGGTCGCTGGACAGCCTCCAGGTCCGCGGGCTGATGGTGAGTTTCGGCAATTCGTCGGGGCCGGTGCCGCCCACCGACCTCGGCATCCTCGCCGCGAAGGGCTCGCTCTACGTGACACGGCCGACCCTCCTCTCGTACACCGCCAAGCGCGAAGAGCTGGTGGCCGCGGCCAACGAGCTCTTCGACCACGTGCTTGCCGGGCGCATCAAGGTCGGGCCACGGCAGTCGTACGCGTTGAAGGACGCGCAGCAGGCGCACCGCGACCTCGAGGGCAGGAAGACGACCGGATCCACGATCCTGGTGCCGTAGGAGCCGTAATCTGGACGTAGCTACTTGACGGAGTAGGAGACCAGCTCGAGGCGCTCGTCGACGAGCACCTTGCCGGCGGTCGTGGTGTTGACCTGCTCCAGGACGACATAGCGCTTCGCCGCCGAGTTGTACCAGTAGGTGAAGGTATTGACGCCCGCGTTGTCCCGGCCGCGGTCTTTCCAGCGCACTTCCCGATCGATGCGCACGCCACGCATCTTTCCCGCGGGCGTATCGACCTCCTCCTCGTCTCCAACCTTGATGTGCTCGTCGAGGTCGGTCAGGCGATCGCCGGTGCGCTTCTGTTGCGATTTGAACCGCCAGGTGTCCCCGGCCTTCATCGGAAACATGTACTGGTGGCTATGCGGCGTGTATTCATCCGTGCGGGACGCGTTGCGCACGACGCGAATCATGTTGCCGTAGAGGTCGCCCACGTTGCCGTTGGCGAAGTGGACCTCGTCGCCGCGTACCTCCTTCACGCGCATCACCGTGCGCCGCTCGCTCTGCGCCAGACGGTCGATGACGCGGTAGGTCCAAGTGTCCCCGGCCTGGAAGGTCGGGGGCGCGCGCAGCGACGTGGGCAGGGCGCGGGCAGGGGTTGTGGTGGTCGGCGCCGCAGGCTTCGCCGCGGCGACTACCGGCGGCCTCTTCTCGGGCGGCGGATTGCGGAAGCGGAACGAGGTCTCGAGCGAGGTGCTCTCCCAGGGGATTTGCGCGCCCTTGGAGTCACTGCGCACGCCGACGCGCACTGCCTTGAACACCTCCTCGATGGCGAGGCCGGGCTTTTCGAGGTGCCGCACCAAGTGCTGGGTATAGAGCCCGTTGCGGCCGCCGCCATCGGCGGCGGTGGAGCCGGGCGCGGTGGCGAAGGCGATGAATGTTCCCGGCGGGGCGTCCACCGGGGCCAGGCCGCGCGCGGTCGCAGTCAGGCGGCTGCCGAAGGGATTGTTGCGGCACGCATCGAGGATCACGATGTTCACCGGGTTTTTCGCCGAATCGAGCTTGTCCATCAACGCGCCGAGATCGAGCGCGGCGAATGCGACCTCGTCTTCCCGCGCGATGTCCGCATCTACCGGGATGAGGTAGTTGCGGCCGCGGACCTGCATGCCGTGGCCGGCGAAATAGACGAGCCCGGTGGTCTGGCGCCCGAGGCGGTCGCCGAACTCGCGCAGCGCCAGATGCATCTCGCGAAGGGTGGCGTTCTCGCGCTTGATCACGGTGAAGCCGCTCGCTTCGAGGACGCGCGCCATGTCAGCGGCATCGTTCGTCGGGTTGGCGAGCGGCGAGTCCTTGTACGCGCCGTTGCCGATCACGAGTGCGAGGCGTGGCATCCTGGCCGGGGCGGCCTGCGCCAAGGCGCTTCCCGCGGACAGGGCAAGGGGCAACAACAGGGCGGCGGCGGTCGCGGCGAACCTCATCGCGCCGATTGTATAGAGAGTGGCCGCCCACCACCCCCCGGAGCGCCCATTCCCGCGGCTTTTCGACTGCTGCTCGCCCCTGATCGCCTGCCGTCTGCCGCGGCGTGCCCATGTAAGATGGGCCACACTGCAATACCGTCTTTAGCGTAGCCCGGGGAAGGGGCTACCTGCGGACTCAAGGGAGAGTTCATGAAGACCGCGTTCTGGAAGGCCGACTGGTTCTTCGGCCTCGTCATCGCCATCGCATTGCTGGGCTTCGCGCGCATGTCCGGATTCATTCCCGGGCTCGAGCGCTGGGCCTATGACCTCGGCGTCAAGATGACCTCGAAGAGCCCGAGCGACAAGATCGCGGTGATCGCCATTGACGACCAGTCGATCGCCAACATCGGCCGCTGGCCGTGGCCGCGCGAGGTGCAGGCCAAGATGATCGACCAGCTGTCCGCCGCCAAGGCCAAGGTCATCGGCAACACGACATTCTTTTTCGAGCCGCAACGGGATCCTGGCCTTGCCTACGTCGAGAAGATGCTCGACATCTATGGCAAGGCCTACCCCGCGGGTACGCCTGAAGTGGCGGGCGGCGCTCCCGCGACCCCGAGCGTGCAGCCGCCCGCCGAGGTGGCCGAGATCGGCAAGCTCCTCACCGAAGCCTCGGTCGCGTTGAACAGCGACGTGCGTCTGGCCGCGAGCGTGAAGAAGGCCGGCAACGTGCTGGTGCCGCTCGCCTTCAGCGAGCTTTCCTACGTACCCCCGCCAGGCAAGCCGGACAAGCCGCTGCCCGATTACGTTGTCGCGAATACCGTCGCCGGCATCACTAATGCCGGCGGGGGCCTCATGCGCGGGCTCGGTGCGCTCTATCCCATCGAGGCGATCGGGACTTCGGTCGCGGGCATGGGCCACCTCAACAGCGCACTCGACGAAGACGGCGCCATCCGCTACGAGCCGCTGGTCATCGACTATTACGGACAGGCCTTCCCGTCGCTCGCGCTGATGCTCGCCGCGAAGAGCCTGAACCTCACCTCGAAGGACGTGAAAGTGAACGTGGGCGAGAGCGTGACGGTCGGTGGCAAGCGCATCAAGACCGACGACTTCGGCCAGATGTACACCTACTTCTACAAGGACCGCGATGGCCGCGCGGCCTTCCCGATCGACTCGTTCTTCGACGTCTACTCCGGCAAGATTCCGACCGCCAAGTACGCCGACAAGATCGTGCTGATCGGCGCCACCGCGCAAGGCGTGGGCGCGAGCCAGGTCACGCCGATCTCGGCGCAGATGAACCCGGTCACGACGCTCGCCCACTCGGTCTCGTCGATCCTGCAGGAGCACTATTTCGTGGCTCCCTCCTGGGGTGCCTTGGCGACGCTGGGCGCGTATCTGCTGGTGGCGCTCTACATCATCCTGCTGCTGCCGCGCCTCGGCGCCGGCATGGGTGCTGCGATCACGCTCGGCCTTTTCGCGACCCTCTTCGCGGTGCACCTGGGCCTGATGACGAGCGCGGGCCTGTGGTTGCAGCTGATGCTGCCCGCGACCCTCCTCATCGTCGGCCACGCGCTCCTCACCACCAAACGCTACCTCGTCACCGAGCGCGGCAAGGAGAAGGCGGACACCGAGAGCGCGGAATCGAACCGCATGCTCGGCCTCGCGTTCCAGCAGCAAGGCCAGCTCGACATGGCCTTCGACAAGTTCCGCAAGGCGCCCCTGAACGAAGAGGTGATGGAGAACCTCTACTCGCTCGCCCTCGACTTCGAGCGCCGCCGCCAGTTCAACAAGGCGGAGAGCTGCTTCCGCTACATGGCGACGTTCGATCCCAAGTTCCGCGACATCGGCGAGCGCCTGAACCGCGCCAAGCAGCTCTCGGAGACGATCATCCTCGGCGGCTCGGCGGCCGCGCGCACCAATGCGAGCACCATGGTGCTGCAGGGCGGCGGGCAGGAAAAGCCGATGCTCGGGCGCTACCAGGTGGAGAAGGAGCTCGGCAAGGGCGCGATGGGCGTGGTCTACGGCGGCAAGGACCCGAAGATCGGCCGCGTGGTGGCGATCAAGACCATGGCGCTGTCGGCGGAGTTCGAGGCCGAGGAGCTGGTCGAGGCCAAGGAGC
>JBDSRZ010000203.1:0-2915 GCA_039929025.1 Usitatibacter sp. | reverse complement strand
CACGAGCGACTCCAGCGTGATCACCCTGCCTGGCGCGTGCGCAGCCGGCCCCCTGCCATCGATCGAGGTGACCAAGACATCCAACGGCGGCGTGGGCACGTTCAGCTTCACCGGCACCAACGGCTTCCTAGCCCAGTCAATCACCACGACGGCACCCGGCACCGGCGTGTCCGGGGGAACGCAATTCCTGGCCGCGGCAAGCGTGAGCACCACGTTGACCGAAGGGGTGCCGCCGGCGGGCTTCGGGCTGACCTCGATCAGCTGCAGCGGACTCGGCGCCGGAGGTTCGGCGGTAGTCAATATTCCGGCGCGTAGTGTCACGTTGGATGCGGCGGCGACCGCAGCCGGGGCAGCGATTTCCTGCACCTTCACCAACACGCTACCCGCTCCGGGTCTGGTGCCGACAGTGACGCTCTCGAAGATATCGAACGGCGGCACGGGTTCGTTCACCTTCACCGGTAGCAACGGCTTCGCGGGCCAGACGATCACCACGACCACTGCCGGGACGGCCACGTCGGCGTTGACGCAATCCCTGACAGCGGCGGGCGTGATCACCACGCTGACCGAAGGCGTGCCGCCCGTGGGCTTCGCCCTCTCCTCGATCACCTGCAGCGGATTGGGCGCAGGCGGAACGGCGACGCCGAACATCGCGACGCGTACCGTCACGCTTGACGCGGCAGCGACGGCGGCCGGGGCAGCCATCGCGTGCACCTTCACCAACACCTTCACCGCGGTGGTCGTGCCGGGGGGCTCGGGCCCCGCGTCGATCCCCACGCTGTCCGAGTGGGCGATGATCCTGCTTGCCTTCCTCCTCGCCATGGCGGGGTTCGCCGCGATTCGCCGGAGAGGTCGATAGCCCTCGCATCTCCTCCCCGCAGTACCCCCATGGGCGCGCAAGCGCCCATGGTTCGTTTCTTCCTTCTGTTCGTGGTCCTGTTGACGGCGCTGCTCGCGGCGGAGCTCACGCCGCCGGTTCAAACAGCCTTCGTGCTGCCCTGGACCGAGGCGCTCGCGCGCGTGAGCGCCGCCCTGATCACCGTCTTCGACCCGAGCGTCGCGGCCTTCGGCAAGACCCTGCAGGCGAGTGGCGGTTTCGCGGTCTCGATCGAGGCCGGCTGCAACGGCATCGAGGCGGCCCTCGTCCTCATTGCCGCGATGCTGGCTTTCCCCGCGCCCTGGAAGCATCGCGTAATCGGCATCGCCGCGGGCCTGGCTGCCGTTCAGGCGCTCAACGTGGTGCGCGTCGTGAGCCTCTTCTACCTGGGGCAGTGGAGCTTGCCCGCCTTCGAGTGGGCGCACCTCTACCTCTGGCAGGCGCTCATCATGCTGGATGTGCTGGTCGTGTGGCTGGTGTGGATCCGCACGCTGCCTCCAGCGGCGGCGCGATGACATCCACCCCCGTCGCACTCGGCGCCTTCGTCGCGCGGGTCTTCCTGTGGCTGCCGCCCACCTTCGCCCTCTGGTACCTGGGCGCGCACTTCCATACCGAGATCGTCGCCGGGTTCGCCCGTCTCTTCATCGCGTTTTTCAATGGGCTCCTGGTCTCCGCCACCGAGAACCGGACCGATCTCGTCTTCGTGACCACCCTCAAGGTGCAGCAGGCCGGCCAGGGCGTGCTGACAGTGGAGGTGAACCCGCTCATCTACACCTACGGCCTGGCGCTCTTCCTGGCGCTGATGCTCGCGGCGCGCGCGCGCTGGTGGCGCATCCTCGCGGGGGCGGCCGTGCTGCTGCCGTTCCAGGGCTGGGGCATCGCGTTCGATTTCCTCGCGCAGGTGGGCGCCAAGATGGGACCCGAGATCGCGGCGCAGGCGGGGCTGCTGCCGGCGCGCGAGGCGATCGCCCTCGCCTACCAGCTTGGCAACCTGCTCTTTCCGAGCCTCCTGCCGGTGATGGTGTGGGCGTGGCTGGAGCGGCGGTTCGTCGAGGCGCTGCGAATGCGCGCGGCGCCATCCGCCGGCCGCACCGCGTGAATCCCGGTTACCCGAAGTAGCGCTGGTAGGTGTCCAGGTCGGTGCGATAACAGCTACACGAGGCGCGCTCGAGGCCCTTGCGGTCGAGGATGGTGACGACACCGCGGGTGTAGCTGATGAGGCTCGCCGCCTGCAATGCGCTCGCCGCTTCAGTCACCCCGACGCGCCGCACCCCGAGCATGTGGGCGAGGAGCTCGTGGGTCATGTTGATCGTCGACGCGTGGGAGCGGTCCGCGGTCATCAGCAGCCAGCGCGCGACGCGCTGCTCGACGACGTGGAAGCGGTTGCATCCGGCCGAACGCACCAGCTGGCCCATCAGCACATGCACGTAGAGGTCGATGCCGCTGCGCAGCTTCGGCACCCGTCCCAGCTCGCGCCGGAACTCGGCGCTACCCATGCGCCATGCCGGTCCCGTGCCCTGGACGACCGCCTGGACCTGGGAGGACTCCGCGCCGAGTACCACCGAGATGCCGTACATCCCCTCGCTTCCGGTGAGCGCGACCTCGATGATGCTCGGGCCGCCCATGGGTGCGAGGAGCGAGATGAATCCCCCGGTGGGAAAGATCACGTGGCTCACGGCCTGGCCCGGCTCTGCAAGGACGTCGCCAAACGCGAGCTCTACCTTCTCGCACCCGGCGAGCACGTGGTTGCGATCCTTATCGCCAAGGCGGGCGATGAGTCGATTCGTGATGGGCCTGCCGGCGGATTGCAAAACACTCCCTCCCGATGTGGACGAGAGGCCAACCTAGGGCAATACGCGCGCGCTGTCTGCGCGCCAGCGCACTAAGCGCAAGCTTGCCCGACCGGTCAATGGGGGCCTTTCAGTATCCCGTCCGTTCGAGCCACGGCGACCTCGCCAAGGACAATGGTGCGCCGGTGGAAGCGACGCGTCTGTACCCTGTCGCTCACCCGAATGGGGGTGCGGCAGCGCACAGACGCCCC
>JBDSRZ010000202.1:0-2632 GCA_039929025.1 Usitatibacter sp. | reverse complement strand
TACATGCGGAAGACGCCGAAGCGCGTTTCCTCGGCGGGCGCGTTGGCCGCGACGGAAAGCGCGAGGCCCAGCACCCGCCGGGTATCGGCCGGGTCGATCACGCCATCGTCCCAGAGCCGCGCGGTGGCGTAATAGGGGTGTCCCTGGCGTTCGTACTGCTCGCGGATCGGCGACTTGAAGGCTTCCTCTTCGTCCTTCGACCATGAGCCCTTCTTCGCCTCGATGCCGTCGCGCTTCACGGTGGCGAGCACCGAGGCCGCCTGCTCGCCGCCCATCACCGAGATGCGCGCGTTGGGCCAGGTCCACAGGAAGCGTGGGTTGAAGGCGCGGCCGCACATGCCGTAGTTGCCGGCGCCGAACGAGCCGCCGATGATCACCGTGAGCTTCGGCACCTTCGCGCACGACACCGCGGAGACCATCTTGGCGCCGTCCTTGGCGATGCCGCCCGCCTCGTACTTGCGCCCGACCATGAAGCCGGTGATGTTCTGCAGGAAGAGGAGCGGCGTGCCGCGCTGCGCGCATAGCTCGATGAAGTGAGCGCCCTTGAGCGCTGAATCCGAAAACAGGATGCCGTTGTTGGCGAGGATGCCGACGGGATGACCGTGGATGTGGGCGAAGCCGGTCACGAGTGTGGTGCCATAGAGCGCCTTGAACTCGTGGAAGTCGGAGCCGTCGGCGAGCCGCGCGATCACTTCGCGGACGTCGAAGGGCTGGCGCGGGTCCCTGGGGACGATGCCGTAGAGGTCGGAGACCGGGTAGAGGGGGTCGGCAGGTTCCGTCGCCCCCGCGAAGGCGGGGGGCCAATTGAGTCCCCGCCTGGACGACGCGTCTGCGTGCCGGATGATCTCGCGCGCGATGGAGAGAGCATGGCGGTCGTCGTCGGCGAGGTGATCGGTGACGCCCGAGGTGCGCGAGTGGACGTCGCCGCCGCCCAGCTCCTCGGCGGTCACGACTTCGCCGGTGGCGGCCTTCACCAGCGGCGGGCCCGCCAGAAAGATGGTCCCCTGGTTCTTCACGATGATCGACTCGTCGCACATCGCGGGCACGTAGGCGCCGCCCGCGGTGCACGAGCCCATCACCACCGCGACCTGCGCGATGCCCTGCGCCGAGAGGTTCGCCTGGTTGTAGAAGATGCGGCCGAAGTGCTCCTTGTCCGGGAATACCTCGTCCTGCAGCGGCAGGAAGGCGCCGCCCGAATCGACCAGGTACACGCACGGCAAGTGATTCTGCGCGGCGATCTCCTGCGCGCGCAGGTGCTTCTTCACCGTCATCGGGTAGTAGGTCCCGCCCTTCACGGTGGCGTCGTTGGCGACGATCATCACTTCGCGGCCCTGGACGCGTCCGATGCCGGTGATGATTCCGGCGCTGGGCGCGTCGTCGCCGTACATGCCGTAGGCGGCGAGTTGCGACAGCTCGAGGAAGGGCGAGCCCGGGTCGAGGAGGGCGCGCACCCGGTCGCGGGGAAGGAGCTTGCCGCGCGCAGTGTGCTTCTTCTGCGCCTCGGCGCCGCCGCCTTCGGCCACGCGGCTCACCTGGGACCGCAGGTCGTCGACCAGCGCGCGATGGTGCGCGGCGTTGCCGGTGAACGCGGGCGATGCGGTGTCGAGGCGCGACTTGATGCTGGGCACTGTCTAGCGCTCCTTCTCGAGGAATCGTGTCCCACGTTTGCCCCCTCTCCCCTGGGAGAGGGTTGGGGTGAGGGTCATCTTCAGTCCTTGTTGAACGGCCGGTACGAAAGCCTGAGCGCGATGGTGATCAGCGTGGCGCCGAAGAACCAGCGCGTATCGCCGCCGAGGAAAAGCTGCACCACGCCCATCGCCATCGGGATCTCGCACAGCGCACCGCCGATGGCGAGGCCCTTTCGCAGCAGCGCACGGAGCCCTGGGTCCGGAAAGCCGCGGGCGAGGGCCGCCGCCTCGTCCGCGTTCAGCCGCCGCTTGAAAGTACGCAGGTAGAGGAGCGCGGGGGCGATGCTCCCCAGGATCCCGACCATCGCGTACTTGCGCCATTCCGATTCGCCGCTGATTGCGAACGGTGCGCCGGCGCTGCGCACGTAGGCGAGCACCACCGCGGCGAGCACGAGGGTGCCGATCATCTGCGCCACCCAGGAGGCGATCAGCGGCTGGCGGGCGAGCTTGTCCTGCGGGGCGGTGGCGCTCACGCCGAGAGCTCGCGCGCGATGAGCATCCGCTGGATCTCGCTGGTGCCCTCGTAGATCTGGGTGATGCGCGCATCGCGGTAGTGGCGCTCGACCGGGAAATCCTCGATATAGCCGTAGCCGCCGTGGACCTGAATCGCCTTGGAGCAGACGAACTCCGCGGCCTCGGAAGCGAAGAGCTTCGCCTGCGAGGCTTCCGAGAGGCAGCCGATGCCATTGCTCCGAAGCCGCGCCGCGTGCAGCACCATCAGGCGCGCGGCGTTGAGGCGCGTATGCATGTCGGCCAGCATGTTGGCGATCGACTGGTGCTCGACGATCTTCTTGCCGAACTGGGTGCGCTCCTTCGCGTAGGCGAGCGCCGCCTCGAGGGCCGCGCGCGCGATGCCGAGCGCCTGCGCGGCGATGCCGATCCGCCCGCCTTCGAGGTTGGAGAGCGCGATCGCGAGGCCCTTGCCGCGCGGTCCCAGCAGGTTG
>JBDSRZ010000201.1:0-6677 GCA_039929025.1 Usitatibacter sp. | reverse complement strand
CCCGTCGGCGTGTTCAAGACTCATCCCGATGCCCCCCGCGTGCTGCTCGCCAATTCCAACCTGGTGCCGCATTGGGCGACCTGGGAGCACTTCCATGAGTTGGACCGCAAGGGCCTGATGATGTATGGGCAGATGACCGCCGGCTCGTGGATCTACATCGGCTCGCAGGGGATCGTGCAGGGGACCTACGAGACTTTCTTCTCGCTGGCCGACAAGCACTTCGGCGGCGAGCCCCTGGGCAAGTGGATCCTCACCGGTGGGCTGGGCGGCATGGGGGGCGCGCAGCCGCTCGCGGCCACGATGGCGGGCTTCTCGATGATCGCGGTGGAATGCGACGAGACGCGCATCGACTTGCGCGTTCGCACGCGTTATGTGGACAAGAAGGCCACTACGATCGACGAGGCGCTGGCGATGATCGCGCAGGCCAGGCGCGAGGGGCGTGCGCTTTCGGTGGGCTTGCTGGGAAATGCCGGCGAGGTGTTCCCGGAGCTGGTGAAGCGCAACGTGTTGCCCGACGTGGTCACCGACCAGACCTCGGCCCACGATCCGCTCAATGGCTACCTCCCCATCGGCTGGAAGATGGACGAGTGGAAGGCGCGGCGTGTGACTCACCCCGCTGAGGTCGTCGCAGCGGCGAGGAATTCGATGGCGGTGCAGGTACGCGCGATGCTGGAGTTTCAGCGGCGCGGCGCTGCGGTTGTGGACTACGGCAACAACATCCGTCAGGTGGCGAAGGAGGAGGGTGCGGCCAACGCCTTCGACTTCCCCGGGTTCGTGCCCGCGTACATCCGGCCGCTCTTCTGCGAGGGCAAGGGGCCGTTCCGTTGGGTAGCGCTCTCAGGCGAGCCCGAGGACATCTACCGGACCGACGCCAAGGTGAAGGAGCTGATTCCCGGCGACGCGCACCTGCGCAACTGGCTCGACATGGCGCGCGAGCGGATCGCTTTCCAGGGACTGCCGGCACGCATCTGTTGGTTGGGGGTGGAGGACCGCGCGCGCGTCGGGCTCGCGTTCAACGCGATGGTGGCCACGGGCGAGCTGAAGGCGCCGATCGTGATCGGACGCGACCACCTCGATTCCGGCTCGGTGGCGAGCCCCAACCGCGAGACCGAGTCGATGCGCGACGGCTCCGACGCGGTCTCCGACTGGCCGCTGCTGAACGCGCTTCTCAACACCGCGGGAGGCGCCACCTGGGTTTCGATCCACCATGGCGGCGGCGTCGGGATGGGCTTCTCGCAGCACGCGGGGGTGGTGATCGTGTGCGACGGCACCCCGGAGGCCGCCAAGCGCATCGCGCGGGTGCTGCGCAACGATCCCGCCTCGGGGGTGATGCGGCATGCGGATGCGGGGTACGAGGCGGCCATCGACTGCGCGCGCCGCGTCGGCCTCGACCTTCCGATGCTCGAATAATTGGTGTCGGAGACGATTATTTAATTCGTCTCCGACACCATTTATTTTTGCTTGGCGAGGATCGCCTCGATGTCGTCCATGATGCGGTTCATGCGTTTGGCGATGGCGTCGTAGGGCTCGCGCGTGGCGAGGTCGACGCCGGCGGCCTTCACCAGCTCGTACGGGTAGTCGGAACCGCCCGAGGAGAGCAGGTTGAGGTACTTCTCGCGCGCGCCGGGCTTGCCCTGCAGGATCGCGTCGGCGAAGAGGGAGCCCGCGGCGATCGAGGTGGCGTACTGGAAGACGTAGAAGGCGCGGTAGAAATGGGGGATGTAGGCCCACTCGATCGCGTACAAGTCGTCGATCTTCACCACGCCCTGGGCGTCGCCGTGGTAGCGCTTGAGGATCTCGCCGTAGATCTGGGTGAGCTGCGCGCCGGTGAGCGGCTGGCCGCGGTCCACCATCTCGTGCACCTTGAGCTCGAATTCCCCGAACATCGCCTGGCGGAAGAAGGTGCCGCGCAGCCCCTCGAGCGCGGAGCCGAGGTAGAGCATCCGCTCGTTATCGTTCTTCGCGGTCTTCAGCACGTGGTCGAGAAGCAGCCCCTCGTTGGTGGTCGAGGCGATCTCGGCGGTGAAGATGGCGTAGTCCGCGGTGGGAAAGGGCTGCTTCGACTTCGACAGGTACGAGTGCATCGCGTGCCCCCACTCGTGCGCGATGGTGGAGACCGACTCGTAGTTGTCGTTGTAGTTGATCAGCAGGTACGGGTGTACGTCGTAGGCGGAGCCGGCCATGTGCGCGCCGGAGAGCTTCCTCGGCCGCGGGTAGACGTCCATCCAGCGGCTCTCGACGCCCTTCTTCATCGCCGCGGCGTATTCGGGCCCAAGGGGCTTCACCGACTCGAGCATCAGCTGGACGCCCTCATCGATCGGGTACTTGCGCCCGCCGCCCACCAGCGGCGGGTAGATGTCGTAGTAGCGCATCTCCTGCACGCCGAGCATCTTCGCGCGCAGCTTGAAGTAGCGATGCAGCGTCGGCAGGTGCTCGTTGGTGGACTTGATGAGTTGCTGGTAGACCGCCGCGGGCACCTTGTTGGCGTCGAGCGCGCGCGTCACGCTGTCGGGATACTTGCGCACCCTGGTGTAGACGGTGTCTTCGCGCAGGTTGCCGTAGAAAGCCACGCCTATGGTGCGCTCGAACTCCTTCCACTTGCCGAAGAAGGCGTCCATCACCTTCTTGCGGTCGTCGCGGTTGGCCGCCTCGCGGTACTTGCCATAGCCCGCCTGGTCGAGCTTCGCTTCGGTGCCGTCGGCGAGCTTGACGGTCGGCCACGGCATGTCGGCATTGGCGAAGATGCTGTAAATGGAGGCCGACTGCCGCGCCGCGAGCGCGAAGGAGGCGACGATCGCCTCACTCGCGGTATCGAGCGTGTGCGGGGCGGCGTCGAGCGTCTCGCGCACGGGTTGGCGGTAGATCGCGAGCCCCGGCTCGTCGCGGAAGAACTTCTCGATCTTCTCCTGGCCGATCGCGAGGATCTCGGGGCTCACGTACGACCCGGCCTCGGTGATCTTCGAGCCCAGCACGCGGGTGCGCTGGGTGAGGGCGAGGCTTTCGGCGTTGCCGGTGTCCTCGGCGTGCAGCTCGTTGGAATACACCGCCAGGCGGTAGTAGCGCTTCAGCATGTCGTACTGCAGGTCCATGCACTCCTTGAAGCGGCGCGCGGACTCGCCCAGCTTGCCCTTGCAGCCGGACATCTGCGGCACCTGCGCCTCGGCCTTCGCGGCGTCGGCATTCCACGCGGCGAGATCCGGATAGAGGTCGGCCAGGTTCCAGCGGTCCTGGGGGCGCTCCTGCGCGAGCGCCGACGTGGCGACGGCGAGCGTGAAAAAGGCGGCGAAAACGGTAGTCTTCATGGAGGTGCTCGGAAGGTTGGGCGCCGTCATTCTATGTGAAGGGGACGCAGCCGATGGTCGCGTTGCTGTTACGAAAGCTTGCAGGGGCGCTCTGGCTGGGCGCATTCGCCGCCGGCGCGGCGCTGGCCCAGGATCCTACGACGACAACGGCAACTCGGTGTGAAATTGGACTCCGACACCATTTATTGAGGAAGGCCTCCGAGCGGTTGAAGGGCGGAGCGATACGGAGTACGGTGCGACATGAGTAATTTCTTCCGATTCGTATTCGCTGCGATGCTCCTGCTCTCCGGGGAGGCATGGGGCCAGGCGCAGGACCTCAAGGTCACGATGTCATTCAGCGAGCGGATGTTCCTCGGGAACACCTTCCCCGCGGGTCCTGCGGTTCTCTGCACGGGTTATCCGACCTGCCGCGGCGAGCACGTCGAACCCCCGCCGGACTGCGCGACGATAACCACTCTCGTCACCGGGCTCAACCTCGCCCAGTCGGGGGGTGTCGGGGGAACGATCAGCCAGAAAGTGGCGATCTGCGCGTTGCCGACGGTTACCGAGTTCATCTACCACTACGCCGGCAGCTGGAATCTCGCGGCGAACCAGGGATCCTTCAACGTCTCGCGCACCGATTGCATCATCGATGGCGTTGCCCAATCCTTCTGCGACGCGGCAGGCGCTCCGCCTTTCACCGGAACCTTCAAGACGGAGATCCCGCTGCCGCCGGTGTTCCCGATGGTAGTGACGTCGAACATCACGCCCACCAGTGCGACGGCGAGCGCGCAAATCCAGTTCAAGCCCGAGGATGTGGGTTCTTCCGGCAGCATCTTCGTCTTCGCGCTCGCGCCGGCGACGCGCGTGCTGGCGGCGGAGACCGAAGGCGTGCTAAAGGTTGGCTTCGCGAAGGACGAGAAGAAGGCGGATACGCCGATCGCGTGCGTGCTGGCGCAATTGAACGCCTCGGGGCAGATGGTCGCGGTGACCTCGGCCAACCTTGCGGCCTATCTCACCGGGGTGCTCTCGGCCCAGGGGGCGTCGGTCTCGATCCTCAACGGCGTGCCGACCGGCAACGTCGCCGGCGCCACCTTCTTCGTCGGCTATGGTGGCAGCGGCACCGCGATGATCAACACCGGCATCAACCGCGCCGCGGTGACCGTGCCGGGCTCGCTCACCTGCATCCCCTCCGCGCCGCAGACCGGCTGGTGGTGGAATCCGCTTGAGGACGGGCGCGGGTTCTCGCTCGAGAAGCGCGGTAACAACCTCTTCTTCGCGGCGTTCCTGTACGACATCTCCGGGCGATCGACGTGGTACGTGTCGAGCGGGCCGGTGTCTCTCGAGGGCTCGCTCTACAACGGCGACCTGCTGCGTGCCTCGGGCGGCCAGACACTCGGCGGCCCGTACGTGCGCTTCCCGACGCTGGGCAGCGCCGGGCCGATGACGCTCACGTTCAACAACGAGACCACTGGCACCCTTGTCTGGGCTGGCGGCACGGTGCCGATCCAGCGCTTCAACATCATCGCCAACGGCGTCACCGCGCCGCCCGTGGCCGGTGTGCCCGAGAGTGGCTGGTGGTGGAACGAGCAGGAGTCGGGTCGCGGCTTCTTCATGGAGTGGCAGGGCAACACGCTCGACATCGCGGGCTACATGTACGACGACAACGGCAACTCGGTGTGGTACCTGACCGTGGGCGAGATCGGCGGCACGCCGGGGGCGCGCAGCTTCAACGGCAACTGGTGGAGCTACGGCAACGGCCAGACGCTGACGGGTGCCTGGAAACCGAACACGCGGTTGAGCACCACCGTCGCGCCGATGACGATCACCTTCAGCGGCCCCGACACGGCGCTGATGACGCTGCCCAATGGGCGCATCACGAACCTCAAGCGCCACCGTTTCTGAAATTCGACTCCGACACCATTTATTTTCAAAGAAACCGGGGTCAGACCCCGGTTAGGGGTAGGGCCGGGAGGAGGTTGAGGCCGGTGGCGTCTTTCAGCAACCGCGCAGCAGTCCGCAATTCCGCCAGTGTTTCCGCCGATGGAGGCTTTACGCCCGCAAGCACCGCGACGTTTCCTGCTTCCGATTGCGGCAGCACCCAGACGCGCTCGCCGAACGCCGCCCGCATGCGCGCGATCGCCGGCGCCGCCGCACGTGTCCGCGTCATCAGGTTGAAGCTCGCGATCCCCCCGCGCGCCAGGTGGTCGCGGCAGTTGATATAGAACGGCTCGCTGTCGATCATCCCCGAGCGACCCTTGGCGTCGAAGGCGTCCACGAGTATCAGGTCGAAGCGCCGCCGCGTGCCGATGAGCCAGTCGTGGCCGTCGGCGATCTCGATCCGCACCCGCTCGTCCTCCGGCAGCTTGAAGAACTGCCGCGCCGCCGCCACGACCTCCGGCAGGATCTCCACCACCGTGATGCGCGCCTGGGGCCGGTGCCGGTGCAGGAAGCGCGTGAACGACGCCGAGCCGAGCCCGATCTGCAGCACGCTCGCGGGCCATTCCCGGGACGGGTGCACCGCCAGCGGCATCATCATGAGGCGCGTGTACTCGAGCTCCAGCGCCCACGGCCGGCCGATGCGCATCGCGCCCTGCACACAGCGCGAGCCGAAGTGCAGGTAACGGACCCCCTTTTGCTCGCTCACCTGGATCGATGCCATGCGCGGCGGAGTGTGACATGTCGAATTCCGCCCCGCCCGTTCGACTAGAGACCAGAGAGCAGACTTCCCCCACCCCAAAACCAGGAGAAAAGCGATGAAAGTCATGGTGATCGTCAAGGCAACCGGAGATTCCGAGGCCGGCCTGATGCCGAGCGAGCAGTTGCTCCGCGATATGGGCAACTTCAACGAGGAGCTGGTCAAGGCCGGCATCATGTTGTCCGGCGACGGCCTGAAGCCCAGCTCGCAGGGCAAGCGCGTGCACTTCTCGGGCGCCAAGCGCACGGTCGTCGACGGTCCCTTCGCCGAGACCAAGGAACTGGTCGCAGGCTTCTGGGTGTGGAAAGTGAAGTCGATGCAGGAGGCGATCGATTGGGTGAAAAAGTGCCCGAACCCGATGCCCGGCGATTCCGACATCGAGATCCGCCCGTTCTACGAGATGGAGGACTTCGGCGCCGAGATGACCCCCGAGCTGGTCGAGCAGGAGAAGCGCCTCCAGGCCCAGGCAGCGGCCAACGCCAAGGCCAAGTGAACACGCGCGCCGAGAGACGGTGAATGTGTCCCATCTGCGCGGTGGCAGCGGAGTTCGTGCGGCGGATGCGGGCGGCCCGGATTCGGATGGCCCGCAAGCCTCCCAGGAAGCGTCCGCGCCCAAGTATCCTTGCCTGATTGGAAGCGAATCCCCGGCAAGCGGTAGAGGCCGTCTACCGCAACGAATCGCGGCGCGTGCTCGCGAC
>JBDSRZ010000200.1:0-14916 GCA_039929025.1 Usitatibacter sp. | reverse complement strand
GACCTGTGGAACGGGCGCTCCGTGGGCGGCTGCACCTATCACGTCGCCCACCCCGGCGGCAGGAACTACGCGACCTTTCCGGTGAACGCCCTCGAGGCCGAAGCCAGGCGCGTCGCGCGCTTCCATGCGATGGGCCACACCGCAGGCCCGATGACGGTTACGAAGGAAGCGCGCAACCCGAGCATTCCGATCACCCTGGACCTGCGCAAGAAACCCGACACCTCGGGTTGATTCGGCGGCAGTCTATTTCCTGGTGAGCCAGCCGGGTCGACGATACTTGTCCGTCTCAGTGCTGGCAGATGCCGCAAATCACATCGAGTTTCCTGAGCGCCGCGGCGAGAACGTCCTGATGCCCTCTGCCCCAGGGGTGCTGTTTCGCATCGCGCGCCTTCCAGTCGAACGACTTGGGCTGGAACGCAAGGATATAGCCGACCTCTGCCTTCGGCCCCCTCACAGCGAGCGCAAAGGGGTTGTCCACGTGATACTCCGCGCGAGTCATCGGCAGCCCGATGACTATGCCGGTCCGCTGGTTGAATGCCTGGGTCGAACAAACCAGGAGGGGATGCATTCCCGGCATCTCTTTTCCGGCGTGCGGAGCGCGCTCCGCAAGGATTTGTTGACACATTGTATCAACGGTCGCCATGCAGCGCCAACGTGCCCGGCGCCGGAATCGGCCCCAGCGCGCGCTCCAGCGCAAAACCGATCGCCAGCAGCCGGCGATCCGTGCCGGGCAATGCGTCGAACTCGAGCGCCACCGGCAGTCCGCCGGCCGTGCCCGCGGGCAGCACGAGGCTCGACAACCTGCCGCAGTTTCCCAGCGCGGTGTTGCGCCCGACCACGACGCTGAGCGGGATGCGCTCGCCATCGATCTCCACCTCGTGGTTGTCGCCGAGGGGCGGAGCGGTGGCCAGCAGAGGGGGAAACACCAGCGCCTCGATCCGGTGCCACGCGAAATGGGCGGCGATCGCCGAGCGCATCGCCTCGATTCGCGTGAGGGCCGCGTCGCGTGCCTCGCGCGTCGGCGGCGCGGAGGCATAGCGCAGGCGGATGTTCGGGCTCACCCCGGCCATCATCGATTCGAAGGTGAGCCCGGTGCCCTCGTGGGCGAGGTAGTCGGAGATGGTGGCGAGGTTTTCGAAGCCGATCACCGTGCTCGCGGCGTCCGCCGCCCCAAGCGCCTCGTCGGGCAGCGGTGCGCGGACCAGCACGGCGCCCGCCGCCTCGAGCCGCCGCAACGCATCCTCAACCACCCTTTCCACGTCGCGCCCGACGCCCTCGACGAATTGCGCCGGCACGCCGAGCCGCACGTCGCGGAGCGACCCTTCGACGATCGGACGGTCGTCGCCGGAGGCCACGCGGTCGAAGAGCGCCAGGTCGCCGACGGTGCAGGCGAGCGCGCCCACCTGGTCGAAGCGATCAAGCGTGAGCGCCATCACGCCGCCATTCGGGTAGCGTCCGTGCGTGGGGCGCAGCCCCGCCACGCCGCACCAGGCCGCCGGCACGCGGATCGAGCCCCAGGTGTCCTCCGCTACCGCGAGTGGCGCCATGCGCGCGGCCACCGCCGCGGCCGATCCCCCGCTGCTGCCCCCCGGGACACGGGCCGGATCGTAGGGATTGCGAACCGCGCCGAACGCCCCGTTGTTGCTGGTCCAGCCGCGCGAGAGCTCCTGCAGGTTGGTCTTGCCCATCAGGTATGCGCCGGCGCCGAAGAGGCGGTCGAGCAGCGGCGCGTCGGCCCGCGGCCGGAAGTCGCGCAGCGCACGCGTTCCGTTGGAAGTCGGCAGGTCCCGGGTATTGACGCTGTCCTTTACCGGGATCGGCAGTCCGTGCAGCGGGCCCAGCGGCGCGCCCCTCGCCCGTGCCTGGTCCGCGGCGCGCGCCAGCGAGAGTGTGAGCTCGCGGTCGAGCGTGCGGAACGCATTCAGCTCAGCGAGCCCCTTTGCGCGGCCGAGCAGTGCGCGGGCGTACTCTTCCGCCCCGATCTCTCCGGAATGCATCGCCGCCACCGCCTGCACGGCGGTGAGCTCGTGCAATCCGGTGCCCACCGCCGGTCTATCCGGCACATTCATGTGGTCCTCAGGCGAGAACGATGTCGAGGACGCCCTGCAGCGTCCCGGCAGCCTCGGCAAGTCGCATCGTGACGCGGGATGCGTCGCGCCCCAGGCTGCGGTACAGTCCATCGCGCCCATTACCCGGCTCGCCCTCGATGTACATCTGCGAGGTGAGGCGCCGCTTGCCGCCTTCGACCACGGTGAAGTGGATGTGCGGCGTCCTGCCGGGATAGGGCACCGGCTTGATGGTGCGGAAGCGGTAGCGTCCCTCGGCATCGGCGGTGACGGCGCCGAAGCCCTGGAAGTCGGGATCGAGCCCGGCATCGGAGTCGCCCACGTGGTGGTAGCGTCCGGTCGCGTCGCACTGCCAGATCTCGACCCGCGCACCGGCACGCGGGCGTCCGCCCCGATCGAGCACGCGGCCCGAGACTTCGAGCGGCGTTCCCATCGCGTGGCCGGCCCTTCCCGCGACCCGGGTGAGGTCCGCATCGGTGTCGGCGGGAAGGCTGCGCGGATAGAACGGCCCTTCGGTGGCACGCGGCGTGGGCGCGAGGTCATCGCCGAGCGCGGGCGTCGCGGCCAGCGGCGCGAGCAGCGCGGCGCCGATGAAGGTCACGACGCGGCGGCGCGGGATCGAAGTCGTCATGGAGTCCTCCGGTGTTCGCTCCAGTATCGCACCCGGCCCGCCTGCCCGACTACCGCGATCGGACGCCCGGAGTCTGAAGGAAGGACCACGTGCAACGCGCCCTCCTCATCGGTGCGGCGGAGCCACACACCGCGCTCCGCATAGCGCCGCACAACCAGCTCGTTAGGGTGGCGGAAGCGATTGCGATGTCCCACCGAGACGATGCCGATGCGTGCGCCGACCGCATCCAGGAAGGCAGGCGTGGAAGAGGTTCGCGACCCGTGATGCGGAAGCAGCATCACCGCGCAGCGCAACGCCTCGCGGTCGCGCGCGATCGTCTCCGCCTCGGCGCGCGCCTCGATATCGCCCGTGAGCAGCACGCAGCCGGCGGCGGTCGCGACACGCAGCACGCAGCTGCGGTCGTTCTCCTTGCGGCGACTTGGGCCCCCGCCTACGCGGGGGCGACGACCTTCCTCGCGGGGACGAAGACTTTCCTCGCCGGGGCGACGACTTTCCTCGCGGGGACGAAGACTATCCTCGCGGGAACGAAGACTTTCCTCGCCGGGGCGACGACTTTCCTCGTAGATTTCCCGCCCCGGATGGAGCACGGCGAACTCCACGCCGTCCCAGCGCCAGCGGCGCCCCGCCTCGCATCGCAGGCTTTGTCCGACGAGGCCGTGCAGGGGATCGGACGCGTGGAGCGGCGACAGCAACCAGCCGGGTTCTCGGGAGGCGGCGACGGACATGGCGCCGCCGGCATGGTCGTCATCGGCGTGCGAGACCACCAGGCCATCCAGGCGCCGCACACCCTCGCCGCGCAGGAACGGCACCACGATGCGGCTGCCACTATCGGCATCGCCGCTCCAGCCCGGACCCGTGTCGTAGGCGAGAGCGTGACCGGCGGTGCGCACCACCACCGCGAGTCCGTTGCCCACATCGAGCACATCCACCCACGCCTCGCCGGCCGGCGGCCGCGGCGGCACCACGAGGAACATCGGCGCGACCCAAAGCGCACC
This sequence comes from Usitatibacter sp., assembly GCA_039929025.1. Taxonomy (GTDB): domain Bacteria; phylum Pseudomonadota; class Gammaproteobacteria; order Burkholderiales; family Usitatibacteraceae; genus Usitatibacter. The sequence continues at coordinate 11,224 of JBDSRZ010000200.1, read as the reverse complement.
GCACGAGCGCAGCGGAACGCCGCGCGGCGCGAGGAGCCAGGCGCAGCCGAGGAGCGCGGCGGCGACCGTCCACGCCCCCGGCGCGTGGTTTTCGAGCATCGCGTCGGGAAGCTCCGCGAGCGCCTCGAGCGCGCGCATGGTGAGGAGCATCAGCTCGTGCGCCACGTCGAGGAGCGCCGGCAGCGGCAGGAAAGCGCCGAGCAGGATCAGCGGCACGACGACGAAGCTCACGATCGGGATCGCAAACGCGTTCGCGAGCGGCGAGACGAGCGACAGCTCCTGGAAGAGCGCCACCAGCATCGGCGCCATCGCGACCGTCACCGCGAGCTGCTCGCGCACCGCGCCTGCGAGCCGGCCCTGCCTCCCGGCGCGCAGCCCCATCACGTAGAAGATGGCGGCGACCGCGCCGAAGGAGAGCCAGAATCCCGCGGCGAGCACCGCCCAGGGATCGAGCAGCAGCACCGCGAGCACCGCCAGCGCCAGCACGCGCGAGGGCGATCCGTGCCGGTCGCAAAGCACGCAGAGCGCGATCACCGCGAGCATGCAGAAGGTGCGCTGCGCCGGCACCGCATAGCCCGTGAGGAGCGAATAGGCGAGCGCCGCGGCCACGCCCGCGACGATGCCCGCCTTGCGCGCGGGAAGGCGCAGTGTGAGGAAAGGAATCCTCACCCACAGGAACGAGGCGAACGCGAATGCCAGGCCCGCGAGCATGGTGATGTGCAGGCCCGAAATGCTCATCAGATGACCGACGCCCGTGCGCCAGAAGACCTCCCAATCGTCGGCCGCGATGGCGTCCTGGTCGCCGACGGCAAGCGCGACCAGCACCCCCTTGAGGCGTGCATCGCCCAGGCGCGCCGTCATCGCGTTTCGGATCTCGCCGCGCCAGCGATGCAGCGTGTACGGCCAGCCGTCGACGCGCACGGTAAGGAGCTGGTAGCCAGGCTTGGTGCGCACATACCCCGTCGCGCGGATGCCGCGCTCCAGCGCCCAGGCCTCGAAATCGAAAGCGTGCGGGTTGAAGAGTCCGCGCGGGCGCTTCAGGCGCACCGTGAGCTGCCAGCGTTGCCCGGCGGCGATCCCGGGTACCTGGGGCGCCACACTCTGCCCCCAGGGCTCATACCAGGCGAGAGAGATGAGCCGCGGCACGGAAGTCCCCTCCTCGACCTCGAAGGCAAAGCGCACGCCGTTGGACGTGACCTGCGGCAACCCGGACACGATTCCGGTCACCACCACATCCTCGCCCTCGAGGGCGCGAGGCAAGGCCTCCGCCATGCGAACCTCCGCGCGCCAGGCGGCAGTGCCGAATCCCGCAAGGGCTCCCGCTGTGAGCATCAGCAGCACGCGCGCGATCCACTTTTCACCCGGCACCAGCGCCACGCCAAGCAATAGCGCCGCGCCTGCCAGCGCCCAGCGCAGCAACGGCAGCTCCGCTTGCTGCTGCAGCGCCACGGTGCCGAGGGTGAACGCGAGGATGAAGATTCGCATCCACCTCCAACGCGCGAGCCTCGCCGGCGAATACGGCTTGCTATGATTCCCGCATGACCCTCACCCCGGCCCTCTCCCAGGGGAGAGGGAGAAAATCTCGCGGCCGCCCGTCCCGCTCGGCCGGCTTCACCTGGATCGAGCTCATGTTCGTCGTTGCCGTGATCGCCATCCCCGCCCTCTGCCGTCTGCCGGGGATGAAATGAAGCCGGAATTCTGGGGCGAAGCGACCGTGCACCTCGCGAAAAAGGACAAGGTGATGAGGAGGCTCATCAAGGCCTATCCCGAGGCCGACTTCGTCTCGCGCGGCGATGCCTTCCAGACGCTCGCGCGCTCGATCGTGGGCCAGCAGATCTCCGTCAAGGCCGCCCAGTCCATCTGGGGCCGCTTCAGCGAGTGCGCCGTCAAGATGCATCCATCCGTGGTGCGGGGCTTGAGCGACGCGCAGCTCCGCGCCTGCGGTTTCTCCGGCCAGAAGGTGGCCTACGTGAAAGACCTGGCGATGCGCTTCGACGAGGGGCTGGTGAAGCCGCGCCGCTGGGCGCGCATGCCCGACGAGGCGATCATCGAGGACCTGACCGAGGTGAAGGGCATCGGCCGCTGGACGGTGGAGATGTTCCTCATCTTCCACATGAAGCGCCCCGACGTGCTTCCGGTTGACGACCTGGGGCTGAGGCGCGCGATGGAGCGCAACTACAACGAGGGCGAGCCGCTCACCAGGGACGAGATGCGCGCCATAGGCAAGGCCTGGTCGCCGTACAGCTCGGTCGCCACCTGGTACCAGTGGCGCTCGCTCGATCCGGTGAGCTTCTAACCAAGGAAACCCATGATCAAGAACGCCGCCGACTGGTTCGAGATTCCCACCGCCAACCTGGAGCGCGCCTGCGCGTTCTACGAGCAGGTGTTCGCCTTCAAGCTGCAGCCGATGGAGCTCCAGAACAAGCTGCGCATGGCGATGTTTCCCATCGACCCTTCCCAGGGCGTAGGCGGCGCGCTCACCCATCACCCGGAGTTCTATACGCCCTCGCAGACCGGGACCCTCGTCTACCTCAATGCCGATCCCGATCTCGACGTGGCCCTGGAGCGCGTGCGCAAGGCCGGGGGCCAGGTGCTGGTGCCGAAGACGCAGATCTCCCCGGAATACGGGTATATGGCGGTATTCGTCGACTGCGAGGGCAACCGCGTGGCCCTGCACTCGAAAGGATGAGCGCTGCGGGGGTCGCCTCGGATTTTCCGCGGGTAGAGGAAATCGATGCCCTGCTGTACGACTTCGGCGGCGTGCTGGTCAAGATCGATTTCGACTGGATCTTCCAGCGCTGGGCGGAGCTCGCGTACGTACCGTTCGAGCAGGTGAAAAGCCGCTTCGCGCATGGCGGCGCGTACCGGCGGCACGAGCGCGGCGAGATCGACCTCCCCGCGTACTATCGCGAGCTGCGCAAGGAGCTCGGGGTCGAGCTCACCGACGAGGAATTCACCGACGGCTGGCAACGCGTATTCGGCCCGGCGTATCCCCAGGTGGTGGAGGCGGTGCGCCGCATCGCGCCGCGCATGCCCCAGTACCTGCTGTCGAACACCAACCGCACGCACTACGACTTCTTCCGCAGCCGCTACGCGGCGGCGCTCGCACCGCTGCGGCGACTGTTCGTTTCCTGCGAGATGGATGCGCGCAAGCCCGAGCGCGCCGCATTCGAGTACGTATCCCACGAGATTGGCATCCCGCTTGGGCGCATCTTCTTCCTCGACGATACCGCCGATAACGTCGCCGGGGCGCGCGCCGCGGGGATGAAGGCCGCCCACATCGAATCGCCTGGCGACGTGATGCGGGCGGTCGCTCCCTGGCTCGCCCCATGAGCGATTGCTCCTTTTTCCGGAAACGGGGTAGGCGCAGACCCGATAGCCGCGCGACCCGACAATACGGGGCCCGTGGGTGGTATTCCGGCAAGAGGGTCGGAATCCGCCTAGGGGCGCGCGGGACTTACCGCCCGGCGATGAGCCCATCGAGCTAGGAAAATCGCGCTTTGCTGTCTCGAAGGTTTCGTTTTCGGGCGGCAAAGTAGCCGCATGAAGAATCGCATCGCAGCCACGGCACTCGCTCTCGCGGCCCTCGCGCCGGCCCTGTCGCATCCGGGAGTGCTCTACAAGTACGTCGATGCGAACGGCACGATCACCTTCTCCGACACCCCGCCCAGCGGCGCGCGCATCCTCGAAGAGCGCCCGCTCGGCGCGACGTCAGGCACACTGCAAGTGACGTCCGGCCCCATCTCCAATGCATTCGTAGACGCGGAGCAGATGCTTGGCTTCGATCCCGAGGTCGCGCGCGCCAACGCCAGCGTCGACCTGGCCGAGCGCGAGCTCGCTGCCGCACGCCGCGAGCTCTGCCCGCTTTACGAGGGCGTTCGCCTGCGCCCCACGCGCCTGTCGCTCGATGACGACGCGCGCCTCGAGCCGTATCGCAAGAACCTGAAGATCGCGCGCCAGCAGTTGGCCGAGATCCTGCGCGACCGGCGTTTCGCGCTCAGGTAGCGGACGGGGTGGGAGCACGGCTACCGTTTCGCGCCACCCGAATTTCGAGCTGGGGATTTTCAACACAGAGGACGCAGAGGGAACCCCGGAGGTGGCACAGAGGGAATGCCCCGTGTGTGTTCGTGGCTGCGGTGATCGGAGTCACGAATGACAGATAGTTTTCCTCTGTGCCACCTCCGGGGTTCCCTCTGCGTCCTCTGTGTTGAAAATCCCCAGTACCCATTCGCGATGTGCCAGTACCCCTCCGCGATGTGCCAGTACCCGTCCGCGATTGGCTTGTTCAGGCGCCGAGGATCCTGCCGTCGGTGATGTGAAGCTGCCGCCCCATGCGGGCGGCGAGCTCGGGATCGTGGGTCACCATCACGAAGGCCGCGGAATGGCGGCTGTTCAATTCGAGGATCAGGTCGAAGACGCGCGCCGCGTTCTCGCGATCGAGGTTCCCGGTCGGCTCGTCGGCCAGCACACAGGCAGGCTCGGTGACCAACGCGCGCGCCACCGCCACGCGCTGGCGCTCCCCGCCGGAAAGCTCCCCGGGGCGATGGGTGACCCTGTTCTCCAGTCCCACCTCCGCCAGCATCGCAGCCGCGCGCTCTCGGGCATCCTTCTCGCCAGCGCGGCGAATGATGAGCGGCATCGCGACGTTCTCGAGCGCGGAGAATTCGGGCAGGAGGTGGTGAAACTGGTAGACGAAGCCCAGCGACTGGTTGCGCAAACGCCCCTGGGCAGCGGCGTCGAGGGATGACAAGTCGGTTCCCAGCAGGTGCACCGTTCCGGCGGTGGGGCGGTCGAGGCCGCCCAGCAGGTGCAGCAGCGTGCTCTTGCCCGAGCCCGAGGCGCCCACGATCGCGATCGATTCACCGCGGCGGATGTCGAGATCGATCCCCTTCAACACCGGCACCGCGATGTCGCCCAGGCCGTAGACCTTCTCGAGGCCGCGGCACTGCAGGATGTTTTCTTCATTCTCTGCCTCTCCTTTGGGAGAGGGCCGGGGAGAGGGTCTATTCATAGCGCAGCGCTTCCGCCGGATTCACGCGCGAGGCGCGCCAGCTGGGATAGAGCGTCGCGACCAGCGAGAGCACGATCGACACCGTCGCCACCCACGCCACGTCGCGCCAATGGAGGTCCGAAGGCAGCTCGCTGATGTAGTAAACCTCGCGCGACAGGAATTGGAAGTTGAAGGCGCGCTCGATCGCGGGCACCACCACGTCGATATTGAGCGCGGTGAGGATGCCGGAGCCCACGCCGATCAGCGTCCCCACCAGGCCGATCAGGATCCCCTGCACCACGAAGATCTGCATGATGCTCGCCGGCGAAGCGCCGAGCGTGCGCAGGATGGCGATGTCGGGGTGCTTGTCGGTGACCGCCATCACCAGGGTGCTCACCAGGTTGAAGGCCGCCACCGCGATGATCAGCGTGAGGATGATGAACATCATCCGCTTCTCGATCTGGATCGCGCGGAAGTAGTTCACGTTCTGTTGCGTCCAGTCGGTGAGGTAGGCATCGCGCGGCAGGCGCTCGGCCAGCTCGCGCGCGATCCGCGGGGCGCCGTCCACGTCGCGCACCTTCAGGCGCACGCCGCTCACCGCGGCGCCCATGCGATAGAGGAGCTGCGCATCCTCCATGCGCGCGAGCGCGAGGCCGGAGTCGAACTCGTTGTGGTCGAGCGCGAAGATGCCCACCACGGTGAACTGCTTCAACCGCGGCATCAGCCCGGCGGGCGTGACCTGGCCCTGGGGCGAGATGAGCGTCACGCGCTCGCCCACGCGCAGCTGCAGGGCGCGCGCGATGCCGATGCCGACCACGATGCCGAACTCGCCGGGCCTCAACGCTGCGAGGCTTCCCGAGACCATGTGCTTGCCGAAGTCGGCGACCTGGTCCTCTTTCTCCGGCACGATGCCGCGCACGTATACGCCGCGCACCGCAGATCCCGTCGAGAGCAGCCCCTGGGCCTGGACGAAGGGCGCCACGCCGATCACCTCGGGATGCTGGCGGGCGGTGGCCGCGACCTGCTCCCAGTCCACGAGCCCCGCCTCGGGCCCCAGCACCTGGATGTGCGCGGCGGCACCGAGGATGCGGCCGCGGATCTCCTTCTCGAAGCCGTTCATCACCGACATCACCGTGATCAGCGCCCAGATGCCGAGGGCGATGCCGATCATCGAGATGAACGAGATGAACGAGATGAAGTGCGTGCGTCGCTTGGCGCGCGTGTAGCGCAGGCCGACGAAGAGCTCGAAAGGTCGCAAGGCGCAAATAAATGGTGTCGGAGTCGAATTATCCGATAAATCGACTCCGACACCATTTTCCGCTCGGCCCGGCATCACGACAGCAACGCCACCCGCCGCTCGATATCGGCCTTGATCTGTTTCAGACTCGCGGCCCCCTTGACGCGAAAGTCCTTCGCCACGGCGGGGAACTGCGCGGCGGCGGCCACGACTTCGGAGACGACATTCCCGGCGTCCCCAACCCCCCAGCGCCGTCCGATATGTGTCAGCACTTCGCATGTCGGACACGCAAGCTGCAGCCCGAAGGCCAAGGTGTGCTCGACCTTCGGGCCCGTATCGGGAACCAGGTCGAACGCGGGCGCAAGCCGCCACCCTTCATCGCGGTGGACCATCCAGAAGTTCTTGAGGTGATCGTCGACGTTCCCGATGGCGGCATTGAATGCTGCGTACCGAAAGAGCGCCCTCACATCCGCCGCGGGATCGGCTGAATACTTGCGCAACGCCTCCGCAAGCCCGTCGTAGCCGATGACGAAGACTCCCGGGCGCTCCTTGCAGAGCGACCGGAAACTCAGCATGTGGAAGCGCCCGCCCTCCTCCGAGACGTCGAAACGCCGCACCAGCAGGATCCTTCGCTTTCCGGTCGGCTGAAGTCGCGTTTCGGGCACGTCGAGTCCCGCGCGCCGCGCAAGCTCCATGCAAGTGGCCTCGAGGCCGACGACATCATGCTGCTCATCACGCAGGGGGCTCGGGAACTTGCCGATCCACTCCACACCCTTGTCGTGCAGCAGCGCCTTCGGCCGCGCCCCACCCGCGGTGCCCCCCGCTTCCATGAGGCGCCTGAATCGATGGTCGTGCGGCAATCGCCCTGCCTCGAAGGCGAAGGCGGCATCGAGAAGCTCGGCGAGCTCTCCCTTGTCCGCTGTCTCGGACCCCTGCGGCGGCTGCCCCCCGTCCGAGAATGCCAGAGCGCCCACGCCATCCGCGCCCATGCGCCGCAGAAACTGCGGCAACGTGGGCTTCTTTCCCTCGGCCCTGATCGCGATCGCCATGAGCCGCCGTCCCCAATCGTCGGGAAGCGCATCCTCGAAGACCGCGAGAGGCGGCTGGAAACTGGTCGCCGGGAAGCGCCGGTTGCGGCCCCTCGGGAGCGAGGCGGGATCGAGATCGAAGGAGCGAGGGTGGTCGATCCACTCTGTCGCATATTCGAATTCGGTCTCGAACTTTCCGTCCGGCGTCGGATCGGTCGCGACCACTTCGCCGGCGAGGCGAACGGTGCCGTCGGGCAACCGCATCCAGACGTTGAGCCGAATCACGGGCGCCGCTTGCGGCTGTATGCGCGCGCCCGCGGCTTCTCTGCCGCGAGTCTCCGCGCACGATCGATCAGGCTCTCCCGCCGCTCGAGCACGCGGGCGACCTCATCCAGGCGGTCGAGCGCGGCAAGAGCGTTGAGCCAAGTCCCGATCTGCACCGTCCTCGCCCCCCGCTCCATGTCCCGTACCGTCCCCTCGGACACGCCAATCCTGGCGGCAAAGACCTGCATCGAGTCGTTTCGCTCAATCCGCGCAGCGCGCAGTCGGCCACCCCAGATCTGGAGCAACCCTCCCACTTCAGAAAACTCCACCATAATGCATCTATTATGCCATAGAACGGCCTTTTCCTATGCTATAGAACCGACTAATGCTGGCCGCTTGTCATCGCGCCAACTCACCGGCGATCGACACCCTGTCGGGATTGCGCGCGGCGAGCCGGCGCCCGGTATCCTTTCGCGGTGCCTCTCGACTTGCTCGTACCCGACCTTCTCCCGCTCGGCGACGAGCCCTCCGCCCACGATGAACTGCGCATGCCCGCCCTCGAGCGCTGGCTCACGCGGGCCGATCGCGCGCGCCGCTCCGAAACGACACCGGACGAGCTCCTTGCGAGCGCATATTCGCTCGCCGCACCGCGACCGGTGGCCGCCGTCTCGCTGTGCGCCGACGAGGGTCATCACGAGGGAAACTGGCTGCGGGCCGATCCGGTACACCTGCGCGTGGGGCAGGATGCCGTGTCGCTGCACCACTCGGCGGTGCTGGGCGTGACGCGCGACGAGGCGAACGCGCTTGTGGCCGAGCTGCAGGCGCTCTTCCGCGGCGACGGGCTCGAGTTCCGGGCGCCGGTCCCGGAGCGCTGGTATGTGCGCGTCCCCGAAGGCGAGCTCCCCACGACCATCGCGCTCGACGCGGCCCTCGGTCGCAACATCTTCGGGCTGCTGCCGCAAGGCGAGGGCCGCATCAACTGGCGCTCGGCGATCACCGAAACGCAGATGGTGTTTTCCGGCCACGAGGTGAACCAGCGGCGCGAAGCGCAGGGTCTGCCGGCGATCAACAGCGTCTGGTTCTGGGGCGGGGGCGCGATGCCTGCCGGCGTTTCGAAGCCCTATGCGCTGGTCTACGCCGACGACCCGTTCGCTCGCGGGCTGGGAATCCTTTCATCCACCCGCGTGGCGCCGCTGCCGCGCGACGCAACGACCCTCGATGCCGTGCCCGCCGGGCAGACCGTGCTCGTGGTACTCGACTCGCTCACCGCCGCCTCGCGCCGCGGCGATCGCGCGGCGTGGAAGAAAGCCGCCGAAAAGCTCGACGACGACTGGTTTGTGGGCCTGGCCGACGCCGTCGAGCGCTTCGAAGCGGTGCGCATCATCCTTCCGGCGCGCAACGATACGCTCGTCGCCCACGTGACCGCCGGTGCGCGCTGGCGCTGGCTGCGCAAGCGCAAGCCGCTCGCCGCCCATGGCTGACGTCGCCTGCCGCGAGATCGACGAAGCGGCGCGCGCGCGCCTCGTGGCCGCGGGCTGCGATCCGCGCCTTGCCCGCCTCTACGCCGCGCGCGGGCTCACCTCGATGGACGACCTCGCCACCACCCTGCAGTCGCTCGTCTCCCCGGAGCGCCTCACCCACATCGACACGGCCGCGCGCCTGCTGGCCGACGCGATCGCCGCCGGCCAACGCATGCTGATCGTCGCCGACTACGATGCCGACGGCGCCACCGCCTGCGCCGTGGGCGTGCGCGCGCTGCGCTCGATGGGCGCGCACGTCGACTACATCGTCCCCAACCGCTTCGAGCATTCGTACGGATTGTCGCCGGAGATCGTGCGCGAGGCGGCCAAGCGCTCGCCCGACCTGCTGATCACCGTGGACAACGGCATCGCCGCGGTCGAGGGGATCGCGGAGGCCAACCGCCTCGGCATGCGCGTGCTGGTGACCGACCATCACCTGCCGGGTGCCACGCTGCCCGCGGCCGCGTGCATCGTGAATCCCAACCAGGCCGGATGCGGCTTCCCGAGCAAGCACCTCGCCGGAGTGGGCGTGATCTTCTACGTGATGCTGGCGCTGCGCGCCGAGCTTCGCCGCCGCGGCGCTTATGCAAGCACCCCCGAACCCAACCTCGCCGCGCTCCTCGATCTTGTCGCGCTCGGCACGGTGGCCGATGTGGTCCGCCTCGACACCAATAACCGCATCCTCGTGACCCAGGGGCTCGCGCGCATCCGCGCCGGCAAGGCGTGCGCCGGCATCGCCGCGCTCTTCCACGCCGCCGGGCGCAGCATGCGCTCCGCCACCGCCTACGACCTCGGCTTCGCGGTCGGGCCGCGGCTGAACGCCGCCGGCCGTCTCGACGACATGTCGCTAGGAATCGCGTGCCTCACCTGCGACGATCCCGGGCAGGCGATGGCGATGGCCGAACGCCTCGACAAGCTGAACCGCGAGCGGCGCGAGATCGAGGGCGAGATGCAGGCCTCGGCGCTCGCGATGCTCTCCTCGGTCGAGGCGGGCGACGACTACACGCTCGCCATCCACCGCACCGAATGGCACCAGGGCGTGGTGGGACTGCTCGCCTCGCGCCTCAAGGACCGGCTGAACCGGCCGGTGTTCGCCTTCGCCACCGACGGCGCGCGGCTGAAGGGATCGGGACGTTCGATCGCAGCGCTGCACCTGCGCGATGCGCTCGACCTGATGGACAAGCGCTGTCCGGGCCTCATCGAGCGCTTCGGCGGCCACGCGGCCGCCGCCGGCTGCACCATCGCGGCCGACGGGCTCGACACCTTTCGCGCAGCGTTCGAGGCCGTGGCACGCGAGAGCCTCACGGTCGCCGACCTCGCGCAGACGATCGAGACCGATGGCGCGCTCGAGGCCGCGCAGATGACGCATGACTTCGCCCAGCTGCTGCGGGGGCACGTCTGGGGCCAGGGCTTCCCCGAGCCCCGCTTCACGGGGCGCTTCCGGGTCGAGGCGCAGAAGGTCGTGGGCGAGAAGCACACGCGGCTGACACTCGGCCTGGGCGGGCGGCACTTCGGCGCCATCCGCTTCGGTTCAGCCGACGCGCTGGCGGAGTCGATCGAGGCGGTGTATCGGCTCGACCTGAACGAGTACCAGGGCGACACCACCCTGCAGCTCGTGATCGAGCACGTGACCGCGTAACCGGGGACGTACCCCTATTTCATCGGGCGAAATGAGGGTACGTCCCCGGTTTAGTCGTGCCCGTATAATTCGAGCGATGGAAGCCGACCGCATCAACCTGATCGACAACACCCTCCAGGACCTCGCCGCCCGAGCGCAGGAACTGCGGAGGTATCTTTGACTACGACGCCAAGAAGTCGCGCCTGGTCGAGGTCGCGCGCGCCCTAGAGGATCCCGCGGTCTGGAACGATTCGAAGAAGGCCCAGGACCTCGGCCGGGAAAGAAGCACGCTCGAGTCGGCCGTGGGCACGATCGAGAAGATCGACGCCAACCTCAAGGACTCCGCCGAGCTTTTCGGCCTCGCCAGGGCCGAGGGCGACGAGGACACGCTGCAGGCGGTCTCCGGCGACGTGGACGAGGCCCGCAGGCTGGTCGAGCACCTCGAGTTCAGCCGCATGTTCAACGATCCGATGGATCCGAACAGCTGCTTCATCGATCTCAACGCCGGCCAAGGCGGCACCGAGGCGCAGGACTGGGTGTCGATGCTGCTGCGCATGTACCTCAAGT
>JBDSRZ010000199.1:0-2965 GCA_039929025.1 Usitatibacter sp. | reverse complement strand
CTGGATATATGCGCTCATGTCAGTCGTCTCCTTCATCGACGCCGTATTCGACGTCCAGCCTGTTCATGTACCAAGCGTAGGTCCCGATCAGGATCACGTAGATGATCAGCGATCCCTGGGCCGACATGTAGAAGCCGAAGGGAAACCCGAGGAAGCTCATCTGGTTCAGCTCGCGCGCGAACCAGGCTTCCACGAAGGTGACGATGAACCAGATTGACAGCAGGATTGCGGTGATGGTGAGGTTCTTGCGCCAGTACTCCTGATGCTTTTCGGTGAGCTGCATTTTTCCTCCTCCTCTATATATTTTCTTGCAGACGGCATTCTCAGGCCGGATGCTCCGCCGTGGGCATCATATCCCGGCGCGCCACGGTAAGGCTATTAGGGTAAACCCGGCCCGGCCGGGGGGCAACAGACTTGGTTGTCGAGGGCGAGGCGGCTTTGCAGCTTGCGCGCCTGCAGGAAGCCTTCCTTCAGGATGCGTCATGCGCCGTCCGGTATCGCGTCCTCTCCGAGCAGTGCCGCGACCCGGGCGACCAGCTCGCGGTTGGAGAAGGGCTTGGTCACGTAGGCGTCGGCGCCGAGCGAGAGCCCTTTGGTCACCTCGGCCTCGCGGCCCTTGGCCGAGAGCATCACGATGCGGATGTGCCGCCAGTCCGCGCGGCTGCGTATCCTCTGGCAAACCTCGAAGCCGCTGCGCTGCGGCATCATCACGTCGAGCAGCACGAGGTCCGGCGCGAAGCTCTCCACCAGCGCGAGGGCTTCCTCGCCGTTGCGCGCCGCGGCAACCTGGTAGCCGCCCTTGGCCATCAGGTACTCGAGCGAGGTGACGATGTTCGGCTCGTCGTCGGCGATCAGGACTTTCTTGGCCATGCACATTTTCGGTGGCGCGTTGGCCAGACTCTACTCCCGGTCCGCCGCCTCAAGCGCGAACGAGGGCCCACGGTAGAATTCGCCATCCATGGGCGCGCGCAACCTATCCGCCGAGGGGCCGGGCGCATGACCCGCCCCACGGTGTTCGTCGTCGACGACGACAACTCGACGCGCGAGCTGCTGGCGTGGCTGATGAAGCGCGACGGCCTCGCGGTCGAGGTCTTCCCCGATGCGCGCGCCTTCCTCGCAAACTATGGCGAAGACCGGCCCGGCTGCCTGGTGGTCGACCTCAACATGCCCGGCATGAGCGGGCTCGACCTGCAGCGCCACCTCAAGGAGCATGGGGTGCGGCTTCCGGTGATCTTCCTGTCGGGTCGCGCCGACGTGCCGAAGGTGGTAAAGGCGGTGCGCGAAGGGGCGATCGATTTCATCGAGAAGCCCTTCGATTACCGCCGCGTGGTGAAGCTGGTGCAGGAATGCATCGGGCGCGACACGCAGGCACGCGCTGCCTCCGTGGCAAGGCGCGTGCACTGCGAGCGCCTGGCCACGCTCACCCAGCGCGAGCGCGAGGTGCTGGCCCTTGTGATCGCCGGCAGGATGAACCGCGAGATCGCCGAAGGCCTCGACATCAGCATCAAGACCGTCGAGGCGCATCGCGCGAGGATCATGGACAAGCTCGAGGTCAACTCGGTCGCCGAGCTGGTGCAACTCGCGCTCGCCACGGGCTAGGGCGGCGCTTGGCGCGAATCCCGCCATCCCCGGCCGTCGATGACGCGGCGCAGCTCGGGCCATTTCACGCGCCGCGGATCAGCGAGGCGCAGCGGCGCTTCTGGCTCACCGTCGTTGCGATGCTGGCGGCGCTCGTGGTGGTGGCGATCGTCGGCGGCTGGGCGTACTCGCACGTACGCGGCTCGTTGCGCGACGCGCGTTCGGCCGGGCTCGCATCGCTCCTCGAGGCCGAAGCGCGCGTGCTGCAGCTCTGGATCGACGAGAAGATGCGCGACGCGGAAAGGTGGGCTTCCACGCCGGCGGTGCAGCGCGAGGCGGCGGCGCTGGCGGCTCTCGCCGCGGCCGGACAGGCCTGCTCGCCGGCGCCGCAGCGCGCCATGCGTGACGAGATCGCGCCCTACTCGGCGCTCGAGGAAATCTCGGCATTCAACCTGATGGCGCGCGACGGCCGCATCATCTCGTCCCCCCATCCGCGCTATTGCGGCCTGGAGGCGGCGCCGAAATTTACCGCCGCGATCGCCCCGGTGTTCGAAGGAAAGACGGTCTTCGTGGGGCCGTGGAGCGAGGCCGACCGGGTAGGGGTGGTCGGATCGGGGGCGCCCGAAGGGCCGCTCGTCTGGGTGGAAACTCCGGTGCGCGCGGAGGATGGCAGCGTGGTCGCCGCGTTGGGGTTCGGGCGCGTTGCCGCCGGGCGCTTCGCGAAGCTGCTGGTGCTGACGGGCGGTGGTACCTCGCGCGACGCCTACGCATTCGATGAAGACGGGAGGATGACCACCGACAGCCGCTATGGCGCCGATCTCGCCCGAGCGGAGGGCGCCGCTTCCGCGAGTGGGCTGCCAGTCCGCGATCCGGGCGGCGACCTGCTGCGCGGATTTCAACCCCAGGCGCACCCGCCCGAACGGCCGCTTACCGAGCTCGCGCGCGCGGCGCTCGCTCACGTCGAGGGCAACGAGGGCGTGATCCTCGAGCCCTATCGCAACTACCGCGGCGCCGAGGTCATCGGCGCATGGCGCTGGCTCCCCGATGCGCGCATGGCGGTGGCGGTCGAGGTGGATGCCGCGGAGGCCTACGGCGCGCTGAAGTACCTGCAGACTGCGTTCGAGGTGTTGTTCGCGCTGGTGCTGGTCGCCATGACCGCTGCTGCCAGCACCTCGCTATGGGCGGTGCGAGTTCGCATGCGCGAGGCACGGCGCCTGGGCGAGTACCGCATCGAGCGCGAGATCGGCGCGGGCGGCATGAGCAACGTCTACCTGGCACGGCATGCACGCCTGGAGCGCCCGGTGGCGGTGAAGGTGCTGAAGCCCCACCTCGCGACCGACGAGGCGCTCGCCCGCTTCCAGCGCGAGGTGCAGCTCTGCAGCCAGCT